>WRHW01000001.1 GCA_009783055.1 Holophagaceae bacterium
TTTGCAAACACGAGCAAAGCCCGTATTTTCAAAAACTTGCGGGCACTGCTTTCGCATTGCCGTTATACCAAGTTACTCCCGTATGGGTGCAACTTGGTATAAACCCAAGACCTGTTACCATAGATACAGAAAGGTAAGCGTATGCCAACCATCTCAATGTTTTACGGCATCATAATTCGGATGTTCGCAAATGAGCAAGGGCACAACACGCCTCATCTTCATGCCCTATATGGAAACCATAAGGCAACAATTGATTTCAGTGGCAATATTATCAAAGGAAAACCACTGCCCTCAAAACAAATGCAACTCGTCCTAGCATGGATAGCAATACACAAAGAAGAATTAGAGGCTAACTGGCTCCTACTTGACAACAATGAACCTCCTTTCAAAATTGATCCCTTGAGATAGCGAGGCCCTTATGCAGGAACCCACAATACTAGAACTTGGTTTTCTACCAAACTATATCCTAAAACTACGATTCAGCACCAACGAAACGAAGTACTTTGATGCTACCGCATGCACAAGAGGCGAATGGGGCAAAGAACTCAAAAACCCAAAGTACTTTGAATTAGCCAGAATTAGCGATGACAGAACATTCATTGAGTGGCCTAACGGAATTGACATTTGTCCCGACACACTGTATGAAACTAGCTCTTCAACTTGCCCTTAACTTAGAACCACCAACCAATGTCACAACCTCGAATATTTTCCCTTGAGCCATTGCTGGACCACACGAAAGGAGACGCTATGGGAATCGTAAGTTATGACTTGGACAACCTGCCGCCACTGACGGAAGAACAACAGGCAAGGCTGGATGCTTTGGCGGCAATGCCAGACGATGAAATTGATTGCTCTGACATCCCGGAAGCAACTGAAGAACAACTTGCCCGTATGCGTCCGTTTCGAGAAGTGGTTGCTGAGTTCAGAGCCCGGCAGAAAGAAAAAGCTTTGGTATGAGTTTTATACCAAGTTGCACCCATACACCTGCTCCCTCCGTTCCACCATCTCTAGCTTATACCAGTTCATAGTTTTCAGTTATCAGTTATCAGATGGAAAGCCTGAACCTGCGCATCTTTGCAGGAGGTATTATCGGATACCGTCTTTTTAAGCCTTGGTGTTTACATAAAATTCGTTACATGGTCTCTGTTACTAATGTTCTTTCTTTGTCTCTGCACTACCATGCTCAAGGCTCTTTAGCTCAGCAACTATTCCGGACACCAGGTGGCACTTTTGGGCATACGGGATGAATGCACTCTTAAAGCCATTGATAATAATCTCTTTAATTTCTTCTATGCTAAAATCAAGCTCCTGATGCAATCTCCAATACTCGTCGCTCAGGGTTGTGTTGGTGATAAGCCTGTTATCTGTGTTTACAGTCACCCTCATCCCCAAGTCATAGAATAGGCGGATGGGATGATCTTCGATCCGCTTGACCACCTTAGATTGCAAATTAGAACTAATGCACATCTCTAATGGGATTCTGTGGTCATTGACATAATTAACCAATTCTCCGTCCTCTATCAGGCGCACACCATGACCTATGCGGTGCGCCCCGCAGATATGTATCGCCTGATGAACGCTTTTGGGGCCGTATGTCTCGCCCGCGTGGAGAGTGCAATTGATATTATTTGACGATACTCTTTCAAAGGCATCCTTATACTTTTTGTCTGGAAAGCTCTCCTCGGCTCCTGCCAGGTCAAATCCCACCACACCATGATTTTTATAGGCCACGGTGAGGGCGGCAAGGCGGTTTGCCTCTTCAGGGCTGATGTGACGGATGCCACAGATAATCACTCCAGTCTTAATGCCGTATTTACGCTCGGCTAGTTCTAGCCCCTCCAAAACTGCCGAAACAACTCCAGTTAGGTGCATTCCCTTTCGTAGGTGCAGTATCGGGCTGTAGCGCACCTCCATATACCTTATGTTTTCGTTTGCAGAATCCTCTGCCAGCTCAAATGCTACCCTAACCAAACTTTCGTAGGTTTGCATAACGGCCAGCGTTACGTCAAAGGCCTTGAGGTATTCAACTAAATTTTTGCAGTCACTACCCACTTGAACGATGGGACGCAATTTTTCTGGGGTATGGGCAGGCAATCTAACCTTGTCTTTTTCTGCCAATTCCAGTATTGTCTCTATGCGAAGGCTACCGTCCAGGTGGACGTGGATGTCTGACTTTGGAAGTCGCTGTATGTCTTTCAATGAAAGTTTATGCTTTGACATTGCTTTTCCCTCCGGTCGTGGTAGACTACTTTCACTGTAAAGTATTTTACGCTTGAAGAATACATTTTACAAAGGAGACTCATCTATGGCCATAGTCACTATTCAGACACCGCCATTAAATAATATACAAAAGAAGCGCATCGGCGAGAAGTTGCTTGATTCACTCCATAGTGAAGGTGTGCCAGCACCAACGGTTGTTGTGCTTTTTCGCTCGGAAGATTCTGACATCTACCTGGATGGAGGCTTATTGATAGAAGCCAAGCCACAACAGGTAGCGTCAACTCCAAGCCATACAATTACAACCGTATCTAAGCCTGCTCCTCAGGTAATGTCCAGAGAGCAGACCCCAACACCTCGACCTACCCCTCCCCCTCCTCTGCAAAGGAGCATTCCTGATTATGCAGTGGTAAAAGAAAAGATCAGAAAGATGCTGGTAGATAGTGGTGGTATTTCCAGTTTTCAGGCACAGAGTGGCCTTGCCTTGAAGGGCTTTGAGGGTGCATCTGCATTGCTCCGCAAAGTATTTGCTGATCTGGAAGCAGAGGGCATCATAGAAAAACAAGGCCAAAAACGAGGCACCAGGTATGTTCTCAAAGGCATCACTACAACCCAGCCACAACAAGTAGCCCCTGTAATTCTTGTCAAGTCAGAAAAGCCCAGCGGCCAATAGCCAGGTTCCAGCACTTATAGCCACAAATACTAAATTCTCAACAGGGGATTACACCATGAAACTAAGACAACTTTTATCACTGTTAATCTGCGCCGGCTTTACGGGGATAGCCTCCGCTGATGAAGGCATGTGGACATTTGACAACCTGCCCATCGCCCAAATAAAGGCAAAGTATGGCTGGGCACCTGATCAAGCATGGCTGGATCACGTACGCATGGCCTCCGTTAAATTTCCCGGAGGTTCCGGTGCCTTCGTAAGCCCGGATGGTTTGGCACTTACAAACCACCATGTCGCCCGTGGAGCCATATCCAGGGTAAGCACACGGGAAAATGACTACGTAAGAGATGGCTTTGTCGCCGCCTCAATGGAACAAGAAATCAAAATCCCCAACTACCAGTTGCGCGTATTGATGACGAGCAAAGATGTTTCAGCTCAGGTAAAGGCCGTCGTTTTGCCAAACATGACCCCCGCTCAGGCAAACAAGGCCAGGCGAGATAAGCTGGCTGAAATCAGAGCAGAAATAGCCAAAGACACCAGCTTATCCTACGATTCAGTCACTCTATATCAAGGGGGAGAATACTGGATATATGGATACAAAAATTTTTCAGATGTAAGGCTTGTTGCCGCCCCGGAAATGCAGGTGGCTGACTTTGGGGGAGCACATGACAACTACACCTTCCCAAGGTGGGGGCTTGACTTTGCCCTCGTCAGGGTTTATGAAAACGACAAACCCTACAAACCCACCAATTACCTCCCCTGGACTAAGGGTGGCCTCAAGGCCAACGACCTGGTAATAGTATCAGGCCATCCAGGTTCTACATTTCGCCAACAGACCCTCGCCCAAATGGTGTTTGCCAGAGACTTTAATATTCCTGTAAGAATGCGCTCTCAAGAATGTCAAAAGGCCGCCATACTTGAATATGGCAAAACAGGCCCTGATGCGGCCAGGACTGCACGAGAAGCTATCTGGGGCATAGACAACGGCTACAAGCGCATCGCAGGGCAATTAATGGGACTCAAAGTTTCTGCCAACATAGAAAAAGTTGCTCGTGAAGAAAAGGAATTGCGAGAAAAAGTTAATGCAGACCCTGCCCTTAGGGCAAGAGTGGGCGGCAGTTGGGATGAAATTGAAAAAGCAGTCAAGCTAAACAAAGAAATACTGGACTATATCCAATTGTTGGACGGAAGAGGTTCCACCATTTTGGGAACTGCCATCAACGTGGCGCGTTGGATGTATGAATCCTCCTTACCAGCCTCCCAACGACCTGATATTTCAGATGAGTCCCTGAGGACAAGGAAGGCCGCACTGGAGCGCGTTCAGCAAAACATCAACATTGAGCTAGACATTGTAAGGCTCCAAGCCGGAATCCAGGAAGCCATCACTGCTCTTGGCCAGCAACATGAGATAGTAAAGATTTTGACCAACGGCAGACCCGCAGTCGAAGTTGCAAAAAAATTGCTGACAGAAACCCAATTTAACAACCCCGAATTTCGCAAGAACTTACTAGACGGCGGAATCAAGGCTCTCGAATCCTCTACCGACCCCCTGATAGTGCTTGCACGAAACATAGATACAAAATCCAGACCATACCGCAAACAATTAGACGAACAAGTGAACGCCGTCATTAGCGAACATGCACAACGCATAGCCACAGCAAGGTTTGCCATACACGGCAAGGCCAACTATCCAGACGCAACAGGCACACTACGCCTAACTTACGGGCCAGTGGCAACCTATCCAGCCAACGGCACACTCATGCAACCCTTCACCACATTTCATGGCCTACTGGATCGACACACTGGCTGGGGAGGCAACTCTGCAAATGCTGAAGGCGGCCTCTGGACACTACCGCAGAGGTGGCTAGACAAGCTGAGGGATGTAGAACTAACAACCCCCTACAACTTCACCTATGCCTGCGACACCGTGGGAGGCAACTCAGGTAGCCCAGTGCTCAACGCCAAAGGCGAGGTTGTTGGCCTCAACTTTGATTCCAACATCGAAGGTCAGGCTGGCTACTACGTCTACGACGGCAGAACAAAGCGTAGCATTGCAGTAGACGCAAGAGCCATCACCGAATCCCTCAACAAAGTCATGGGCGGTGCCTGGATAGCCAAAGAACTATTAGACGCAGGGAAATAATTGCAAACCCCACATGGTTATAAAAAAAGGCTCACTTTATATGCAGGTAATGTCAGCATCAAAAGTGCCTGCTCTGTAGGCGCGTAAATAGTTCATAACAAGGCTGGCGTATTGTGGCCTTTCCCTATTCCAAATTGGGAAAGTGTCGAGTATGTATTGGATTGTGTTTTCATCTTCTTTTGAGTCAAAGCCATAGGCAAGGAAAAACAGGGCATCGAGTTGGGCTTGTAGCGTGAGGCGGCGTTTTTCGTCCCATTTATATGGCTTGCCTTTGTATCCATAAGCAGTGGCCATTGGCTTGAGTGCGTCGCAGGTATAGCTCAACTCAAAGGCGCGTGGAGCTATTAGCGATTCCCAACTATGGCCGTGTATTGTTTGGGAATAGAAGTCTGGGGGCAGGGCTGGGAGTTGTTCAATGATATATAGCGACAAATGGGATGTTTGGACTTTTTGCCTTGCCACAAAGTCTTTTACAATAGAGGAATGATCTGCCAGAAAGCATAATCTGAGATTATGACCAATAGTTTCGGGGAATACAAAAAATGGCAGGGTGTTTCCCAAAGCACTATAAGGCACTGGCGCAGAGACAATAGTCCTAAAGTTAGTCACATTTGTAATATCACGGAAAACAAATAACCATGGTTGACGCTTTGGGTGCTTCTGCATTAGCTCATCTTCAAGTATGTAGTACTGTGGTGCGGTGAAAAATCTTGGATCAGTAAGTGATTCGCCAAGGGTGGCATTTGCTGACGATTTGTTATGAATGTTGTCTAGGTTGATCCTAATGCTTGCATAACGGGGATTCCAAAGGTTTACCATTTTCCCTTCAAGCAATGGTACATACCGCCCTTTTGGGGAATTGTAGGTAGGCAAGCCATCTTTTTTTTCTGGCCAAGCACCAATCTGTTCCAGTTGGGACTTCGTCTTGAAAAGCCCGCTGTCATTAGTCATATGGAATAGTGTTTTGTATACCACTCCCCAAGGATTGTCTTTTGGTTGACCATATTCTAGAGGTGTATGCTTTATCAGTATTGGCACTTTTTCATATATTCGTCTTGTAATTTCTAAATCCGTATTCGTCCTGAATACGGGGCATGTCTTGGTGTTCGGATTTAATAGGTCAAAATCTGTGGGTTTGAGGTGCAGGGTGCGCTCATCAATTTCTTCTATCCGTTGCAGAAAGCTGGCCGTTGGGATGTATTGGGCATCGTTGTCATTTCCTGACAGCCCAATTAGAGAAAACTTGAATTGGGCGTGGATGTCTGGGAACCAATACTTTTTGTTTTCAAAATCATATATGAATGAAAGCCTTTTTTCCGACACCATTTGTCGAAAAAATAGTGCGCTACTTGCATCTGTGCAAATGCCAGATGGCACTATAAATCCAGCTTTGCCAGTTTTATTAATTAAACCTAAAGCTCTTTCAACTATCAGACCATATAGGTTTGTGTCGCCGCCTCCAAGCAGGGGATATGGCGAATCCTTGGCATGGCAATAATCAAGAAATTGCTGTCTGAGATGACCGGCACGTTGATAATCGTCCCATATCTGTGGCTCATCTGTTGGCAACATCTCAATGGCCTTTTTCCGCATCGCCTGACTTTGCATCAGAGCAATGTGCGGCATTACTTTCTCAAAATATTCATTTTCTTGTAATTTTATCCTCTCCCACGGGGGATTAGTTATTACTGCATCGAAGCCCATGTTTTTTTTATTTCTCACTCCGGGATACAGAACAGTTGGAAAGGCAAGTTCCCAATGAAAAAACGCATGGTTTGTGCGGTCTTCGATGATATTTTTTATACATGCGTCTAGATGCTCGATGGCCGGTTCCACCTTAGTTTCGGGCGAGGTAATGCGAGATAAAAGGTTTTCAAATGCGGTGTTGTCAGCCAAAAGTGTTTTGACTATATCAATTGTTTTTCGATTTTTTCCTGTCCCAACAATTTGGGGTTTGTTAGAAAAACCGCGACTGGTCACACTATCTAACATGATGCGGATGGTCTTAAGTGTCTGTTCTACGTCTGCATATATTTGTTTTGACTGCTCTACTTGTTCTTTGGTTGCATCTGATAGCCCCATTAGGTTTGACAATTCTTTGATGATCGATTGTGGCCGGAATTTTAATTCGTCTGTAGACATCATGTTGGTTTCTATACCGCTACTGGTTACATCTTCGTAGTCTGCTATGTTTGCCCCGATTAGGCTGTTGCCGCACTTTAGGTGGTGGTCAAGAAAACTTAATGGTGCGCCAAGGGTAAAGCTATCTAGCCAGAGGCTGAGTTTTGCAAGCTCTACTGCCAAGGGGTTGATGTCTACTCCAAAAAGGCATCTCTTCATTAGTAGGCGTTTTAGGAGGTTGAGGTCGTCTAATTCGGGTTGGATTCGTTTGCAGGAGTCTGATGACATGCCTTGGTCTTTGAGTGAGCCTATTATGTCTGTTCTCTGTTGGCGCAGTAATTTCATAACAGGATGTTCTTTTGAACTCTTTTTTTGTATTAGTTCATCCTGATGTGAGGCAAGTATTGCAATTATTTTTTCTGTTATGAAGTCTAATGCTGACACAAGAAAATGACCGGAACCCATTGATGGGTCGAGTACATTTATTTCGAGCAGTTGGTCAAGAATTTCGGCTGATAGTAGCTCTTGTTGCTTTTTATCTTTGCACTTTAGCCATTGAGCCAGGATTGCGTCTGCTTTTGTTTTACGCTCTTCTAAGATTGGCTCTAATGTATTTTTTACTAAAAATGATACAAGGTCTTCATGTGTGTAGTACGAGGCTGTATTTCTGCGAGCGTAACTATCATGGGTGATTTCAAATGATTCGCCTGTCTGCACTAGTTTGTAGTCTAGCAAACCTTCATAAAGTGATCCTAGTTGCCTTACGCCCAGGTCTTTGAAGTCGATCATTGAATATTCGCCTTCTCTTCCGAGGGCCAGACTGAGGCTATTTATTGCTGGTATCAGGTCTGAATCATATATCTTTAGCTGGCTAAGCAGGGGATAGTTTTTGGGGTCAAATAGGCCGCCGTTGTAGTAGGGTAGTTCTAATACGGGGTCGCCACTGTTGATTAACTCGAAAAGTGTGTTGAGGTAGTTCCATTTGTGTGGCACTCGCCCTTTTGGTGCTGTGTGGGTTTCTTGTAGTTCTCTTCTTAACTCGGTGAGGCTAACTTCGCGATAATATTGCTGGTTTACGGGGAGCAAGCCTTTATCTTCGGCATAAAAAAGAAATAGCAAACGGAATAATAGCACTATGGTATTGGCTTCTAGTGTTTCTATTGTTTTTATTGGTGTGTCGGCAATTGCTTTGCTGGTTTGCCCTGTCCCCCTCCATAGGCCATTAGCTAGTTGGACAAATACGCCTTCTCTTCCATAAATAACGCTTTCAAGCGAATTGCCTATTTCAATTGCATATTTGTGGGATTCTTCTTTGATTATGTCTAACTGGCATTTGTTGTCGGGTTGGCGATGAAAGGCTTTTGCTGAGAAAAGCATGAGGAAATATCTAAATCTTGCATAAGGGTCTTCTTTTGTGCCTGTGTAGGCTATTAGGTCTTCTAAGTCTATTTCCAGATAGTAATAACTTCTGTTGGCAGAGTATTGGCAGTAGAGCCGCCATTGTTTACCATTTGTCAGGATTGCCCATTTGATTTGGTTATTTGATAAAACATGTGCTTTGTCTAAGTAGGTGTTGATTTGCAATACTGGGTTTTGGCCAGTTTCTTCTAAGGCTGATTTTTTTAGGGGGCAATTCCAATACTTTGCTTCCATGATGGTAATGGCTCTGGTATAAAAAGCCCCCATGTCTTTTTGGTTGTATGCTGTTACTGCGTCTATGCGAGTTTGCTCGTCATAGAACAGGGCATAATCGGGTGTGCCGGATTTGACGGTGGTTTCCCTTTTGAATGTGAAGCCAAGCATTTCTGCTACCTTGCTTATCCATTCGCTTCTTGTATCTTCTTCGTTTTTTTCTATCCTCGCCTTTGAGTAGGATATATATAGGGCTTTGAGCTTTTGATGGATTTCACGGCATTTTTCTTCATCCCAGTATTGGAAGGCTGGTGTGGAGGTTATTCGCTCAAGAAGATAGTGGTCTGAAAATAGCCCAGTGTTGATAAATGGGTCTTCGGAGAATATTTTGAGTTGGTAGGATTCGGTGGTCATATAGCATCACATTTTTGAGGTAGTAGCGGTATTTATTGCGTTTCAACTTTCCAGTACAAGTATATAGCAACACTACTTTTGGTAGCCCATAATTGCCACGGTTTTTTGTGTTTACCGTATGTGTCCCATGACACAAGTGGTCAATGGTCAGTTTGGTATAACAATTCAACCAAAACAGTGCTAATCTACCAGTCAGAAACCTTGAAAGATGATGAAAAGGAATCCGAAATGACCACACAAATCCCAGCAGTTATAGACGAAGCAACTAAAAACCAGTTCGACACAATCTGTACAAATATTGGGATACACCCCTCAAACGCAGTTGGCGATCTAATGAAATTCTTTGTCACTTCAAACGGATTACCAGTTCAACACACAATACCCACCATCGGGGACTCTGCTGGAATCGGCCAAAAAATGTCTCGAAAGGAAGTATTCGGGTTCATGCGAGGCCATTTTGAAATGGCTGACGATTTTGACGCACCTATGGAAGAATTCAAGGAATACATGTGAAGAACATTTTACTAGACACACATACAGTACTTTACTGGATTAACAAATACGAAAAGTTATCTGACCTGGCGAAAATAACGCTAGAAGATGAAGAAATCATATTGTATTTAAGCCTTGCATCTTTTTGGGAAATTGCAATAAAAACAAGTAATGGAAAACTATCCGAATTACATGGCGGTATAACGGAATTTTTATATCGGATTCAACACATCCCTGTGTCAGTAATTCCAATCAATCTAAGCTATATAAAAGCACTTGAAAAATTGCCAAAAATCCACAAAGACCCATTTGACAGGATCATTATCACTACCGCCCAGACAGAAAATATGCCAATTCTGACATCAGACCAGAAAATCCATGAATACCAAGTAGAGACCATTTGGTAACGAAGATAGCCTCTTGTATAGCAGTTCAACTACAAAAAGTTGAACCGCTATATATAGTCAGCAATATTCAGACGCGACTCGGTGGGAATGGCCTTATTCCCATGTTGTTTGCCAGGTTACACCAAATTTATCGGTCACCCAGGCGCATTTGCGGAAGTGTGCAACAGGCTCCGGCCCCATCATTACCATGCCATCTTTTGATAGTCCATCGAAGATAACATCAAATTCGGCTTCATCGTTGCAATATATATGAATCGAATTAGCCCAGTTGAACATGGGTGCAGAGTGATCCGAATCCATGTCTAAAAACATTATCTCTTGCTCCTTGAAGGACAATATACCCATTAAGATTCTGTTTTCGTTTCCTTTTGTGGCATGAGGAACTTTATCTCCGTACCGGAGCAATTGAGCTATTTTGGCTCCGGGAAAGCAAGAAACGTAGTAATTAATAGCTTCCTCTGCCTGCCCATTAAAAGTCAGAAATGGTGAAATAAGACTCTTCTGCATAGGAACTCCGTTTAGTTTGCTGTGCCTTGCACAGTCAGTCGCAATTATTTATTCTCCATGTATTTACAAGTGACTTCAATGATTTCATCAAAGTCGCTATGTAGCAGATGTTCGGCTATCACACCCAACAACTCCCTGGTCGAATGAGACCACGCCTTGCCCTTTAACTCTGACAACGCCGACTCTATACCACTCTCGTCATACTCACCACAGGCTACTTTTATCAATTGCAATTTTGTTTGCAATAACTCTGTATCATCTTCCACTCCATCGTCACATACATCCTCTTTTGGCACTAACCCGTCTATTACCTCATGTAGCTTGACTAAAAATGATGGCGTGTCTGACTCTATTGCGTTTACATCACCGCTCCTGCCTAATTGCTCTAATTTACTTGCTATGTCTGATAGAGCCTTCTGCCCTATGTTTGCTAAAGCACTCTTCATACCATGAACGTTGATTATATATGTACGCACGTCGTCTTCACTATATTTACCCTCTTTGGCTACTATTGACTCTATTACTGCTAACGATTTTGACGCATCCCTCACAAATATCTTGGCAAATTCTGGGTCGATTGCCTGACTTGGATGACTACCTGATGTATGCTCTTTCTTCGCCTCTGCCTGCGCTTTTGCCTCTTTTATTACTTCGGGGGTCTGTTTGTCTCTTATCAGTTTGTTCAATATTGAATTTAACTGGCGCATGTCTATCGGCTTGGATATAAATCCGTCGAACCCTTTGTCTAAGAATATCTCTGCCTGACCTGCCACTGCGTTGGCTGTTAAGGCTACTATTGGATGCTTGTACCCGAATGACCTTATCTTCTGAACTGTCTCTATGCCATCCATCTGTGGCATCATGTGATCCATAAATATTATGTCATACTCTTTTCCGCTCTTTACTTTATCTAAGGCTATGAATCCGCTCGGCGCTGAGTCGATCTTTAATCCATACGGCGACATCAATCCTTTGGCTACATATATGTTTGTTTCTACGTCGTCTACTATTAATACGCTCCCATACGGCATTGGCTCTCTGGTAATCTGAATCCCTTTCATCTGGGCGTTACCGTCTGTCCTAAATCTATGCAGGTTTTCTGCCGCCGCACTCCCTAATACCTCTGACCCTACTACTACCTGAGGTAATCTCACTGTAAATGTTGACCCTACTCCAGGCTCGCTCTCTACTGATATGTCTCCGTCCATCATCTGAATTAGGTTACGGGTTATACTCATTCCCAATCCTGTGCCTTCTGTGGTGCGATTGGCTTCTAGGTTGAATCTTGAATACTCGTCAAATAATTTGTCTATCTGCTCGCGGGACATGCCCTGACCGGTGTCGCTTACGCTCACTGCTAATATTACTTCGCCGTCTTTTAATGCTACCTCTGGGAATATTGCCAACTTGACTGTGCCTTCTTTTGTATATTTGAAGGCGTTTGATAATAGGTTGTTTAATATCTGCTTTACTCTTAATTCGTCACCTGATAAAAATAATGGCAATTTCTCGTCTACCTGTACGTCAAATATGATCGGCTTACTGCCTATCCTCATTATGTTTAATTGGGCTGTGTCGCTTATCAAACTCGCTGTCTCATACTTGGCTACCACTAATTCTAATTTACCGGCTTCTATCTTTGATAAGTCTAATATGTCGTTTATTATGCCTAATAATAAATCGCCTGATGTGTATATCTTGCCCAAGGCTTCACGAACTTCTCCACCCAATTCCTCGTTCTCCATCTGAATCTCGGTAATACCCAATATCGCATTCAATGGAGTACGAATCTCATGGCTTACTGTACTCAAAAATGCACTCTTTGCCCGATTCGCCGCCTCTGCCTCCACTTTTTTTGCACTCTCCAGAGTACCCCTCTCGATGGATGCTTTTAGGTCGACTGTCATTTTATTGAATGCAGTAGCCAGCGTACCAATTTCGTCCCTCGAATGAATTTCTATCTGCTTGTCCAGATTGCCGCCGCCGAGCTCTACTACACCGGTTGTTAGCCTTTTTAAGGGGCGGGAGATGAGCCGCGACAAAAGATATGAAGTAATAGCCAACAATACAAGAGACGAGATTGCCATGATGAGCGTGAAGCGGTTATTGCGTTTTTCAATATCTAAGAAAAGTTCGCTGGATGGAATCTGAACAGAAAACGACCATCCATTATCGAAGCGTCGACTGAAAGTTATGTACTTTTTTCCACCATCGACAATATTGCCCTGGGAAACGCTACCATCGTCTAAAAACTCCAAACTGTCGTACCACGGTAGACCTTTAAGTGATGAGCCTGCATGATTGCTATTGACATCTGATGTGTCTGAAATCACGTAGTCGTCCTGGGGTGAGCCTAGTAATACAAAACTACTTGCTGTGGGCTTGATGGCAGAAAGGGTGTCAACCATAGTCTGTATCTCCCAGTCCACAGTTGACATACCAATAAACTTTCCGTCTTGGTTATATATACCTGCCCCAACAGTCGTCATCAGGGCATTGGTTCCTGCATCATCAATGTAGGGAACTGTCCATACAGCGTGGTATTTGCTTTTGATGCGGGCCTTGATTTGGGTATACCAAATCTGAGTATGGTAATCATATTCCTCTGTTTCAAATTCAGGGTCGTATCGCACTTTGCCAACCGATGAATCATAGAAGGCATAATAGCAGGCCCTTTTCCTGGCGGGTTCCAGAGCGTACGGTTCAAACCAGATTCCCCCACCAACAGCGGCTCTAAAGGAATCAAAATTCTCTATAGAAACGGCGGCACCTAGTTTGGCAGAATATCTGCCCGACCGATGATATTCTCCCCCGGCCAGAGCCAGGTCTACAGCGTTGCGCTCCATTTCGGCAATGGTTTTCCCTACATGCTCAATCTCATAGGCAACAGTTTTTGACACTTCCGCAATGCGGAATTCTTTGAAATTTTTTGTTGTCACCATCGAATAGACAAAAAAGGCTGTCTGGATAGCTGTGAAAAAAATCAGCACGATGGCTAATATTTTTGACTGGATGGAGAAAAAGCCCATTTTCATATCAATTACCACTAGTTACTTGAGCTAATTTTATAACTGGAATTTTTTCCAGTTTTGAAATCCAACGGAGTTGGCCAGGCTGTGCCAAAATAAAGCCAGACATGGCTTTGACGTGGACGGCGAAACGGAGACACAGACGTAACAACGAGTTTTGTAATTGCCTCACTTGTAATATCATTATTTATTCTCCATGTATTTACAAGTGACTTCAATGATTTCATCAAAGTCGCTATGTAGCAGATGTTCGGCTATCACACCCAACAACTCCCTGGTCGAATGAGACCACGCCTTGCCCTTTAACTCTGACAACGCCGACTCTATACCACTCTCGTCATACTCACCACAGGCTACTTTTATCAATTGCAATTTTGTTTGCAATAACTCTGTATCATCTTCCACTCCATCGTCACATACATCCTCTTTTGGCACTAACCCGTCTATTACCTCATGTAGCTTGACTAAAAATGATGGCGTGTCTGACTCTATTGCGTTTACATCACCGCTCCTGCCTAATTGCTCTAATTTACTTGCTATGTCTGATAGAGCCTTCTGCCCTATGTTTGCTAAAGCACTCTTCATACCATGAACGTTGATTATATATGTACGCACGTCGTCTTCACTATATTTACCCTCTTTGGCTACTATTGACTCTATTACTGCTAACGATTTTGACGCATCCCTCACAAATATCTTGGCAAATTCTGGGTCGATTGCCTGACTTGGATGACTACCTGATGTATGCTCTTTCTTCGCCTCTGCCTGCGCTTTTGCCTCTTTTATTACTTCGGGGGTCTGTTTGTCTCTTATCAGTTTGTTCAATATTGAATTTAACTGGCGCATGTCTATCGGCTTGGATATAAATCCGTCGAACCCTTTGTCTAAGAATATCTCTGCCTGACCTGCCACTGCGTTGGCTGTTAAGGCTACTATTGGATGCTTGTACCCGAATGACCTTATCTTCTGAACTGTCTCTATGCCATCCATCTGTGGCATCATGTGATCCATAAATATTATGTCATACTCTTTTCCGCTCTTTACTTTATCTAAGGCTATGAATCCGCTCGGCGCTGAGTCGATCTTTAATCCATACGGCGACATCAATCCTTTGGCTACATATATGTTTGTTTCTACGTCGTCTACTATTAATACGCTCCCATACGGCATTGGCTCTCTGGTAATCTGAATCCCTTTCATCTGGGCGTTACCGTCTGTCCTAAATCTATGCAGGTTTTCTGCCGCCGCACTCCCTAATACCTCTGACCCTACTACTACCTGAGGTAATCTCACTGTAAATGTTGACCCTACTCCAGGCTCGCTCTCTACTGATATGTCTCCGTCCATCATCTGAATTAGGTTACGGGTTATACTCATTCCCAATCCTGTGCCTTCTGTGGTGCGATTGGCTTCTAGGTTGAATCTTGAATACTCGTCAAATAATTTGTCTATCTGCTCGCGGGACATGCCCTGACCGGTGTCGCTTACGCTCACTGCTAATATTACTTCGCCGTCTTTTAATGCTACCTCTGGGAATATTGCCAACTTGACTGTGCCTTCTTTTGTATATTTGAAGGCGTTTGATAATAGGTTGTTTAATATCTGCTTTACTCTTAATTCGTCACCTGATAAAAATAATGGCAATTTCTCGTCTACCTGTACGTCAAATATGATCGGCTTACTGCCTATCCTCATTATGTTTAATTGGGCTGTGTCGCTTATCAAACTCGCTGTCTCATACTTGGCTACCACTAATTCTAATTTACCGGCTTCTATCTTTGATAAGTCTAATATGTCGTTTATTATGCCTAATAATAAATCGCCTGATGTGTATATCTTGCCCAAGGCTTCACGAACTTCTCCACCCAATTCCTCGTTCTCCATCTGAATCTCGGTAATACCCAATATCGCATTCAATGGAGTACGAATCTCATGGCTTACTGTACTCAAAAATGCACTCTTTGCCCGATTCGCCGCCTCTGCCTCCACTTTTTGTCTTTCTGAATCCAGTAGTATATTTTTTGTGTCTGTAATATCCATTAGGGCACCAGCAACATGTATGGCGTTGCCATCACTATCCCTTATAGTTGCCCCGGAGGCATGAAAATATGCGTAATCGCCGTCTCTCTTTTGTAGCCAGTATTCCACGTCGAAAGGCGTCATGCCACTTTTGTCGAGTAAATGAGTTGCAAAGGCTGTAACAACTCGTTCTTTATCATCCTCGTGTATCCGATCAGACCAGCTACTTAGCACATTTGGAAAATCTTTTTCGTCTACAAAGCCAAGCATCTGCCTAAATTCGTTAGACCAATTAAACACATTAGCAGGATTTACAGGATCTTCCTGAACTACTTCCATATCCCAGAGGCCGATTTTAGATGCTTTAACAACCAAATTTAATTTTGCTAATTGTAGTTCGTTTAGTTTGCGCGTAGTTATAAGCTCTAGTTCACGCTCATGGATTTGAGTCATGTCGAAAACATAGATCACTATTGCAAAACTATCCTCGTAAGGAATTTTTCTGAATTCAACGCTCAAATTTCGAGTGTCGCCATCTAAAACTATGTTTGTTTCAAATTGAATAAATCCAACTTTAACCGCTGTAGCAAATCTTTCGGATAATGGTATAGATGGGCTACCATCCTCCTGGAATGGTGGTATGGCCGCCGCGAGACGTTCATGGAAGTTGGCAATCATTTGTTCTTTTGATTCAAAGCTCATAAAACTTACTGCCGCAGGGTTGCAGTCAACCACTTTGAAACTTGAATCAAGCAATATATTCATGTGGGGATTGGCTCTAAACATTGCTGAAGCAGTTGATTGCGCGGCTTCGAGGGCACTGGTCGTTGTCTTGATTTCCTCGATTATTCGCTTCTGCTCCCTCAAATCGCGCGTATATACTGCAACGAGGTTGTCTCCCTTAAAGTCAATTCGGACTAAGGTGACTTCTGCAGGGATTGGCTCTCCATCAAGAGTTTGATGCAACCATTCGATTCTTAGAAAACCCTTCTCTATTACTTCGTTGTAATTTTGGGTGGCTTTGTCCCTCGATGAGCTCCCATCGGGCTGGTATTCGGGCATCAGGTGGAAAAAATTATCTATATATTCTTGTTTGCTTGTCAAATTAAAGAGGCGCACTGCTTCCTGGTTACAATAGACCATTTTGTTGTTTTTGTCCCAAAAATGGGCGCAAAAAGGCGTGGCATCCAGCATGATCCGCATACGGTCATCTGCTTCACGCATTTTTTCCATATCTGAAATACGCTCAAGAGCGGCCAGGTTTTCCTCGTGTGCAGTTTTTGCGTCTTCCATTGCCTTATAGATGCAGTTGGCTGGTATATTTACGTCAAGTGCAATTTTAATAGCCATCTTGCGGCACGTTTCGCTACCGCATGAACCGCAATCAATGCTTTGTTTTTCTATACTATCTTTGTTTAGTAGCCTGAAAGCCCTTTCAATATCCTCATCAGATATTTGCACAATTACAGCAGACGGTGGTTTATATGTTCTTAAAAAATGGGAGAGGTTAAATGTGTCGTCATATTTTTTATATAATTCATCATAATATTCTCTCTTACGGTTGACCGTCGCCAACCTCCTGTTGTTGTCCATCTCCCGATTGATTTTAAAAACATTTGTTGCATGGGAGCAGGCAGTACCCATATTGCAACCCTCTGAACAATTAAGCACATCAAATATTTGGGGCAATATTTCTGTGGGAGATTCGGCATAAGAATCTAATTTTTCGAATACATGAAATCCTTCTGCTCTGTCTATGCTTATATCTTTTCCGAGAAAAAATTCGATATTTTCTCTGAGGCCACCGGGCATGGGGAATAGCGACCCCAGACCGCACTCATAGTGGTCAAAGCCCGTCTCTTCTTTAGGCAAAACAATATTATTGTTGTCCAAATACTCTATTAACATATCAAATGTAACGTTGTAGTGTGATAGCCCTGTCTCCTCAAACTCGCTTGACTTGGCAACACAAGGGGATAGCGCCGCAAGACGGTCTGTAATGCCTTCATATTCCTTCATGTAAATGGCAAGGCTGGCCATGGGACTCTGCACAGGAGACAGATACTCCAATAATTCGGGGCGGTGTATTTCTATGTAGCTTACAATCACTGGACAGGGCTGAGTAATGGCTGGCTTTCCATTTGTTTTCTCGAAGTGCCTGACATATCCCCAAATACAAATATCAGCTCCGAGAGATACATCATAAATTTTGTTTATTCCCAGTTGCTTTAGGTATGTAAACAACCTCTTATATTCTGGAATATTAGTACGAATAGCTGGGGCGGCTATTAGGGAAATAGGTATTCCATTCTTTAGGTCTGTAAAGAACTGGTCAGTGTCATCAGCGTGGTTTCTTGCATCGTGCTTGCAGGCTGTAATACAACGACCACAGGCGATACATTTTTCGTAATTAATTTTTACCTTTACGTTTCCGTCTGTGTCTTGGTAAGTGATATTAGCAGATTCTATGGGGCATTCTCTGACGCACCTGTTGCAACCAGTACAAAAATCCAGTTTTACTTTGACGACTTCCTTCATAGCAGTCGCCCCCAGCCATTCATTTGCAGAAGCGCAAACAGCTTAGTTTTGGCGATCATTGCCAATTGTCCTACTGTTTCTATCTACTGATTCGAAAAGTTTTTGCACGTTATAAAACACCTCGGCAATTTTTGGATCAAACTGCGTACCGGAATTTTCCATTATTATTTTTACTGCTTCTTCAACTGTGAACGGTTTTTTGTACGGACGCTCTGATACAAGTGCATCATAGACATCGACAATGGCCATGAGTCGCCCTTGGATAGGTATGTCCGTACCCTTCAACATCCTTGGGTACCCCCTGCCGTCCCAACGCTCGTGATGGCAACCTGCAAACAGTTTTGCATTTCGCAGAAACTCTACATCATCGGTTCGAGAGGCTATGTTGTCTATGGCCTTTTCGCCCTCTGTTGTATGGGTTTTCATTATTGCATATTCTTCATCGTTTAGTTTGCCGGGCTTATTGAGGATTACATCTGATATGGCTATCTTGCCTACATCATGCAGACGCGCTGATGAAACAAATAAATCATGGTCGAGCTCGCAAATCTCATCGGTATACAGACCAGTATCTGCCAGAGCGTCTAACAATATCTGGATATAAGCGGCGGTGCGGTCAACATGCCCCCCAGTACCCTCATCTCGACTCTCCACTAAATCGGCAAAGCCAAATATGATTGCATTTTGCAGGTGCTGGAGTTCTTCTGACTTTTGTTGAAGTTGGGCGGTGCGCTCGCGTATGAGTTCATCTATGTCTAAGTGTGTTTTTATTCTGTTTATCAGCACTGGGGCAGAAAATGGTTTGATGACAAAATCTATCACTCCTAGCTGAAAGCCCCTAGCCTCAACAGAAGCATCGGCCATACTTGTAAGAAAAATTACCGGAATATCGGCCAATGTTTCGGTTTCTTTGAGCTTTTGCAGAGCTTCAAACCCATCCATCTCAGGCATCTCAATATCTAGCAAGATCAAGTCAGGCTTAATTTTTTCAATCATGGCAAACATTTTCGCCGCAGACGGCAATGTCATTACCCTGTGCTGATCTTTCAGGGCCTCTTTTGCGACTGACAAATTTGTGTCGTTATCGTCTACAACGAAAATAGTTTTTTGCATGTTTCCACCATCAACAAAAACGATAAACATCAAGGCCAGATAAATAGTAACAGAATTTTTACAATTTGGGTAGAAATACTAAGTTTCGGTAATTCCGAAAACCCCGTTGGCTATCTTCGTCTCCATTTTTAGTCGATTACGGCTGAGTCTCCTGCAAAACCTATGGTTTTGTAAGAGGCTCATTATACCAAGTTGATCCCATTTGGTTGGAACTTGGTATAATTGGGAATGTTAGCCGGAGAATCCATGCCAAACCATTCAATCAAATATAAAACGCAGAATATTAGCTGGTTTACCCTAGCCTGTCTCCTTTCGGTGATAGGGTTAATTTCAGCTTGTAGGCTCGCCTCATCAGACAAACATTTTGTGCCTTCAAACCAAGTCTATGATGCGTCAAAGTTCTATGTCTACTACAATGGAAAAATTTATAATGAATACGTCCCTCTCGAAAACAAAACTGGTGGGGGTAGCTACTCCCTGGTAAGTGGGATGATTACCCAAGGCCAATGGGTCAGATGGGTCGGCACTGCAAATACAGAAGCTCAAATAAGGTCGGCATTTGAAGGGGAGAACCTTTCTGCCAGCAATACGGTATTTATTAACCTAAAGGGTGCAACTGTGCTACCTGGCCTAATTGAAAACCACATGCACTTCGTTGGCCAAGGTGAACTATCTTTACGGATCGACTGCTTTTGGAAGCCCAAACAAACAATAATCGCAATGGTTGTTGAAGAAGCCCAAAGATTGAACAGGGAATGGGTATCAGGCGGAAAAACAGACCCTATCCCCTGGGTTTTGTCTCGTGGCTGGCTCCATACTTTAGGGGGCGATTGGGATAGTCATCATCCTGATACATATCTCGACTGGCCAACACGGTGGGAACTTGACGAACCGATGTCTAAAGCGGGTGTGGGACATATTCCAGTATTTTTAAGGCGGGCAGATGGCCATTCTGCATGGGTAAATACCGCTACGCTGGAGCTGGCCTTCGCCCATCAAAGATATGCTAATAAAAAAGACTATTGGGCTAAACCTGTGTTTCAAAACTCAAATGGAGGCAACGACATAATTCTAAATGCAGAAGGCACTCCGATAGGAATATTGGCGGGCGGAAACGTTAGACAGGAACTACTTGACCCAGTAATGCCTGAACTCACTGATGTGCAATTGCGATTCTCCATTAAGGCCGCAGAATCTGAAGCCCTATCATATGGTCTCACTTCCATCATGGATGCAGGAGCATCGCTAAGGACAGTTCAATTTATTGAAGAAGCCTATGAAAATTTGGCTGATACACTCAAGCTCCGGATTTATCAGGAATTGTCAGTAGAAGCCGATGGCAAGTTTAATAATGGAAATGGATTCAAGGCATTTCCAGTCAGGGGACATATCCCAACAGCAATTACAGGAGCCCCTGAGCACTTACACATAAACCGTCCTGCTGGTATTACAACAATACATGGGCCAAGGATAAATGACTATGACATGAGATATACCATTAGAAATGTGAAGTTTTTTATTGATGGGTCATTAGGCTCCAGAACGGCAAATTTATTAAAGGAATATTCTGACGATCACGGAAATACTGGCAGTCCGCGCACCAGTGCAAGAACTGCAGAGCTATTAATCGCAGAGTGCATTAAGTATGGTTTTCAAAACAGTGCTCATTGCATCGGTGACGCAGGCAATAAAATGTATCTCGATGCCTATGAAAAAGTATTAAACAGGATAAAAAACAAACAATTGATTCCATCTCCTACTTGGGGTCGATTAAATGATACTTTCGACTACAGACCAAGGTTGGAACATTTTCAAATTGTAGACCAACTAGAACAGGACGATATTCAAAGAGCCATCGACTTAGGTATGATTCCATCCATGCAGACTGTCCATGCAACTTCTGACATGAATGTTGCCAAAGATAGGGTTGGTGAGGAGAGAATCAAAGGTGCTTATGCCTGGCGAACGATCCTCGATAAGGGGGGCATCATAGCCAATGGCACAGATGCAAATGTAGAGCTACTCAATCCATACCATAGCCTGTACGCCGCTGTAACGAGGGTTGGCAGAAACCAAAATGTGCCACAAGGCTTCAAGGCAGAATTTATCGGGGGAACCAAAAATTTTACGGTTGATTCTGGCTGGCACCCTCAACAAAAACTTACCAGAGCCGAAGCCCTGGTAGCAAGCACTGAATGGGGGGCGTATGCGCAATTTGAAGAAGCTTACAAAGGAAAACTGGCAGTGGGCTATTTAGCAGACTTTGTTGTTATCGATCGCGACTTTTTTGATACCAATTCTTGTCCTGACTTCGACATAAAAGATATAAATGCGCTAATGACGGTCATCGGTGGCGAGGTTGTCTATAGTGCAATGGCACCGGAAATAGTCAATTCGTCACTTCAGCCTGCATACATTGGCACAGATTACAGCACCACAGTGACAGCAAATGGAACAACAGGATTTGTATGGAGTATCTCCAGGGGTAGCCTTCCAAAGGGGTTATTACTAAACTCTTCCACCGGAGTGATTTCAGGCAAACCAAGTGCCAAAGGTGCTTTTGGATTTACTCTAGTGGCTAAAAATGCTCTTGGCACAGATTCAAGAAAAATGACAATAGACGTAAATTGAGGTAAGTGAAACCATCTGCTTAAATGGCAACAAAATGTTCTTCAGATACCTGATCTTCGCCTATCTATTAGCCAATATCTACCTATTCATTCGCAGTTGGCAAGCCCTGGAGTTTTTTGGGCGCAAGCGGTATTGGTTTGCGGCAATATTTTGGATGGCCATACTGCCATTTGCATTTATGCGGATGGGAACAATTTCCGGCTTGCTCTATAACATTTGCCAATACATTGGATTTACAGTATTGGCGGCTTCGCTGTACGGATTTCTCTTTTTACCGCTCATAGATTTCCTGCGACTCGTCGCTTGGATAGGAAACATACGCCCTGCCCTGATCTACAGACATTACAAATTAACTAAAGTCATAACATTTGGGGCAATTTGTCTGTTGATTTCGACAATCATTACTGGAGGATATATCAACGCCCACCACCCAAGGGCTACACATACCACTATCCGCATCGAAAAAAATGCAGGCTCTGTGGCAAAACTACGAATAGCACTGGTAAGCGACATACACCTGGGAAATTTTCATGGGCATCGTTCCCTTGCAAAAATTGTCAGAACAATCAACGAGCAAAGCCCAGACATAGTTCTGCTGGCAGGGGACATTTTCGACAGGTATACAGAATCAGCAATACAAGGCGACTTGGGGGCAGAGTTTAGAAACCTAAAGGCAAAATATGGAGCTTATGTTGTAAACGGAAACCATGAGCGCAGTGGCGGAAGTCAGGCAATGGCTTATGACTACTTAGTCTCAATAGGAGTTGAGCCACTATTTGATTCTGTCACTTTGATCGAAAACAGCTTTTATGTGGTTGGAAGGCTGGATCGCTCGTCCCGTGAACGCAAGGCTCTTCAAGAATTATTGACCAATCTGGACAATAGCTTGCCAATAATCCTCCTCGACCACCAGCCTTTTGACCTCGGAGAAGCAGAACTGGCGGGGATTGATCTGCAATTATCCGGGCATACACACCACGGGCAGTTGTTCCCCTTTAATTTTGTAACGAGCAGATTATTTGAATGTGATTGGGGACTACTGCAAAAGGGCAAAACATTTTTCTATATTTCATGTGGTGCTGGAACATGGGGGCCTCCCATCCGCACAGCGGGTCGTTCAGAGGTTGCAATAATAGACCTGGTTTTTATGGTGGATTAACTTATAGAGCATTACAGAGACTATACGCTAGGATCTTTCGGCAAAAAAGTGTACCGGTTACGTCCATTTTCTTTTGATAAATATAACGCTTCGTCAGCCCTTTTAATATAATCTTCACTGCTTTGCGTACCCATAACCTTTCCAGTAGTAATCCCTATTGAAATAGTTACATGATCTGCTATTTTACTTGTTTCGTGTTTAATGTTTAGTGCATTGACATTTTTCAGCATTTTGTCTGCAACAGCTTGAGCACTTCTTTCTTCAGTAAACGGTAATACAACTACAAATTCTTCACCGCCATAACGTGCCACAAAATCATCTGTTTTTCTTATGTTGCTACTCAATATTTTTGCGATAGCTTTCAAACATTTGTCGCCTTCAGTGTGTCCATAGGTGTCGTTATATAGTTTGAAAAAATCTATGTCTATCACTAATACGCTGAGTAGTTTTTCCTCAACGGATAACAATTTTACAACACGCTCAAGAGTTTCATCTAAATATCTACGATTATAGATGTTTGTCAATGCATCAAAGTTTACTTTGTCCAATAAATCAATCATTGTAAATTCTACTTCCCGCACTCTTCGCTCTGTCTGAATTTCGGCTTTTATGCGATAAACAATGTTTTCCGCCATATCATTTACAGCATTTTTTATTAAACCCAATTCATCATCATAATCACCTTCTACTCTCGTATCAAAGTTACCTTTAGCAATTGCTTCCAAAGCATCTATAACCTTTTTGACCCTCTTAAATAGTTTGTTCATAATGATATATATAATAACAATCATCATTATTAACGAGGCCAGAGCAAGCAATATTGTAACAATAAATGTCCATTTTAATTCTTTATTATAATCAGTTCCAGGAATTAAAGCAATAATGGTGTAGCTATTTTTATTTTTATATCCCGCATAATATTTGATACCGTCAATATTTATCCATGCATAGCCATCGCCCCTGTTTATATTCCTACACCATTCTTCTGTAGACACATCGCGACCCAACAGTAATTCGTCTGGATGGGCACTTATAATTCCGTCGTGCAAAACCATACCGAAGCCATTCCTACCTAGTTTTGTATCACTGATTATTTTTTTAATATTGATATCATCCCGCAAACCAAGTACTACCCCTGCATGGAAACCAATTTGGTAGAATCCGCCACCTTTTCGCGCAATACCTGTATAGTGGCTCAAATCACCGATCAATGGAACGGCGACTTCAGACTTGCGTAAACCTTCCTGTAGCTCGCTTACGGTGCCACCCGCCAGTGCCAGATATTTCCGGGTAGGTTCTGTTGACCCGTAATTAAAACCCAGGTAATCAGTAATATTACTGTGAGTTATAGTTCCCTTGGCATTGGCAACGCATAACTCCTCTATTCCATAGGCCGTGCAAAGACTTTCCAAGGCCCTTTTTGACAAATCTGCCCCTGGCCTATCCAACATCTGTGCAACCATTCTGGAAATAGCCAGATGCTTTTCGTTTAACACCTTTTCTGCCGTATTAAAAATTATATCCAGATGATCCATCGCTATTGAAATATCATTGATAAAAATACTCAATATCGAGTTTGTTTTAGTGATTACTGATGTATTAAGCAACCTGTAATTATTGATAGAAATAAAAAAAACAGATATGACAAAAACGGTTATTGTTGATATTAATATTTTGTTTTTAAGCGTTTTTTTTACACTTTTCATATTTTGACCGTGCTCAATTCATGCCACAGTGAGGCAGTATTTGGAAATGTCTTGAAGAATTGACGCATACCAAGCAAACTGCTTTCGCCATCAAACCCTTCGCCAAACTCATACCAAGTTGCACCCAAACGGGAGCAACTTGGTATAGACGTATCTTTGCGCTTGCCCATGTTTGATAGCATTCTCACATCTGGTCGTTCCATAGAGTCAAATTCAAAATACCTATGGAATTGTATCAGGTCGGTTTCTGAAAGGCCATAATTTTTGTTTAGGGTAGCAACCTGCGTCCCTCGGCCTGGCTGGTCTTCGGGTATAGTAGCTAGAATTAGCTTGGTATTGTGTATCAAACGCTGGTATAATACACATATTCGGAGAGATGGCAGAGTGGTCGAATGCGCCTGACTCGAAATCAGGTTATGGGGTGACTCATACGGGGGTTCAAATCCCTCTCTCTCCGCCAATACATTGTCAAATACTGTCTAGTCTTGTCTAATACAGTCAGAAACACCTAGCAACCACGCGCTTCTGAACAGGTAATGCGTCTGCTGGCTATCTATCCTGTGGGCTTGAATGTGTATTGACATCATGCGCACATAGTAATAACATACATTGCTTAGACACAGGAGAAACCATGCCCTCCACAAATATCAACGTACGCATAGACAGCGATCTCAAAGCAAAAGCCCAGAATGTGCTGGCAGACCTAGGGCTGGACATGACGACTGCCATCAATGTGTTCATTAACCAGGTTGTCTACACCCAAAGCATCCCATTTGATATTACCAAACAGAAAGCAAAGCAACCCAAACTTGGGGGTTGGGAGGGCAAAATCTTTATGTCGCCTGACTTCAACGAGCCAATGGAAGAGTTTAAGGACTATGTGTGATGAAAAAGCTGTTACTGGATACCCACGTTGTTTTGTGGATTGCAGAAAATTCGGCCATGCTTTCAAACAAAGCCAAAACAGCAGTGCTGAACAAAACATACGGCAAGTTTGTAAGCATCGCTTCCGCATGGGAAGTAGCAATCAAGCTAGGCACAAAAAAACTCAGCCTTGATGGGGGTCTGGCTGAATTTTTCAGAATGGTAGACGAAAACGGCTTTACAATGCTGTCCATTGAAAGAGCCTATCTGCACCAGCTATCGGCTCTGGCAGATTTCCACAGAGACCCTTTCGACAGGCTAATTATTGCAACGGCGGCAGTCGAAGGTATGATGTTGATTACCGCCGATGAAAACTTCCGTAAATACGATGTGCCTCTGCTTTGGTAGGCCGCCCTGTCAATGCCCATGTTTATCAAGCAAGTGGAGGAAGCTGGGTCAAGTGATTTCATTTCGCCAAGCCCTGAGACTTGGTTGTGTTTAATCGGGATAAACGCAACCTATATAGCCCGTGAATGTTTGATGCCTGAGAAGCGAGATAAGAGCGAAAGACATGCTGGTTACACGATAGCAACCAATGCCATTAGCCCTCGTCAAGGTATGGCCATCCGCTTTCCAAGTTCAAAGCACTTTTCAAGTTCTTTTGGAAACACTTCGTCATGGCGTTTTTTCTTTGCCTCGCCATCGAACACGGCGACATCGTATTTCTGGTAATCGCTAAACTGAACTGTGTCATAGCTGGTGTGTATCTCACAGGAGCCGAATGCCATCTCCATAAAGAACTTGGAGCAGTTCATATTGTTTGCCGCTCCCGCCTGGCCTGCATTGGCTTCCGGCATGTTTAGCGTATACACAAGGGCAGTCTTTATGGGCTTGGGGAAAAGGCTCTTTGAGAAGTCGACATAGCTGATGTATGGGAAAGTAGCCCGTTCCATGAAAGAGCGCAATTCCCCGGTCTCGGCCATGAAATAGATCGGTGAGCCTAATACCAAGGCATCGGTATCCCTTATTTCCTCAAGGAGGGGTGTCAGGCCATCCTTGAAACCGCACATACCAAGCCCATTGCCGCCCCTGAGCTTGCATGAAAAGCAACTAATGCAACCTTTGAAGTTCAAGTCGTAGATATGTACCAGCTTTGCGTCCATACCAGCGGACTTGGCACCTTCCACGACCTTCTCCAGCAGTTGCGCGGTGTTCCAGTTCTTCCGTGGGCTACCGTTTACGGCTATTAGCTTCATGATGTCCTCCCAATCTCAGCAATTTTAGCTCGTTTTGCCACACTTTCCAAACCTGCGGTGCTAATTTGGGGGCGACATCATCGCCTGATCAGCCGTTGGTCCATAAACTTGCGGCAGTGGCACATCCAGCAGACGCAGATAGACAGATAGTTGACCCCGGTGATGGACAGAGTGTTTGATAACGTACTCTTTGATGACGGCGAGCTTAGGGATTGTAAAAAACACCTGCGTCCCATTCTTCATGGTCCAGGGTTCCAAAAAAGCCTCGTCTGTGGCCACGGACAATTTGGAAAAAGTTGCGCTTGCATTAGCGTCCAGAATGCCCAGAGCCTCCTCAGTGGAATTGGCCTGGGGAGTTTTCCATTCACTCTGCGCGGCAAAATCCAACACAGGCGTATCCAGCGTCATGGGCACCCAGGCGGGTATGTTGACGAGGTGGCTGGTAAGCTCACGGAGGCTGAAGCTCTTTTGGTGGGGCCTCCAGTCCAGTTTTGGATCAGGGGCACTTGCCACGAGAGACCTTGTTATCTTGATTTCCTGCTCTAGTTCCGGTAACAGCCAGTCACGGATCAACATTTTGACCTCCAAAAGTATCAAATGGAATGTTGGTTAACTGCCAACCCTATCGCTAAATATGACACAGCAGTTGCGACCTGCGGCTTTAGCTTTATAGAGGGCCGCATCTGCGTTGTTATAAAGCTCCGTAAAGGTGTTTCCATGTACAGGTGACAAGGCAATACCTATGCTACCTGTAATTGGTTTGTCCCTGCCGTCGGGTATGATTGTTTCCCATGCCTTTTGTATTTGACCAATTTTTTTCTTCGCCTGCTCGCTATCACCCAAGCCACGGCAAAACAAAACAAACTCGTCTCCACCGTGCCTACAGAGAATGTCAGATTCCCTCAACGCATCTTTCATGGCCCTGGCACAGTTTATTAGCACATTGTCTCCGGCTATATGGCCGAGTGTGTCATTAATGCTCTTAAAATGGTCGAGGTCGATCATCACAAAGGCACCAGTTTTATCGCCATCGTTGGCCAAAAACTCTTCAACCTGCCTCTGCATCGCACTCCTATTATATAAACCTGTCAATCCGTCTGTCTCAGCTTTGTTGGTTATATATTGCAACCGAAGGCGCACTAACACCGAACCCAGTAGCTCGGCAATAGCATGAACCGTCTCGGCTTCATTCGTGCCAAGTGGCAAGAAGTATGGGGGGCGTTCAAGCATCCGTCCAGTTATTAGCAAAGCCAGAGTTTGGCCGTGAAGTACTATAGGAGCCGCAATAAAGTGAGGTAAATTAAATTTTTTCCGTAGGTGCAAAAATGCTTCAGGATTTCTTGAATTTACAATTGTCGAGTGGTTTTCCAGTAGTTCTGGCGGAATGTTGAAAGATTCATCTTTTGGTAGTCTCTTGATCTCAATATTTGTAAATCCATGCAGAACTTCGGGTCTAAAAAGCCCAGTCCCATCCGCCAACAAAACTATGGTTTTGTGCATACTAAGGGTCGAATTAATTCGTCGCGCTACATTAACAAAAATATCCTCATAGTTTTCTCTGTGTCGTAGCGATATAGCAAGAGAGGAAATCAACTGAAACCCTCGACGCTTTGTTTCCAGCTCCAACCTTAAAGCTGTTGCCTGAGTGTCCAACTCCAAAACCTTGGCAAGGTTCTGTTCGCAGTAAGTCCTAATTGCTTCTACCTGAGACATCAATCTTGGTGGCTTGATCTCAAATTCTGTCTGCCTTTCGTTGCAATCATTGCCTCCCGAACTTATGGAAAACAGACAAAAAACGCCTGTCCAATCTAATCCTCTGGGCCTCCCTGCCACAGAGGCAATTTCAACTCCGGAATATAGCCCCAACACAGGAACTCGTTTGGCGACCGTCTGTTGGACAATTAGGGCATCCTCAACGTCGGTTCCACAGTGTCCAGCGGCACGTCCCGCGCAGTCAAAATATAGTGCAAAAACTGGTTCTCGCCTACCCAGATTTTCAAAAAGGGCATTAATCTTGGGCTTCATATATTCCAAATCCATAGATCGGAACATCAACTGGAAGTCGGTGCCAGCAACCATATCGGGTTCAAACATAATAATGGCCTGCCGATCAAGGTCAACGCCAAGGCAGAGGCGACTTGCAAATTTATCCTCATCATATTCTGCCCAACGCCCTCCCCCATTAATGCCAAACAAAAGAAAGAAGGGATATTGTTGTGGACTGATAGAAGAACAAAGAACCTCATCAATAAAAGCCAAGGCGGGTCGATGGTTGATTTCGAGTATTGCCGGACCGTCCGATTTTGTAACCGTATAGTACTGCGATGCAGGGCGACAACCGTGCATGATGGTTGTATCAATGCGAACTCCCTTGCCAAACACCATAGCAAACGCATTGTGGTCGCTAATTCCATTGCCTGTAAACTGGCTATTCGGGCTACATCCGTGGTCGCCTATCATCCCCACACCCGCCAAAGCTGGCAGAAAACCCATCGCTTTTTCAATGCCCTCAAGTAGCCATGTTGCCATGA
This sequence comes from Holophagaceae bacterium, assembly GCA_009783055.1. Lineage (GTDB taxonomy): Bacteria > Acidobacteriota > Holophagae > Holophagales > Holophagaceae > WRHW01. The sequence goes on from WRHW01000001.1 coordinate 29,450, forward strand.
CAAGCCCAACATTACCGCTACGGCGCACTGAGTCATAGAAAAGTAGCACGGCGGAATCCTGCTTAACCCCAAGTTTTGCCAGCCCATGCCCCAACTCAGCCCCTGATTTAGCCTCACTTTCCAGCAGACTGTCATTAATCAACAAATCGAAACTGTAGCCATCCAGCCATATCAGTGCCAATCCAACCTGGTCGCCACCGTAACCATAGTAATCATTTGTGATGACACCAGCCGCGCCACCGCCATATACTGGCACGTTGCTACCTATTACGTCCCAAACCGCGTCCCTAAGTTGTACTTGGTTTACAGTAACCGTACAGAACAATAGGGCAAGGTCAGGACTATCTGTGCGCCCCGAAGACTGCACAGCCATCTCAGCGGCATGTCGACCGGCAATCGCACTATTAGGCAACTCGCTATGGCCAACCCCTACCTTCATGAAACTAACTCCACGTTACCCTGTAATATGATACTAATATTGAAAGAAAAGTGAAGGATAAAGTTAGTTAGTGTTAAGGTTTTTTCTAATCCTTATCACATTTTTGGCGTCGTAAATTTTGAAAATGCGGGCTTTGCTCGTAATTGAAAAAACTTTTGTAATCTTTTGCGTTCAACCTGTTGAACAGTACCCGGTATTACTTGCTAAAATAAATACTATGACCATAGCCTTCTTCATCTTCCTGGCCATTGCCTTTTTGATTGGAAGCATACCTTCTGGCCTTATCCTTGGTTTACTGACTGGCAGGGGGGATGTGAGAAAGGTTGGATCGGGCAATATCGGTGCAACAAACGTATTGAGAGCCTTTGGAAAAAGGATGGGTTGCCTCACCCTAGGGCTAGATGTTTTCAAAGGTATTTTGCCTGTAGTTTTTGTAATTTTTCTTGGCAACAGAATGCTTGGGCTAATGATCAATGACAACGTAGCCCCTTCACTTGTAGCACTTGCAGTTGTGCTAGGGCATGTATATACCCCTTGGTTACGCTTTAAGGGAGGCAAAGGGGTCGCCACTGCCCTGGGAGCGGCTATCGGGTTTAGTCCTTTTTCGATACTGCCCTTTTCGATACTGCCCTCCATCACCCTCTTTGTCTTTGCCATTGCCACTACTCGATACGTAAGTCTTGGGAGTATACTGGGGGCACTGGCTCTGCCGATGTACTGGCTATATCGGATGATAGTTTTCCCTAGGGTAGACTCGGTTTATGTGCTATTGATATGGACACTTTTGTCCGCAATTATAATTTTGAGACATCGCAAAAACATAGTGGGTCTCATCAACGGAAAAGAGCATAAATTAGGCAAAAAGGGGTAAATACCTGTTGTAGTAGACGGTAACAACAAATGGTGAAAAAAATGGAGGCAAAATGACAGACATCGTTGTTTTCGGCAGTGGGGCATGGGGAACTGCCCTTGCATCAACTTGGGCGCGGAAGGGTCTAAACGTCACTCTGTGGGCATACCCTGTGGACGCTGGAATCGAACTGGGACGCAGTAGAAAGCATCCACGGCTCCCAGGTGGCGATCTCCCGGAATCGCTGAAAGTTGTCACATCACTGGACGAGGATTTTACGGCTCCACTTTGGGTAAGCGCCTTGCCCACCCAGAAAAGCCCTGAGGTTTGGCAAAACATAGCAAAGTCTGTAAGTACCCGCCCAGCCCACTTTATACATGTTTCAAAAGGCGTGCTTAATTCTACCTGTGGCCTCCTTTCTCAAGCATTGGAGCCCATCCTTGGGATGTCAGTGGGTGTGCTATCAGGCCCTACATTTGCCGATGAAGTATTCCGCGAATGCCCTACTGCAATAGTACTGGCCATGCCAAATCGAGTATCTAACGCAGATGCCAAGCAGTTACAGAATCAATTGGCTACCAACCGCATCAGGGTATATTTCACAAGGGATGTCTCTGGAGTAGAGCTTTGTGGTGCTCTCAAAAACATTCTCGCCATTGCTTCTGGCTTGATGGATGCCCTTGACCTTGGCAAAAATGCAAAAGCCGCCTTACTTACAAGGGGCTTGGCCGAAATAGCCCGCCTAGTGGAGAGGCTGGGAGGCCAGACCCATACAGTCATGGGTTTAGCCGGAATGGGCGACCTCGTACTAACCGCCACTGGCCAACAGAGCCGAAATCGCATATATGGGGAAATGCTAGGCAAAGGCGCATCCCCAGATGAAGCAACGGCAAAAATGGGCGAGCAGGTAGTTGAAGGTGTCCACACCGCACGCGCCGCCATCAAACTGGCACAAGAAGTGGGTGTCGAGCTACCAATCACAGCCGAAGTAGTTCGTCTGCTTGACGGCCATGACCCCAGAGAAGCTGTAAACAACCTGATGACTCGAAGTTTGAAGACGGAATATTAACTTAGCAATTTTCAAAATCCGCCAGACTTTTTGAAACGATGGAGTTGGTAGAAAGGAATGCCATGAGTGTTCAGGCCATAGTTTTGGTTTTCTACATGGTTGGAATGTTGGCATTAGGTTTTTACAATTATAGAAAAAACAAAAACCTATCCGACTACTTTTTAGGAGGACGCAATCTAGGCCCATGGCAGTCTGCGATGAGTGCCCAGGCATCTGACATGAGCGGTTGGCTACTGCTGGGTTTGCCTGGGTTGGCTTTCGCCCTCTACATGGGTACTACAGAAGCGATTTGGACAGCTTTGGGTTTGGCGATAGGCACATACCTAAACTGGCTACTGGTTGCAAAACGTTTGAGGAAGCATACCCAGATTGCCGGCAACGCAATCACTCTCCCTGTATATTTTGAAAATCGTTTCAGAGATACTACTAAACTCTTGAGGAGCATCTCAGCAATTTTTATTCTGGTTTTTTTCCTTGTATATACATCTGCCCAATTCGTCGCCGCGGCAAAACTATTTGCCACACTCTTTACTGCAAACTACACAACAGGACTCTTTATTGGTTGCTTTACTATCGTGGGTTATACCTTTTTGGGCGGTTTTAGCGCAGTATGCACGATGGATACAATCCAAGGCATCTTTTTGTTTCTGGCAATGCTTCTAGTCCCAATCACAATCCTCAATAGCATGGGAGGCATTGGGGAAGTAACCACCACCCTCGCGGGAGTTACAACCGAAGTATTTTCATGGTTCCCCAAAACGCCAGAGGGAGGCATATCATTGATACTGCTCGTTTCGGCATTTGGATGGGGGTTCGGCTATTTTGGGCAACCCCATATTCTTGCCAGATTCATGGCAGTCAAGAGTTCAAAAGAAATTAAACCAGCGCGCATTATTGCTATGGTCTGGGTAATAACCACACTTGCAACAGCGGTGATAATAGGCGTGCTTGGTAGCGCATATCTGTCAGGAGGATTCATGTCACCAGAAGCCACAGCCTCGGTGACTGTTGACAACGAAAAAATATTTCTTGCTCTAGTCCAAAACCTAATGGGGCCTGTCATTGGTGGGCTACTTATGGCGGCAGTTCTCGCGGCAATATCGAGTACCGCCGATTCCCAATTATTAGTAACAGCCTCGTCCGTCACTGAAGACTTGTTCATGGCATTCAACAAAAAACAAATATCTGACAAAGCCTTAGTATTAGTAAGCCGCGGAACTGTGATAGTAGTTTCCCTCATAGCAGTATTACTTGCGCTAAATCCTGAAAGTTCGGTATTTAGGCTAGTTGCATTTGCATGGGGAGGCTTCGGCGCGGCCTTTGGCCCCTGCATACTTTTTTCGTTATATTGGAAGCGCATGACCCTTTGGGGTGCATTTGCTGGCATCCTGTCAGGTGGCGTGGTATCTATCGTCTGGCACAATCTAAAGGGTGGCATATTTGAAGTATATGAGATAGTACCCGCATTCATTATCTCCTGCCTAGCAATAATCATTGTTAGCATGAAGACAAAAGTTTCGCAGGAAATTCAAGAAGAATTCGACCGCGCCCAAGTAGCGGATATATAATATCGGTTATCAGTTTTCAGATGGAAAGCCTTGTACTGTGACTATGGACAAAAAGAAATCTGCCAAAAATGTTTTTGATTTTTCTGCCCGAATCGAGGAGTCTAAAATCGGCAAGGGTGGTGCATACGTGCGGTGTCCCTTTGATATCCGAGCCGAGTTTGGAGTGGGACGATTAAAGGTATCTGCTACATTCGATGGCGAGCCATACCAGGGTAGCATCGTCAACATGGGCGTAAAAAACCCAGATGGTTCTATTTGCTACATACTTGGCATCCTAAAGGGCATCCGCACAAAAATAGGCAAACAGCCAGGGGATTTGGTACACGTGGTTGTATCTCCAATTGGTAAATAGTGCACGCGGCTTGTAGTGGTATAAGATACGACTGCGTTGGTTTACTTGCAGAAAGCGTTGCATGTCACAGGTAAACGACAATAGCTATTTACGTTTTTGTTGTTCACTTAACGGCGAGCCAAGCCCGCCTATGAACAACAGACGAGGCTGAACCTCTGGGGGGCGTGCCCAGACATTGACAAATGAATAAATCTCTCTATATGCTTACAACATGGAACACTTGGACAGAATAACCCGCCAAAGTAGCGTAATGGGAGGCAAAGCCTGTATCCGCAACATGCGGATTACTGTTGGGATGATAGTCAACCAAGTGGGCGAAGGCCATACCATTGAAGAAATACTTGCCGACTACCCACACCTGGAAAAAGAGGACATACTTCAATCTCTCCGTTACGCCGCATTGCAGACCGAGCAGAGGGAAATCGCTTTTGCTGATGCCTGATGAGAATACTCATTGACATGAACCTGTCCCCCCGATGGGCAGATGTTTTCTCAAAGCACAATATTGAGGCCCTGCACTGGTCAAGCATTGGAGCCGCAGATGCTCCAGACACAGAAATTATGGCCTATGCGAAAGTCAATGATTTTGTGGTCTTTACCCACGACTTGGACTTCAGCACCATACTCGCCATCACTCATAACGAAAAGCCCAGCGTCATTCAGATTCGCACCGGCGACATTAGCCCCGCAGTTGCCGCGCCCCTTGTCATAAATGTGCTGAGGGTAGCCGAAGATGAAATTGAACGAGGTGCTTTGATTACTGTTGACCTGAAGAAATACCGTTTGCGGATACTGCCTTTGATCGGCGTGTAGCAGGTTGTTTTTTTGGCTTGCCGAAAAAATTGCCACGTTTTGCATCCGCAATCAGCTCTGCCAAAGCGGGGGTTTTTTGGGTATGTCCTGGTATCCGCCGAGGCATAGCCTCACGCGATGCTTTACTACTTGCCCCAGTCAACCATCCTGCATCGTCAGCCCAGGGGCACGTTCTGCTTTTACGAGGGCACGCATGGTCTTGGTCATGTTCGACTCCTGCGTCAGTAGAGTATGGCAGTTTAACGCAGTGTGGTCACAAAAAGCACTTTGTCTTCACGCACAGAACCCGATTCCCGCATGGCAAGGCCACCATCTTTGTGAAAAGCCTTTATTCCATGCCATAATCGATCCTGGTGTTGTTACAAATGAAGAACAAGAGACAAAAAACCGAATGCAACCGTCTAAGCTACAGCCGCCGACTACTTGGCGCACGATGGCTTTGCCTAAGGATGGTGGTCAGAAGCATGAGAGCAATTTCGCTATATGGGACAATCATATGAATGCATCGGCACGTAGCCCCCTAGCCAAGCCTTTTGTCAAATGGGCGGGCGGCAAATCGCAAATATTGGACAAAATCAGAGCAAAGTACCCGGCTGGGTTAGGTAATGGAATTAATAAATACGCCGAGCCTTTCGTTGGCGGCGGCGCAGTACTGTTTGACGTGCTAAATCTCTACCCGCTAGACAAGGTTTATATAAGCGACATCAATCGAGAGTTAGTCCACGCTTACATTACTATCCGAGAGAACGTGGGTGGGCTGGTGCGCGCTTTGACAGATTTTCAGCAGGAGTACTTGAGTGCTGGGGCAGAAAAACGAAAGAGCATCTACTACGAAAAGAGAGAGAGATTCAATGCCCTAAAGTTGGCACAGGACTGCTCCTTGGAATTGGCGGCACTGTTCATCTTTCTGAACAAAACATGCTTCAACGGACTTTATCGAGTGAATGCCAAGGGGGGCTACAACGTACCACAAGGCAAATATCACAACCCTTGTGTCTGCGATGAAGAGAACTTACGCATGGTGTCATCTAAGCTACAAAAGGTAACGATTGTCCACGGGGATTACAAGTCATCCCAAGCCTTTATCGATGATAAAACATTCGCCTACTTCGACCCGCCTTACCGACCTTTGAGTGTGACAGCCAGTTTTACGTCTTATGCACAGGATGGCTTTGATGACACAGCACAGTCAGAGTTAGCAGGTTTTATCGATGAAATGAGCGAACGCGGGGCCTTTGTTCTGGCAAGCAACTCAGATCCAAAGAACACTGATGAGACAGACGATTTTTTCGATAGGCTTTATGCCAAACATGATATATCAAGGATAGATGCGTTGCGGGCGATTAATTCTGTGGGGAATGGGCGGGGGCGGATTAGAGAATTATTGATTGCTAGTGGTTGAATAGCAGTAACAGAAATACAGATACCAAAATAACAGGAGAAGCAGATGGAAAGAGACGAAGCACTACAAAAATTAACAAAGTTGATTGGACGCGACCTACACGTTCTTGCCGATAAATATGGATTAACAATAAAGTCTGCTAAGGGAGGTGTAAATAAAGGATGGGCAGGTCATGTATGTGAAAGATATTTGGGATTGCCTTTGAACTCCGCACAAAGCCCAAATTTTGGTTCCTGGGAGTTGAAATGTATTCCGTTGTTAGTCAAAAATGGAGAACTAAATTTCAAGGAAACAATGGCAATAACGATGATAGATCCGTATGATGTGATGCGGACTCCTTTCGAAAAAAGTCATCTGCTTTCAAAATTAAAGAAAGCAATTATTGTAGCAAGAATCGTTGGCACTTCATACGATCAACCTACACACGTCCACTCTGTAACATCTATTGACCAATCAAGTGAACTATTCGAAGCTGTCCGTGCTGATTACCAACTAGTTCAGGAATGCCTGAAGGATCACACGCGTGGTTTTGATTGCTTAACTGGAAAAATGGGAGTTTATGTGCAACCACGCACGAAAGGTCGGGGACACGGTAGCAAATCCCGCGCGTTTTATGCTCGCAAACTGTTTTTGGCTCAGTTTATTGATTTAGCAAGATGAATCGCATAGCCAAAAAATGGGAGCCGGATAATTTTGAACTTGAGATGAATACTGTCTGGTCGTTCCCCAATCGTGGCAACTGGGCCACACATGATGCCAAATACCGTGGAAACTGGTCGCCATATATCCCTCGCAATCTCCTGCTCCGCTATTCAAATGCTGGGGACATGGTGCTTGATCAATTTGCTGGTGGTGGAACTACCTTAGTTGAGGCAAAGCTACTGAACCGAAACATAATAGGCGTGGACATTAACCCTGTGGCTCTACAGCGGTGTGCAGAAAAAACAGCGTTCGATATGCCTAATACTGGACAAGTCTACATCAGGAAGGGCGACGCAAGGAACCTTGCCTTTGTTCCTGATGAAGGAATTGATTTTATATGCACACACCCCCCCCGTATGCAGACATCATTTGTTACAGTGATGGCATCGAAGGCGATTTGTCTTGCTACAGAGTAAAGGATTTCTTAACACAAATGGGACTAGTTGCGGCAGAGTGCCATCGCGTTCTAAGACCCGGAAAATTCTGCGCCATCCTGATGGGGGACACTCGGAAGAAGGGCTGTGTCGTTGCATTGAGCTTTGACGTGATGAAAATCTTTGAAAATTCGGGGTTCACCAAAAAAGAAATAATCATCAAAGAACAGCACAATTGCAAAGCAACAGGGTTCTGGAAGACCAATAGCGTAAAGCACAACTTTCTGCTGTTGGCTCATGAATACTTGTTCGTATTTAAAAAATAGTGTCGAATACTGGCACCTAACGCGCAAACGGCGCAAAGTGCTCATTAACCACTAATGGAATCGATCAAATATCTCGTATTGACCGAATACTAAGGTGGCCTAGAATCTCTACTTAACCACTTCCAGCTCCCTGCCGACTTTGGCAAATGCGTTAATTGCGAAGTCCAGGTCTTCCTTAACGAGTTGTGGGCAGGATTTTTAGGCAACTCGCATTTGGTTTATCGGATTGGACAGCTATTTGAATGAGCCAGAAAAAGTGTATATTTCGCCAAATAGGGACAATATAGCCCACGCCCGTCTTTTTGACATCTGTTTGACACGAAGCGTATTTATTAATAAATTATGTCACGAAAATCAACAATAACTATAGTAGTATCAGCTTTTATCAAACATTGGCTTGACCGATTTTGTGGCTGACTTACTGTAGTTGAACCGCTATATATGATCGGTTGCCCTGGTGATATATTTCATCAGAATTGCCTTTCATCAGCGATCAAGGAAATGATAGCGCAAGACAGAAAAAATATCAAATTTGGCTTGTTTGGGTTATGAAATTTGGCTTGTTTTTATTATGAAGATTGGCTCTTCAATTGTCAGTTAGTGGCTAGAAAAAACTTCGTGCCTTTAGAGTTCTTCATCTAGCTCGTTAAAGTCGAGCTGGGGAATGTTGGTTTGGAGTGTGAGTTCCTCTACATTTTGCAATCGTTTTTCGATAGCCCTCGTGCGGGTGCCGACAATTTTTTCTAATGTCATGTCAGCAGTCCGTATCTGTTTTTGTGCCTGGCTAAGGGTATCGCCAAACTTGCCAAACTCATGTTTTACGGCGCGTAGTGTATTCCATACTTCCTGAGACCTCTGTTCGATTGCAAGAGTTTTAAATCCCACCTGAAGCGATCCTAGATATGCAGAAAGTGTTGTTGGGCCTACGATATGTATCTTGTATTTTTCCCTGAGTTCTTCAAAGAGGGCGGCGTTTCTGATTACCTCGGCAAATAGCCCCTCGGTGGGCAAAAACATCAGGGCAAAGTCGGTAGTTTTAGGTGGTGCAATATATTTATCGAAAATGTCCTTGGCGAAAGACTTAACCTTCTGTGCCAGTGCCTTGCGAGCCTCGTCGATGGCCTGTTTGTCCTCGGCATCCAGTAGCCGATTGTAGTCCTCGACAGGAAACTTAGAGTCGATAGGCAACAACAGTGGCGCGTCTCCACTACCGGGCAACTTGATGGCAAATTCCACGCGCTTGCTATTGCTTATTTCTATATTCATCTCGTATTGAGTGGGGGCGAGTATATCCGACAGTAATTTCTCTAGCCGCACTTCGCCGTAGGTGCCACGCTCTTTGACGTTGATGAGGGCATTCTTTAGGCTCTTAGCATCTGCGGCTAGGTTTTTCATCTCCCCTAAACCAAGTTGGACATTTTCCAGATGCTTGCTAACCACTTCAAATGACTGAGTTAGCCTAGTCTCTAGTGTCTTTTGTAATTTTTCATCCACCACCCCCTGCATTTGCTCCAACCGCTTTTCGTTGCTCTCTTGTAGTGATTTCATTTTGTTTTCGAGTGTAGCGTTGATTTTTTCGACACCCTCGGTACTACCCTTCTGCATGGACGTTAGCTTGGAGTCAACTCGTGCCTGAATTTCATTTAGTTGTTTATTTGTTTCTTCCCTATTGGATTGGAGGGTTTTTTGAACTTGCTCTTGTATGGACGACAGGCGCATGTCTAGCTGGGAAGAAAACTTGCCCAACTGATCGTTAGTTTCGGTGCGGGTCTCCTGCAATGTTTTATTGACGTTTACATTAATGTTATTGTTGCTCTCGGCACCACTCTGTTGGATGGCCATAAGTTTTTCGGTAATTCGGGATTGAAACTCTTGTAGTTGCCTATTGGTTTCTTCACGAATCCCCTGGAGTGTAGACTGGATGCTTGCCTGAATCACATCAAATCGCGCAAATTGCTCTGTAGCACCATTGCTGATTTGCTTGGCCACCCCATCCCGCAATTCCTCGCCACTTTGCTTTAAGAGGCCATAAATCATCCCAGTATCCGACTTGACCTTGCGAAAAAACGACATCGCAATCAAGACGAAGAGCAATGAAACGATAATTATGTTAAAAATTATTTGAACATCCATAAGTACCCCTTTCATATAATACCAGTTTTCAGTTACCAGTTTTCAGTTATCAGTTATCAGTTTGCCAGTGGAAGAAAATTTTACGCTCTTACCCAATTGTAACCACGGTGCGGTCACAATTAAACTGGTTTCAATATCGCCTCTTTATTAACATAGGTGGCAACTTGGTATTATTATTACTTTCGCTATAAAGAGTGCTATCATAAAAGAGATAAAGTGCAATGATAAAGTACTTCCGTGACCGGATTTCCCTGACTGAACAGTACGACAAACATGGCGAAAAAAACTACCAATCCAAGCGAAGAAGAAATCAAAAACTATGTCCGTGAATTGTTTTTCAGAAAATATTTTTGCACAGTTGCGGGTAACATAGATTTTGTAGTAAAGACAAAGCAAAGCATGAAGGATGCAACATCAGGTCATCTCCTATGGGCAGAGGCAAAAAAGGAGATAAAAGCTGATGTAATTGCTATGCTAACCCAGCTTGTACTTACCATCGGAAAAGAACGACCCTTTGATAAGGGATTGATTCCACCGCCCTACTTGGGGTGTTTCGATGGTGTTCAAATAGCATTCATCCCCTATTACAAGATTTCAGATATTTTCTATAAATCAGACTTCAACTGGAATATTGCACCCTCGAACAAATCAACAAAAGAATTTGCCGAAGTCTACGAAAGAATCAGGCAAATTACAGAGGAAGACAATTCCTTGCCCACATATATTTTTGATTTTGTCCAAGACGAGAAAGAACTTAAGGACTTTATCAGGATCAACTTTATCCAAGGTAAAATCGGAACATCAAAAATTCAAATCGACAAAAACAACTTTATGATTGTATACATCAAATGGCTGGAAACAGTTAAGCCAACTATTGATCTCCCGTCATGGGAGGCGGCTAAGAAAATTGGTATTTTTGACTGTCATTTTTACTTGGCTGACTTGCTGTCTCAAGAAAATAGCACATTGACACAAAAACTGATTGTTCTACTCAAATCTGATAAATATGAAGTTGGCAGAAAAATTACCGATCTCGGAACTTCGTATACAGAAGTAGTGTTTAGCCCAAATCAAGTAGCCCATACTCAGTTCTGGCAAAAATATGAACGCCCGCCAGCAGTGGAATATTGGGATTACATCCTGGAGCGCATAGACCTGCTTGTTCCACAAGATATTAGGGAGCGCAGAGGCTCATTTTTTACACCAAGAATTTGGGTTGAGCGATCTCAAGAATATCTGGCAAATACTCTCGGAGCTGATTGGCAGGATGAATACTACATCTGGGACTGCGCCGCAGGCACAGGAAACTTACTTTTTGGCCTCGTCAATAAATACAATATATGGGCATCAACTCTTGATAAGGCAGACGTAAATATCATCCACGAGCTAATAGACAAAAACACAGCAAATCTACTTAAAGATCAGGTGTTTCAGTTTGATTTCCTGAATGACGATTTTTCTGACCTGCCTAAAGAATTAAGGGAAATAATCGACGACCCCGAAAAGCGAAAAAAGTTGGTTATATACATCAATCCACCGTACGCACAGGCAGGGAGCAGAACCACAATTTCTAAAACCGGCAAACATAAAGATGGAGTAGCCCCATCAAAACTAAAAGCGATAGCAAAGGATAGCGATAGTGAAACAGGGACTCTGGAAAATGAAGCGAGGGAGCTATACATCCATTTTCTGATGAAGGTTATCACTAAGGTTCGTGGCTGTGTGCTAGCAGAGTTTTCAACGCTAAAAACCATACAAGCACCAGTGTTTGAGCGGTTTAGAAATATTTTTAATTCAAAATTATTAAATATGTTTGTAGTGCCAGCAAACACATTTGATAATGTAACGGGCGAATTTCCAATCGGATTCAAAATCTGGGACACTGGTGCTAGAGATGTATTCTCATCAGTCGAGGCTACAGTTTACGACCATCAGGGAGACTTGCATAGCAGAAGAGAATTTGTTGCATATGCCCGTCAACAAAACATTACATCATGGATTTCTAAATATAAGATTCCAGAGAAAAGAACATTCAAAGATAAAGAAAAAACAAAAGTGGAACTTGAAGAAGAGTTTATGCAACAAAACAACATTATAGGATTTCTCCTTGGAACTGGGAGAACCTGTGTTCAACAGTACAATCTCATTTATATTTCCAACAAAAAAAAATCATCAATTCCTCATGCCAGAGGCTCCTGGATAAATAGATCTAACTTGATGCAAGTATGTACTTTTTTTTCGATATGGAAATCTATTACTGCCAATTGGATAAATGACTGCGACCACTTTCTTGCGCCTAATGAACGTTACTATCAGGACAGTAATTTCCAACTAAATTGCTTTGTATACGCCCTATTCACCAACGCTGTAAGCACTTCTGATGGAACAAATCACTGGATTCCATTTACCCATCAGGAAGTTGATGCTAGAAAGAAGTTTGAAAGTAATTTTATGTCTGAATATATTAAAACAATCTTTCAAGGCCATACCATTTCGCTATTTCCAGACACACTTCTCACTGAAGATAATGACACCCTTTTAGACAATGCTCTTTGCCATAAAAACCAACGCCTTGAATTTTCCTCAGTCGCCAAAGCTGTCTTTAATGCTGGCCTCAAGATATGGCAATATTATCATTCCAAACCAAGAGTAAATGTCAATGCCAGCCTATACGACATTCGGCTATATTTTAATAAAAGGAATGAGCAAGGCAGGATGAATACTAATAGCGAGGACGAAAATTTCAACCAGTTAGATGCAAATCTTCGCTCTGCACTAAAAACCTTGTCTGAAGAAATTGAACCCTTGGTCTACGATTATGGGTTTTTGAAAGGCTAGTTTGGGGGCGTTTTCATAGTAACTTGTATCTTGTAACTGCTATATAATGTATTTGGAGGTATTATTATGACTTTGAGACTTCGCTCTCTCCTTACGGCCACCAGCATGGCTCTTGTATCGGGTGCTTTGTTTTCTGATGAAGGGATGTGGACGTTTGACAACCTACCCCTCAAGAAGATGATGGAAAAATATGGCTTTGCGCCTGATAAGCAGTGGCTCGAACACGCCCAGCTTGCGGCTGTAAATTTTGGCGGTGGTTCGGCTTCTTTTATTAGTAGCAATGGCCTCGTTATCACCAACCACCACGTTGGACGTGGTTCGCTACAACGTCTCTCTACTAGTGAAAATAATTACATCAGGGACGGCTTCATTGCCCGCACTATGGCTGATGAAATTAAGGTGCCTAACCTGACCATCCGCACGGTTGTGCAAATGGAAAACGTTACCGAAAAGGTAAATGCCGCCGTAAAGCCCGGTATGAAGCCTGAAGAGGCGGCCCAGGCCAGAAGCCAGGCCCTCGCTAGCATTGCCCAGGAATTGGGCGACAAAACGCGCCTAGAGCCACGCCAAGTAACGCTTTATAGCGGTGGTGAATATTGGGTATACCTCAACAAAGTGCATACAGATGTACGCCTGGTGGCGGCACCTGAAACCGAAGTTGGCGGATTTGGTGGCGATCCAGATAATTTTACCTATCCGCGCCATGACCTAGATTTCTGCATGTTTAGGGTCTATGAAAATGACAAACCATATCAGCCATCACACTTCCTAAGAATGCCCTCAACCCCCCTAAAAAATGGAGATTTGACCTTTGTCATAGGCAACCCTGGGCGAACTCAGAGGCAATTAACCTATGCCCAGATGATGTTTAACCGCGACTATTCGGCCCCAACATCCATCGCAAACCTTAAAGAACGCAGAGAAGGCATCCTTGCAAACGTGGCCGCCGCAAAAACTGAAGACGAACGTCGCACAGCCATGGCTCCTATTTTTGGAGTAGAGAATAGCCTAAAGGCACAATCCGGCTACTACCGCGGACTCATTGACGTTGCCGCCATGGGCCGCATCAAGGCCGCCGAGGATGAACTCAGAGCCAAGATAGCCGCAGATCCGCAGTTAAAGGCTGACGCAGGAAACAGCCATGCAAGGATAGAAGATGCTGTTAAACTGCAGATTTCTGTGTTTAAGGAACAACAAGTACCGGGCTTTTTTACTGCCGCCGGTGACTTGTCTGTCCGGTTGATGTCGATAATGAATATTGTCAATCGCCCTGCTACTGCTCAGGCCACCCCTGCTGGTGGACGTGGCGGAAACCAAGTAGCCCGTGATAGAGAACTTGCAGTTGGCAATTTTGCCTTCGACAAGGCCATAGAAACGCGCAACCTCACTGTAGCTTTGGAAAAATCAGTTAAGGAATTAGGGCCTAACCATAAATTTGTCAAGTCTGTTTTGGGCAATAGATCTGCTGAGGCTGTAGCCAAGGCCGCCGTTGACGGCACTCAGCTTGCGTCTGCAGATGCCAGAAAGGCACTGTTGGATGGTGGCAAGGTAGCTGTGGATGCCTCTAAAGATTCGTTGCTCGCCCTGCTAAAGCAAGTAATTGAGCTACAGGCAAACGTAACAAAAGTAAATGGCCAAGCTCAGGCGATCATTAGCGATCATTCGCTACGCATTGCAAAAGCTCGCTTTGCGGTATATGGCAAGGAAATGTATCCAGACGCAACCGGCACCCTGCGCCTCACTTATGGCGCGGTGCAAACCTATGAGGGCAATGGCACGAAGATGCAACCCTTCACCACATTCTATGGCCTCTACGACAGGCACATCGGCTGGGGCGGCAACGAGGCCAAGGCCGAAAATGGCTCTTGGACGCTACCTCAGAGGTGGCTGGATGCCAAAGATAAAATTAACCTCACTACTCCGCTCAACTTTGTCCACGATGTTGATACCATTGGCGGTAACAGCGGTAGCCCAGTGCTAAACGTCAAGGGCGAAATAGTTGGCCTGCTCTTCGATGGCACATACGAGAGTCTGCCAAATAACTATTTCTATGACGTAAAATACAATCGCTCCGTAAGCGTTGATATGAGGGCAGTGCTGGAATCCCTCTGGTCTGTCTATGATGCCGCCCACCTCATCAGGCAGATGGGGAACTAAAGCTATCGTCGACAACGGGCATTTTGGGTTTGTGCCAAGCTACCGAAAAAGAGCGTGGCTTGGCACAAAAACCAGCAACTGAAGTTAGGGAGCCATTAGTGCAGACAGCGCAAACACTGTTTGATGAAGATTGTCGCCTTGAGCAGTACAGTGGAAAGTCCATCCATGAAGAATTTGCTCAAGATTCAGAAATAGTTTTTTTACATGGCGATTCTATTGATAGTTTGGGAGAGTGCCCACCCAATTTTGCAAAACTGATTATTACTTCGCCACCCTACAACGTGGGTAAAGAATATGAAACCCAAACCAACCTGAAAAATTACTTAAAAGCCCTTGAGCCAATGCTAGACGAGCTCGTCCGGGTATTAGCTCCTGACGGCTCGCTTTGCTGGCAAGTTGGAAACTATGTAGAAAACAAAGAAGTATTCCCCCTGGACTTCTACTTTTACCCGCTTTTCAAAGAGCGCGGCCTAAAGCTCCGCAATCGCATTATCTGGACATTTGAGCACGGCCTACATTGTTCAACACGTTTTTCGGGACGCTATGAAACCCTGCTGTGGTTTACAAAGGGAGATAGCTACGTTTTCAACCTTGATCCCGTCCGAGTACCCTCAAAATATCCCGGCAAGACCCATTTTAAGCCCGGACCCAAGTATGGGTTGCCGTCTGGCAATCCTCTCGGAAAAACCCCGGCGACATTTGGAAGCTGATGTTAAACGAGTGGGAAACAGGGCTATGGAACATCCCCAACGTAAAGGCCAACCATCCAGAAAAAACTTTGCATCCTTGCCAATTTCCTATCGAACTTGTAGAACGCTGTATTCTGGCCTTTACCGAGCCAGGCGACTGGGTAATAGACCCTTTCAGCGGGGTCGGCTCTGCCATGCTTGCGGCCGTTAAGCTGGGTCGCCGGGCATTGGGGTGCGAAAGGGAAGACGAATACATCGCAGAAGCTAAAAAACGTATGGGGTTGCTGTTTTCAGGTAGCCTGCCTTACCGTCCTTTGGGCAAGCCCGTCCATCAACCAACGGGACGTGAAAAGGTATCCCAGATCCCAGCGTTATGGCTCGGACAACAGGAGGGACTACAATGAAAATAGTAGGTAAATATTCATTTTTTTCAATATTCTGACAGGTTTTGAAAAAGGCTCAAATAACAAACTACAAATCATTTGGAGAACCTATGCGTCTACCCTTAACCGCACTGCTACTTGCCTCCCTTGCTACCCCTGCCCTGCGATCCGACGAGGGCATGTGGACTTTTAGTAGCATCCCCGTAGCAAAACTGATGGAAAAATATGGCTGGGCACCAGACCAGGCATGGCTGGATCACGTCAGGATGTCTTCCCTGCGTTTCCCCGGAGGTTCTGGCTCTTTTGTGAGCAAGGATGGTTTGGTGTTGACAAACCACCATGTAGGCCACAATTTTATTCAGGCAGTAAGCAAGGATGCCGACTTTGTCAAGGATGGCTTTGTCGCTAATACAAGGGAGCAGGAAGTCAAGGTTCCTGGCCTCACTCTGATGATGTTACAGGAAACTGTGAATGTCACTGAGGAGGTTGAAAAGGCTGTACCTCAGGGGGCAAATGAAAAGGTGGCAACTGAGGCACGTGTAGCCGCTATTTCGCGTGCCCAGAAAGCCATGTCAGAAAAAACTGGCCTTCAATGCGAAACGGTATCCCTGTTTCAGGGTGGCGAGTTTTGGATTTATTGCTACAAGACCTTCAAGGATGTTCGCTTGGTGGCCTGCCCTGAATATCAAGTGGCGGCCTTTGGCAAAGATGACGACAATTTTACGTGGCCACGACATGACCTGGACTTTTCTTTATTCAGGGTATATGAAGATGACAAGCCTTATAATCCACAACACTATCTGACTTGGAGCAAGGTTGGTACCAAAAATGGCGACCTAACCTTTGTTACGGGGCATCCGGGGTCGACTTCGCGCCTTTACACTGTGGCTCAGATGGAAAACGACAGGGATGTTATTTATCCTCCGATTTTGAGAAATCTGCAGACCAATGTAGAGCGTCTGCGTGAAGTAGCCCGTAGCGGAGAAGAAGGCGAACGACAGGTTTCTGCACAGTTGATGGGGATGGAAAATAGCTTGAAGGCTCTGACAGGCTATCACAAGGGTTTGCTTGACGTTGAGCAGATGGCGAGGGTTAGGGCCACAGAAGAAGAACTCATCGCCAAAGTAAAGGCTAACCCAAACCTGAATGCTCTGGCAGGCGATAGCTGGGATAAGATTGCAAACGCTATGAAAGACTACGCCAGATATACTAAAGAAAATCAACTCATCAATCTGGGTTCAAGCCCATCACTATTTTTGGCTGTAAACTATATTCGCTCCCTCAAAGAGGCAGATAGACCTGAAGACGATAGATTACAAGGCTATAAGACAGAAAGTGAGTTGACGCGAATTAGTGAGTCCTTTGAAAACGGCCCAACCAACGACCCATCAAATGATATTCCGACTTTTACAAACTATCTAAACGCCGCCCAAAAGGCGTTAGGCGATGATCATCCATATCTCTCCCCCATATTGAATGGCAACTCGCCGGAAGATGCCGCCAAAAATGCACTGAGTAACACTACATTCAATGATGGCAACTTTAGAAAAAAACTCATTGAAGGCGGCCTCAAAGCCATAGCGGCCACAAAAGACCCGTTGGTGGCATTGGCTTATAAGATCGAGCCATATATGACAGACTTCCGCCGGATGGGAGATAGCTTTAGGTCGGTAGTAACTGACCACCAAGCCCGAATCGCAAAGGCTAGGTTTGAAGTATATGGCCATGACGTATATCCGGACGCTACTTTTACTCTTCGCCTCTCTTATGGCACCGTTGAGACTTTC
This sequence comes from Holophagaceae bacterium, assembly GCA_009783055.1. Lineage (GTDB taxonomy): Bacteria > Acidobacteriota > Holophagae > Holophagales > Holophagaceae > WRHW01. The sequence goes on from WRHW01000001.1 coordinate 47,332, forward strand.
CCCATGGAAGGAACTCTGGCTCAGCCATATACGACCTTTTATGGTATGTATGACCGGGCTGAATCCTGGGGCCCTGAGGCTAGATGGGCATCATGGAGCCTTCCTGAGCGTTGGGATAAGGCTAGAAACACTATCAATCTAAAGACACCATATAACTTCATCACCAATAACGACATAACGGGTGGTAACAGCGGTAGCCCATTGGTGGATAAAAATGCTGAGCTGGTTGGTTTGGCGTTTGATGGCAACATACACAGCCTGGCTGGAACTTATTACTTTGATCCTAAGATGAACCGCACTATTGCCGTGGATTGCCGTAGCATCGTTGAAGCCCTCAATACTGTTATGGGTGGCAAGCATTTAGTTGAGGAGATATTAGGCAGGTGACATTTTAGTGGTCAGTGGTTATATCAAGTTGCTACCTATAGGGTGCAACTTGGTATAAGACAACTGCCTAGCACTCTGTGCTGTTGGGAATTGCTATAAGTAATGGTGTAATTATTAATAGTTTCTATCTAGGCAAAGCAAAGAAAAACAAAATTAACAACAGACTGAATGCTGTTGCCAAGACACCTAAAACAAGGGTGATTACATTGACAAACTTGCTTAAACTGGCTCTCCAGCTTCCATTCATTGGAAGTTTTCCTCTACCCGTGTTGCCTCGCGACATGCCGATAATAGAGAAAACAGTCCCACCCCAAGAAAAGGGGAAAAACCAGAAAAAGCCAAGACTAACGTAATTGTGGCGAGCCTCTGAGCGAAACACGCGGTATGCAAGAAAAAAGAATGCAAGCGCGGCTAGGCTCCATATCATTGATTGGTTGGTTATCTGCTTTCCTTGATTATCGTCTGCAAATGTCTCAAAGAGCTGTGGCGGCTGGTCGCTCATGGATTGCCTTCTCCAAAAAAATACTTGCGATGCTGAGATGTAACAAGTGGGTTTTGTCCAATAGTAGTGCTTCTGTTTTAGATGACAAATGTTTTGGATCATTTATTAGCCAAAGAGCCGCGTGCGTATCAAGCAATAATCTCATTCCATGTATTCCTTGAAATCTTCCAGTGGGCATCAAAATCATCAGCCATCCAAATTTGGACGCGCATACAGCCAAACATTTCTTCTCTTGACATTTTTTGCGAGTCTGCTGTGGGCGTTACTGTGCTGAATGGAATACCGTTATAGTTATTGCAGACCTTGTCGAACTGCTGTTTAGTGGCTTCGTCAATGTGCGTTGATACTCGAACTGACATAAAGACATCTCATACCAAGTTGCACCCAACCGGGAGCAACTTGGTATGACAGCAACGCGAATGCGGTGCTCGCAAGTTTTTGAAAATACGGGCTTTGCTCGTGTTTGCAAAAAATTCTCTCGGTATCCACTTGCCTGCAAGTGGATACACGAGGCTTCCACGCTGACTTTTCCTCCATTTTTTCCTTTCAAATCGCTGTTTGTTTGGTTGCTACGTCGCGTCCATAAGGCGTTTCGCGTTTAATCCCGATTAAACGCAACCTAGTATCAGGATGTGATCGGCTATAAGCGATAGACTACATCGCCACTTATCATTGCTTGGCACGCTAACCTTTGTTTGGGGTTGGCTCTGAGGATGCGCAGAATCCTTGATTCTGCCTCGCTTGGAAGGGAGAGGTTTTCAATACCGGCTACAATCTCAACCAAGCATCTCCCACAGCGTCCATGCCCTCTGCATGAATGCTTGTCCTGTGATGATGGGATTGACGTGCCGGCGACCAATGGCAGACCGGCTTCTAATTCAACGCTTTCTGTTTGGTCAACCAAGGTAACTTTCATTTTGTACTCCATCGCTTGCAAAGCTAAAATCACGGGAAATGAAAAAAATATTTAGCGCGATCAATCCATTTTATGCCCATAAAGATTGTTAGGCAGACATAAAATTTTGACATATCTCCTTGCTTGGGAAAACATAGTATTAGGCGTACGAGTTTGTGCGAAGATGCAAAAAGTAATTTTTTAGGAGAAAGTGATGGCAACAATAGATTTTAACGGTGCTACGGTAGAACTCAACGAGGAAGGTTTTCTTGTCGACCCCAATATCTGGAATGAAGAGTTGGCAAAAGTACTGGCAAAGCATGAGGAGGGGCTAGATGAGCTAACAGAGGAACACTGGGCTGTTATTAAGTTTATCCGATCTTATTATGAAGAAAAACAGTCGGCTCCTATGGTCCGCGCCGTTTGCAAGGGGTCTGGGATTCGTCTACAACAGGTGTATGATTTGTTTCCCAGCGGGCCTGCAAAAGGTGCATGTAAATTAGCTGGTCTGCCCAAACCAGACGGATGTGTTTAGGGGAACGAATGACTTTTTTTGATGGTTTCTTGTATGGTGCCCTATTGGTGGCAATCATGTGGGCTGGCTACGCACTTGTGTATATTTGGTTTCGCACTCGGAATTTTGGCAAGCGAGAACTTTTTTCCGCTCCTGCAGGTAGTCAGGTTGGTGGTGCCATTTATGCCTTTACTTGGGCGATGCTACCTTGGGCAAAGGAGAGCATCCGAGGCAATTTGATAAGCTATGCAATGGGCATTGCATACCATGTCGGCATTTTTACCGCTATTGCCCTCTTGGTAATATACATTTTCCCCGCCCTTCACGATCTGACAGCAATATTTCTTTACTACATCATTCCATTTGCTCTCGCCTTCGGCGTTATTGGTGGCATTTCGCTATTAATTAAACGTATGCTAAACCCCATACTACGAGCCATTTCAAGCCCAGACGATTATTTTTCAAACACCTCTGCAACGCTTTTTGTGGGGCTTGCTCTCGCAACGCTTCTGTTGTCTCGAATTTGGATAACACGATTATGGTTTATTTCCGCCATAGTTCTTTTTATCTATATTCCATTTAGCAAAATACGGCACTGCCTTTTCTTTTTTATTACAAGGTACCACTTTGGCGCGTTCTTTGGTCGCCGGGGATGTATGCCACCTTCTAAAACAAAGGTGTAAGATGCCTGAAATAGATGAGTTGGAAAATAGAATCAACGCCCTGACTGAGGCAGACATTGAATCTGGCCTGGCCTTCTTTAGGTCAAAGTTAAAGGAAGCAGAAGCTAGCTACCTCAACTCATGTGTGCGCTGTGGGCTTTGCGCTAATAGTTGCCACTACTATCGCGCTACCCCAGAATTGGAAAACGTGCCTGTCCGCAAGCTGGGCTACATTGTGGCTACCTTTAAGGCCAGTTTTACATCCCTTGGACGCATTGCCCCTGGCCTAGTCAACGCAAAGCCCTTTACCCGTGAAATAATACGATGTTGGATAGATTCAGTCTTTGGACGGTGTTCGCTTTGTGGTAGATGCTCAATTAATTGCACTATCGGTATTCCGTTGCCAAGTTTATTTCGGGCGGCCAGAGCCACTCTAGCTTCAATGGACTTGGTGCCTCTCGACCTACAAGCAACAGTAAACAACAGCCTAAAGTACGGCAATAACATGGCAATAGAGCAGGAGGAATGGATAGAGACAGTTGAATGGATTGAGGAGGAGCTACAGGCTGAGGTAGAAGACCAAAATGCAAAACTTCCCTTGGATAAAATCGGGGCTAAATATCTCTTCACCGTAAACCCTCGCGAGGCAAAGTTTTTTCCACTATCCCTCCAAGCGAGTGCCAAGGTGTTTTGGGCGGCAAAAGAAAATTGGACTATGGCAAAAGATGTAGGCTGGGACCTCACAAACTACGGCCTCTTTAATTGCAACGATGATCAGGCAGGAACTATTTTTAAGAATATGGCCACTGCAATGGATCGGTTGAAGTGTGAAACATTAGTAATTGGTGAATGCGGACATGGCTACCAGAGTGCCCGATGGATGGGGCCAGAATGGCTCAAGGCACACTTTCCATACCCTGTTGTAAGTTTTTTAGAGGTGATGGACGAATATTTGGAACAGGACAAAATCAAAGTAGATAAAACAAAAAACCAACAAATAGTAACTTTGCATGACCCTTGTAATTTGGTTCGGCATGGTGGAATTGTGGAACCACAAAGGAGAGTGTTACGGCAATCAGTAGAACATTTTGTAGAAATGTCACCCTATGGCCATGAAAATTTCTGTTGTGGAGGCGGAGGCGGACAATTGTCAATGAGCAAGTATACAGCCCGCAGAATGAATGCTGGTGGGGTTAAAGCTCGTCAAATTGCCGATACTATGGCCAAAATAGTCGCCACACCATGTCACAACTGCGTTGACCAGCTTATGGAACTTAATAAAGAATATTCACTCAAAATCCAAATCAAGACCGTCGCAGAGCTTGTTGCAAACGCACTTGTATTAACATCCCGAAAGGATAAGACATGACATACCTAAATCTTCCCATCCCACCTGAAGTCAAGATGATATACCTAGACAATGGGGCAACATCTTTTCCCAAACCGCAGGAAGTCTATGAAAAAATGGATCGTTTTTATCGAAGTGCAGGTGTAAACCCTGGCAGAAGTGGCTTTGACCTCTGTCTTGAAGCTGGTGGGCTTGTAGATGAGACACGCAAGCTACTCTGCGATTTCTTTGGTGGAACAGATCCAAACAGGCTAACCTTCAGTTACAACAGTACCGACTCGCTTAATTTGGCAATTTGGGGAACTGTCAATCCAGGAGATCACGTTGTCACCACCCACCTTGAACACAACGCCACGCTACGCCCCATTTGGAAATTAGAACAAATGGGCTGTCCAGTTGATTGGGTCGACTTCGATAGATCAGGCTATGTTGACCCACAAGAGATAATCAAGCGACTCCGCAAGGACACAAAGGCTGTGGTTATGAATCATGCCTCGAATGTAATCGGCACAGTGCAGGATGTTGCTACTGTATGCCGCGAATGTAGAGATAGGGGCATTACCTCCATCCTAGACGTTAGCCAGAGCGCAGGTATGGTACCAGTAAAAATGGATGACATCTACGCTGATATTATTTGCTTTACTGGCCATAAGAGCCTGATGGGGCCAATGGGCATTGGTGGAATGTATTCGAGAGAGGGCGTTGAAATAAGGCATACCCGCGCTGGTGGAACAGGCGTGAAGAGCATACAGCGCAATCACTTAGATGAATATCCCTACCGCATGGAATATGGCACACCTAACTTGCCAGGGATCGCTGGCCTGAATGCAGGGATAAAATGGGTCAACAAATATGGTGTCAAGGCTATACACCAACATGAGATGGCACTTTGGAAAATATTGCGGAATGGCATAGAAAATCTTGAAGGTGTAACCTTGTACTGCGCTAAAGACGCGCCTGGTAAAGAGCGTATTAGTGTACTTTCATTCAATATAGAAGGTTTGGAAGCGGCAAATACAGGCACCATGCTGGACGTGGACTATGACATTGCCTGTCGAACTGGACTGCATTGCACCCCAATGGTGCATGAACACTTAGGGACAGACAAAATCCAAGGTGCCGCAAGATTTGGCATTGGGGCATTTAATAACGAAGAACAAATACAGACAGCTGTGAGAGCAGTAACAGAAATTGCCGAAGCACATTTGAAGAGGCAGAAGTGATACTAGTTTTCAGTTATCAGATATAATACCATTTTCTATTGATAATATGCTAAATATTTGTTATCCTCTGATGATATTGGAGGGCATCAGATGGCAAGGGGCAAACCTGAATTTTTGGACGAGCTTGCAGAGCGTGCGGAGGCTGACCTAAAGACAGTGGACCGCCACCGCGTGGCCTTCAAGCTGAATGCCATAGTGGCAGTCACGAGGCACACGGCAGAGAAAGTGGCGGACATAATAAGAGTGGCTCCGCAGACCATCTGGCGTTGGGCCAAGGCATACAAAGAGGAAGGCTTGGGCGGCCTTCAGCCCAAGCCAAAAAGGCCAAAGCCTTCAAAGCTCACAAAAGAGCAGAAGGGGCAGGCATTGAAGTGGCTGGACGAAGCGAAGACGCCTGACGGCAGGCATGCCCATTGGACGCTAGAGAAGCTACGCCAGGCATTTATTGACGAGTTCAATGTCGAGCTAGGCACGACAACAATCTGGACTTGGTTACGCAAAGAGGGCAGGAAGCTGAAAGTTCCAAGGCCCAAGCACTACAAAGCGGACGTAGTGGCGCAGGAGGAGTTCAAAAAAAAACTGCCGAGATCGCGAAAAACAACCCGGATGCCATAGTTTGTTTCTTCGACGAAGGACGCTTCGGCAACCAGCCATATTTAGGCAAATTCTGGGCAACGAAGGGCGTGCGGCCCACGGTCAAAGTAAAGATAGGCTACGAGAACTTCTACGCCTATAGTGCGGTGTGTCCCTCTACTGGCAAGAACTTCACGCTCTTCCTGCCGTATGTAAACACCGCCATGATGAACATGTTCCTGGAGGGGCTTGGGGTATGGCTGGAAGGCCGCCGTTGCATCCTGATAATGGACCAGGCAGGATGGCACACGTCAAAGGAGCTGAAAGTGCCGCCAAACATAGAGATAGTATACCTGCCGGCATACTCGCCGGAACTGAATCCCGTGGAGCGGCTGTGGGACTGGCTGAAGCGGAACACCATACGCAACCGCTTTTTTGAGACGCTCGAAGAGGTCATGGATGCTGTAGAAGAGCAGTTGAGGGAAGCCACCGCAGGCATCCTCAAGAGCTTGTGCGCCTGCAACTATTTATCACATTAGAAATAGAAAATGGTATTAGATGTCTGGTAGGCTCCGAGGAGTGGGTGCCGACCAATGAAGCCCATAGGGCAACAGATTATAGCGGTTTTGTATGCCTACCCAAAGAGATAATTCAGATTCTGAAATCGATCCATTTGAGGGTGCAAGGGGCAAGTGATGCTTGTATACAAATGTTTTTACCTCCGCAGGTGTGACATTTAGAAGCCTTGTAAGCATTTCCTGAGTGTATGTGACATCATACTCCTTACGAGTGATTGAGCGGTAATCGTAGGATTCTTTAAGAACCAAAAGAGTATTGGAACGATCCAGCTCAACTGCCGCGTCTAGATTAGGGTAGGGGTTACCACCTAATAGACTCTTTGCTTGAGCGGCTCCGATATGTGCCAGAGGATGTATTGGATTGGTATGTAATAATTGTATGCAAATTTCTAGGGCTTCCTTTGGCCTTTCCAGGTAGATTAGTGCCTCCGCATGTCTGATAAATGCCTCTGGTTCGTTTGGTTCAGATCGTGTCCACTGTTCTGTAATGTCCAGATATTCGTCAATAAGACCCAATTCCCTCAACAGAATTGCAAGCCGTCTGAGTGCATGGATATTTCCTGGACTCAGTATTAACATACGTTCCAATAATTCTGTTGCTCTGCCAATCTCGCCATTCAATTCCAGTCTTTGTGCCCATTCATAAATGATTCTCGCTTGTGCCTCGACTGGATGATTAAGAGTGCATCGGCGTGCATCAGTAGGATGTAATATTTGTGTTGGTACCCAAGTATGCACGGCAGGATTTCTGCCGTCTGGTTTTGCAAGATCTTCTTCAATAGCATGGATAATTAACTTTATTCCATTATCCCATAGTGGAGGCAGTGGAAGTCTTAAGTGAGATGAAAGCTCTCTTTTCAATGGTTGCAAGGCGTCCCCTGAATGACCCAGACGAAGTTTTATCCTGAGAAACCTTGGATCGTCTGCCGAATTCTGTTTGATGGCCACTCGCATGGCCAACTCGCCTACATCTGGATCGAATCCGTCCAATAAAAGAAAGTCAAGCATTGCGCATCAAAGGAATATCGTCTGTTTTGCTTGCCAAGAAAAATAGCGACAATGTGAAGTCAAAAGAACAATTGTATCAAGCAAACCACATTTTTTTGCTAGGAGTTGTGCCTATAAAACATCAATCCCTGATTTATTTGTTCATCATCAATTGGTGACTACGTCTCCAAGCGTCATTTCAGATTTTGTGATGATAATCAGGCATGTTGAGGAGTCTGCATCGGCTCGAACAACTAGTAATTGTCCTAAATATCTATTGGTTTGTGGACCATTGTTGTCTTGATTGATCAGTGAATTAGGACGGAGACAGACAAGAACATCACCTACGTTATATCCCCCCTTGGTGCCTCTGTCGATTATTACAAGCGAACCATTGCTTAGGAACGATGCGCCATTTCTGCCATAAACAATCTTCGCTGTTGTTTTTGTAGAGATTGGCTCAAGAACATCTTCTATTTGATAAACATCCTCCTTGAGAATCAGGGCTGGTTCAAGAAAAGGTGTAACAAAGTCGCCAACCTCAACGCCGTCTTGAGTATCTTCTACAACGGCTTCTGAATTTTTTGAATGAACCGATATTATCCTCAAAATGGCGGCATGCTGAATCACATCTCCAATTGGTTGTAACCCAAACCTGTCATCAGGGTGCATGAGCCGATTTTTGACAACTTTATGTACCATCATCCGGTCGCCAGGCTGGTGACCCTTTGAAAGCCCACCGTCCACGTATACAACGTCGCCTCTTGACAAATTGTGTCGTTGTTCTTTCTGGACACCCGTTACTTTCTGTGCTCCAACCTGTCTGAAATATGCGTCTGCACCATTTGTAGCCAGATAGGGAAGTTGCAAGTAATCCTGGAAGCTATAAGCGTATCTGACCCACCCAACCGAGATAGCATCAGCTTTTTGCCCACCACCGGGAGGCAAATCAGATATTTCGGAGTCAGGTTCATCATCTTCAGTTATTACTACAGCCCCAGTTTGAACAATTAATGGGTCCCCAGGATAAATCCAGTGGGGGTCTGCAATCCACTTATTGCGTTCCCATATTTGTGGCCAGGCATAGGGGCTACCCAGATACTTTCGACCTAGGTCCCAAAGCGTGTCCCCTTTTGCCACTATGTGAAGAATTTGACCGGGCAATACAGTGACTTCCTTTGGGTAATCCCACCTTGAAGAATGCCTTTGGATTACTACAGTTTCTGAAACCCTTGGATCTTGATCGCCCATTGTTATAGCTAGACAAGGTAATACACTAAATAGGCCTAGTACTCCCAGCCATCTTTTTTGAGCCATAAGTTACCCCCAAAAGAACAATTGTTGCAAATTATATTCCATTGATTCCCAATAAATGAGAAAATTGTTTCATTCTTTCGTTTATGTCTTGGTTTGTTGCGTTTGCAATTTTTTCTGTGCCAAAATTTTCAATTGTAAAACTAGCCATAACAGTACCTATGATCATTGCCTTTCTCAGTGATGCCTCTTCCAAATTGCCTTGAGAAGCCAAAAATCCTAAGAAACCACCTGCAAAAGTATCACCTGCCCCTGTCGGATCGATGACAGTTTCCATTGGAATTGCCGGAAAGGGGATGCAAATATTTGGTGTAACCAGCAAAGCTCCGTATTCCCCTCTCTTAACCACGACAGTTTTTGGCCCCATAGAGGTTATTGTTTTTGCCGCTCTAACGATATTTTTTTCCCCGGTAAGGCTTTTTGCCTCGGTTTCATTTATTAGCAAGATGTCAATTTCCAGTAGCACCTTTTTTAGAGCAGTGAGCGATCCCTCAATCCAGTAGTTCATGGTGTCGAGGGCAATCCATTTGGGGCGAGCCGACATTTGCTTTACAACTTCAAGTTGTAACCGCGGATCGATATTTCCCAGAAATAGATATTGGGAGTTCTTATAATGTTCTGGCAAAACCGGCACGAAATCGGCAAAAACATTCAAATTTGTCTGTATTGTCTGAGCCTCGTTTAAGTCTGTTCCATAGCTTCCCTTCCAGTGAAAACATTTGCCAGGCTTGTGAATGACGCCATCTAAATTAATAGACCGACCTTGCAAAATGGACTCTTCTTCGGAACTAAAATCTTCTCCAACTACAGCCACGAGCTGGATTGGGCAAAAATTACTGGCGCTGAGAGAAAAGTAGGTTGCAGAACCTCCTAAAAGGTGTTCATGCCTACCAGCTGGCGTTTCTAGGTCGTCAAATGCTATACTTCCCACTGCTAATAGAGTCATGAAGTCCTCATAGTTACTTTGTTTGGGGTTCGTAATAAAAAATCCATGCCTTGGCTCCCCCCATTGGGATTGGTGCTTGGGCATATTTTGCCAGAGGCGCAGATTGCGGTGAGTTGATGAAATCAGCTAGTACTTGGTTCAATTGTTCTGATTCTCCTAAAACCACATGCAGTGAACGCCAGCCGCGACAAAAACCATCTAAAACTCTCTCTCTCAAACGTTCTAGGGCATCCTCATTATTGTGATTTCTGAGGTCTAGCTGGCCATCAACTTCAATGGTCATACCGGCGGCCAATTGTATTTTTTCTGGAGGGTCTTTTTGAAACTCTATTTCGTACTTGCCTTCCAAAGAATCTTCCCAAACTACTTGGGCTGTATTGGATTTTTTTGTAAAGACACTTTCTGGGAAGGCTATATGGTCTTCCAACGTTCCTGACGGAATCTCCTTTACTGCGGTTTGAATGGGTATTTTTATAGACTTTGGCTTGACACCTTTTAGCTGTGAAATGGCTTCTTCAAATTCATCTGATTCTCCCGAATCCAGTTGAAACAGGGCGTTTTTAGCTTTTGGCTTTCCTAGTGCAGTCAAAAAAAGTGCATCTTCTTCCTCCAAGGACTTTGGCATTTCTGGTCTTGGGGCAGGTTTAGCTTGTACTGGAGGGGCAGGTGGACTATTACCTTCCTGAGCCTTTAAGTTAAGTTTTAGCTTTGCAAGATCTTTGCTCCAAACCATTCCAGACCATCTCCACCCATGATTCCTTGTTGTTACTTTCTGAAGGCAATAGCTAAGTTAATCACTTTACCATTTTTCCACCACTACTGCGCCCGCTAAAATCCATCTTTCTCAGGGTAGCACATGGCGGAAGTTACCATTATAGCCATACTATCGCCAATACCAAATGATTATCGTCTTCTAGCCTCTCCTATCAAAACTGAGGTGGACTGCTCATTCCCACAGAAATCTGTAACTTTGACGGTAATCCTATCACCACGAACATTTTCCATTGGAACTAAGACGTTAAAGTGTTCTTCTTTCTGATCATAAATTCCATCTTCTGGAAGTATAAGAAGCCAATTTTCGCCATCAGCACTGATTTTTGCGTCTTTAATTATGGAGCTTTCGTCTCTAGCAACAAAGCGAACTCGAACCCCATCACCTTCCTTAGTTGCAGTTATTTCAGGAATATTGGGTGGAGTATGGTCAATGATGAATGGAATAGAACGCCAAGAGCTTGACAATGCGGCGTTAAAAGGCTGTGATGGTGAGTCGGTAGCTGTTACTTCCAGCCTGTAACGACCATCAGGGACTGGCAATGTATCAAATGTGAAAAATCGCTCATGCCACGCTTTTTCTATCTCTATGGGGGTGCCTTTTTCGGGTACTAGTCGGATACTAAAGCTGAGTTGATCATCGTTTGGGTCATTTACTCTGAAAACGAATGCCTGTGCACCCTTTCTGTAACTACGGTCTTCTGAGCCTACCCACCCAAGAGTAGGAACTAGAGTCTGTATTTTTAATGGGATTCTTTCAATACCAAGCTCCATTTGTGAACCTTGGCGGGATATTACAAGCCCAGAGGGCATTACATCAATTCCTTCCCAAACAGGTGGTAGGTTGCGGTTTGAATAATGAACCCTTATCCCTTCTACTATGGGAGTTCCTCCTCCACGGGTGGAAGTTAATTTAATGCGGAATTGTGCAAACCGTGTTGGCTTCATCTGGGGACGCTCACCGGAACGAAGGGGAGGACTCCAAGCCCCCCATGTACTGTCTGGGGTTTCTGTCGACCCAACCCGAAATTGGATTTCTGCGCTAGTGCCCTGCGGTGTATCCGAGTCTAGATACATCCTTCCCCAATCTGCTAAGGGGTTGGCTCTCAGTGGAGGACTGTCCATAGTACCCTCTGTGGCCTGTATCTCGGACAGTATATGTATTTCTGCTGGGTTTGATGCCACCGCCATGATGTCTGAGCCGGATTGTAGAAGGGAGGTTACTTGGGCTGTACCAAGGTCTTGAACTACAGAGAAAGGCTCTATTTGTCTGGCCTTTTCAGAAAGAGGAATTGCAAAAATTCGGCTACGATTACCTGTGCCTAGCAGTAGTTGGTCTTTCCATGCAGTCATGCAAAAAACCTGGCTTTGGTTGCTTGACCACAGAACCTGAGGTATTCGGTCTCGGTCTAGCTTAATAACACTTGAACGGACCGAATCACTGCTAGTTATTAGGTAGCTTTCGCGGTTTTCTAATAGCCCACCGCTAATTTTTTCTGTAAGCCCCTGATTTGCACCGATAAATAGCTGACCATCTTGCAATAGCAATGTCCTGACCTCCTCATACCCAGTGGCGGCCAAAACTTCAATCTGTTCACCTGCCTGAGTAAATCTAGTGACCAATCCATGACCATGAGTGCCTAAAAGCCAAACGCCAGGGCTTTCCGGGACAATGGTTGTAAATGCAGTTTCTTCTGGTATGGAGGCAAGCCTTCTAGCGGTATTGTTTTCTCTTGCCAGGTATAGGGTTGCTCCCCTATCACTCCCACCTGCTATCAGGACATCAGTACCGTTTGAACCGAGCGACCAAATTACCCTTGCGTCAACTTCTCCAAATGCTTTTGATTCTCCATTAGAATTAATCCTGTGCAATTTACCATCTGCGCTTGTTGCCACGATAATGTCATTCCCCAAGCGAGTCATGGCAAAGATCATCCCGCCCTTTAGCTGGGTAAATGGCCTTACTTGCCCACCTGAATAACGAAAAATACGTCCATCAGTCCCGGCTGACAAAAAAGCTCCTCCCTGGCCATCAGGCACAGCACACCATACGACACCCTCGGGGAGTTGGGCGGTTCTCCTAGCGTTTGGAGCCAATCGCAAACTTCCATCTGCGCTGATTCGCACACCTTTAACGTCTGCCCCCAGCCAGTCATTAAAAGATGAAAAGCTGACCGTGGCTTGTTGAGCATACTCAATAGAGTACATGCCAAGAACCATTGCAACAGAAAGGAATAAGCGTTTGATAGTCATGTGGTTTTGCCTGTGAGAAATAATAAAGTTGATTTTACCTTGGTATATTTTTCGATTATTCAATTTCAATTTCCAGTGTTATCAGCCCTGTCACTTCTCTCTCCAGAGCCAATGCCGCCCGTCCAATCACATGTCGCTGAAGCCTGTTATCTGAAGTATCTCCATCTAATAATAGAAGGCTACTGATGGAGGGCGGGATACCTTCTATCCGATTTCCTCTCAAACCGGCACCTTCCTGTTCTTGGGACAAAAAGGCATAGGCATAGTTATTTTTTAGAGTTCCATTAAGTAGTAGAACCATTTCTGCCAAGGATGTAGTGCGAATTTTCTGGCTGTCTGGATCGTTTCGCAATATGGATAACCCGTCACCAACCTGCAACATAGCCTTACCTGGTTTTGCTGATAATGGGACAGGGACATTCAAAGCTGTAGTCTCCCTGACACCCTGAAAATTCTGCATTGTGATTTGAATTTGCATTGTTTGTCCACGCTTAACTCTTGCTACCAGTGGCCTTACACCTACAATTGCGGTAAGGTCAAGTCTTTCCTCACCTTTTATGTTTATTGAAATCCCTTCGATAATAGGGCGTTCAAAGGGATTAAGGCAAATTGCCTGTAGCATTGCCCCCAAATACATAGGTAGGCGCATTGAGTTAATATCCGCAGACATATTTTCAACAACAAGTGGCTGTTGATTTGCAAGTTTGATGTTGCCTTGGAGGCTGAGGCTCTGCATACCAGACTCACGCACATTAGATATAATTGTCTGAGCCAAAGCCTCAGACACCAATCCGGGAGTGAGCAGAGGATGATCCAAAACATCAAAGCTGAAGTTTATGTTTCTTTTGCCTCCGAGGTTTAACCCAACTCGAAAGGGTATTGTCTTTGGCTCTGCACCAATTACTCCGGTAACCCCTGTTGGCCGATCAAGGCGAACTGCCCCAATGGGAGCTATAGGTTGAGCCAATTTCATACTGCTGTCGTACCTAGCAACATGGGTAGAAACCGAAGCAGACCACAAAGGAAAGTCCACGACTCCTAGGTTTCCCAATTGATGACCTAAAAGTAACACCCGCTTACCTGATACATAAGTAATGGTGCCGGAAGCGGCGGCATTCAAATCACCAGTAATCAGTGGAATTGCTACCATGCCTCCTGGTTCGATAGGGCTGGGTATCGCCTGACCATCGTCTCCGACAATATGGCCAGCAAAGACAACAGGAATGCCGTCCCACCAGCCCTTGGTTTCCCTGCTCGGAGCGATTCCATGTAGCACCAAGGGTATAACTTGCTCATCCTTAGTTGTTTCTGGGGTGCTGATTAGATCCGAAAGCGGAATCATCTCCCCCAATTGGGCAGACCTGACAACTCTTGCTGGGTCGAGTCGAGGAGGAATTAATGGAGTTCGAGCAGAAATAGTGTCTGGTACATCCATTAGCTGATCTAGCATTTCCTGAATGGGAGTAATTCCGGCTATCGGGTCTTTCCCCCAACTAAATCCTGTTGAGAGTGCTCCGATAAGTTTTCCATTTATGTAGCATGGTGAGCCACTCATCCCCGCCAAAATCCCACTATTTGCTAGGGGGCCACCACTAGCCATAACAAGTATTCGATCCCTTCCGGGCATACTATTTTTTTCTACTCCAAGCACTTCAAATTCAAACCGTTCAATCTTGCTCCCCTTAAACACTGTCAGTCCATGTCCCTGCATACCAATTCTTATCTCAGAAACAGGCATAATCTGTGATGAAGATTGACAAAAAACAGGAACTGCCAATAGCAATGCCAAAAATGTATGTGTTAGAACACTCATGATATGACCATCCAGTATTATCAGACTATCAGGATATTGGCGGTAATGACACAGTAAGCCCCAACATATAATGCCATAGCGAGTATTCAGGTTCCCACAAAAGCAAGTTGTGCTGAAATGTATGAGCCCTTTTCAAAGCCCGTTAGGGTTTTGAAACAACGGAGTTGGTAGGCTGTGCCCGAAATGTAGCCGAATCCTGCGTAACACTGTATTATTTCATACTTTACAGTCGTTTAGCTGGAAACGGTGGTTATGAAGGCGTTGACGACCAATAAGGTTTTGAAACTACCTCATATGTCAACAGAGTTTGAAATTTCTAAAGAGGATTCTTTTTTTACTCATGCTGTCTTGTTAGTGTTAAATAATGCGAATTTTGATGTTAGGAGATATCGTAGGCGAACCAGGGAGGAGATTGCTCGAAAGATTTCTTCCAGAGCTACGACACAAATTAAGTGCTGATTTTGTGATCACTAATGGTGAAAACGCCGCCCACGGAAATGGAATAAATGAAAACATCGCCAGACACTTTTTTGGTAGTTTGGGTGTTGATGCAATAACAACAGGCAATCATGCTTTTGATGTCAAGGGTATCTCTGCATATTTTCAACACGAACCGAGGATACTTCGTCCAGCGAACTGGCCTCCTGGTACTCCAGGCAAAGGATATCTGAAGGTCCATACAGCAACCAATGAGGAATTGCTAATCGTAAATCTAATCGGCAGGGTAGGTATGCAGGCAGTTGCCGACTGTCCTTTTCGCACTATTGATGCAGTACTGGCTAAAGAACGGGCAGATATAGTTGTAATTGATATTCACGCCGAAGCCACCAGTGAGAGGCAAGCCCTTGGCTGGTATTTGGATGGAAGGGCATCAGCAGTCCTGGGCACCCATACACATGTCCCTACAATGGATGAGAAAATTTTGCCAAATGGCACTGCTTTTGTTACAGATATTGGGATGGTTGGACCCTATGGTGGCGTTATAGGAATGGACAAAAACTGTAGCCTCAGCCGATTTCTTAATGTGAAGGGCGAAAGATGGAAGGTTGCGGAAAGCGACTTGCAACTACATGGAATATTGATAGAAACACAAGGCCGAAAGACTATCCGCCTTGAAAGAGTTTTCAGAAAGTTGTGAGAAATGAGGGAAAAAAAGGGAAGGCATGAAAAAGAAAGACTGTCGCCAATAGGTCACATAATCAGTAAAAATTCTGCCGAATTAATAAAATTGGAGCAACTAAAGAATGCTTGGTCATATTTTGTTGGGCATGGAAACAGCAAAATAACTTATCCAATTTCAATTAGGAATGGATTGTTGGTTATTGGGTGCCACAACATGTCTGTACTTGAAGATTTAAGAAAAAGTGCAATAAAAACATGGCCTGATCTATGTGACAGGATCAATTCCATTCTCAAACTACATCTGGATAGCCTTGAAATAGTTCCATGTGATCCCGAGCCAGAGGTTACAAACCAAACAAACTGAAAAATAGAGGTATACCCCGATTCCCTTGTAGCAGTATTGGAATATTACAGAAGAGCAAATTCAATAAATAGTAGACACAGCGATTAATAATAATATAAAATCAAGCACTTCGGGGCGTGGCTCAGCCTGGTAGAGCGCTCGGTTCGGGACCGAGAGGTCGGAGGTTCAAATCCTCTCGCCCCGACCAATATGTTTGCTCAAAAAAGTTTTATCACACAGTTCTATGATCGCAGAAAGTCTAGGTTGGCATTGAAGACGCCTCTAATAGAAAAATTATCTGGAATTATTTTTTTTTGGTGCTAGAATACATATTCTGCATGACCTAAACCCAAATGGGGAACGGGGCTTGGCATTACAAGCACCCTGGCCGAGACAGGTTTTCGGCCTAACCAAAAGGGGACAACGCAAGCGCGCTGGCCATACGTTATCGGAGTTTCCACAAATGGAAATCTTGTTGATTGAAAATGTCACAAACCTAGGCATCAGGGGAGATGTTGTAAACGTCAAAGATGGCTACGCTCGCAATTTTTTGCTTCCCCGCAAAAAGGCACTTCCTGTCACATCAGGTAACAAGCGCCAGATTGAGCTAGAAAAAGAGCGCAATATTAAGCTCCGAGCCAAGGAACTTGCAACTGCCCAAGAACTGAAAACTCGCCTAGACGCAATTTCTCTCAGTATTTCAAAAAAATCTGGGGAAAATGGGCAACTATTTGGTTCTGTAACTAATGCAGACGTTGCAGAGTTGCTAAAAGCCAAAGGTTTTGAAATTGAACGCCACTCCATTTCACTGCCTCATGTAAAAGCTACTGGCACATACGAAGTGCTGATACGGCTTTATACAGATGTTCACTCAAAAATACAGCTGACTGTATCTGCTCAGTCGGCGGAATAATTTTTACCCCAAACCTGAGATACTTTCGTTATGGCAGAGTGCAGAGCATGGTGTCTCACTAATCGTATAAGGAAACAATAATGACAACAACTCAAAAGCCTGAAGCTATCGGTATTCCAGAATTGGCTACATTGCTGGCAGATCGACATGATCTTACAAAAGCAAATGCCAAAAACATACTTGATGACCTCCGCGACCAAATCGTTTCTTCCATACTGGATGGCAAGCGCGTTGGCCTGTTTGGTCTTGGTACATTTGAAGTGAGGCCTACCAAAGAAAAGATGGGTCGCAACCCCAAAACTGGCGAACAAATCAAAATACCAGCCGGTCGTAAGGTAGTGTTCAAGGCCGCAAAAGGCATTAAAGACAAAATGTAATATTTTCTTGCCCTCTTTTAGCCCAGCACTGCTGGGCTTTTTTCGTTTGGCTTAAACCAAGCTATTGAAAACAACAAAGAAGCTAAAATTACCACCGAACATAGAGCTTGGCTTATTGCCTCCTCGCTCGCCGGAGTTAAATCCAGAGGGGCAGGTGTGGGGTGAGCTGAGAGAAAAGTTCTTTGGCAATAGGGTTTTCAAGAGCCGTTGAGGGGCTACGTCACTTGGAGGCTTCACCTCAATTGCTTGCCAGTCACACGCAGAGATCATAGGTGGAAGAAAATTCATTATGAAGTGTTTTGATTGCAATTTAGTATCGGCATTCCCTGCCGGTGGCAGAGAATGCCGAGAGAATAAAGTTGCGTCCGACAAAATTTTTGGTGACGAAGCAGGAATCAATCATTCGAGTTTTGAAATTTGCTCTCTCATGCGAATATCCTCTGAAGATGCACCAACCATGACAGTAAAAATGCTGTCTTCAACCGTTAGCTTCATATGCTGGTCTATAAAGGACAAATCGTTTGGTTCGATAAAGAAGACGATTTCCCTCTCCTCACCTTTTTTCAAATGCACCCTTGAAAAATGTCTAAGTTGTTGCATAGGCTGGACTACCGATACGTACCTATTGCTTATGTATAATTGAGCCACTTCGTCACCATCGCAAGGACCGGTGTTTTTGATATTAAACGATATGCGATAGGTATGCTTTCCTGTTTCTATTACTTTTAGTCGACTGTATTCAAACGTAG
This sequence comes from Holophagaceae bacterium, assembly GCA_009783055.1. Lineage (GTDB taxonomy): Bacteria > Acidobacteriota > Holophagae > Holophagales > Holophagaceae > WRHW01. Next base: position 65,602 of record WRHW01000001.1, read on the forward strand.
TGTAGCTACGCCCATACCCAAAAGGAAATAATGCAGTAGAGCTCATTTCCACGTAATCATGCGCCTTCGGATTTCTTTTGTTGTAATACACAGGTATTTGACCTTCGTGGCGGGGGACTGAAATGGGTAGGCGACCGGCGGGGTTATAGTCGCCGAATAGTACATCGGCAATTGCGTTGCCACCTTCCTGGCCAGGATACCACGCCGTCAGCAGTGCATCTGCACACTCGCTGGCGAGGTTCATATTCAGCGGGCGACCCTGAATATATATTACTACCAACGGTTTTCCCGTGTCCAATAGAGCCTTGATTAGTGTTTCCTGTTTCCCTAGTAAATTTAACGACATTCGGTCGAAGCCTTCACCGCTCTCCATGTCGCTAACACCTTTTTGTGATGCCACCGCCGCCCCTGTCTCGATGTACTCCGTCCTAAAATCTCTCGCGCTCGAACCTCCAACCACAGCTATCACTACGTCTGCACGAAGCGCGGCATCAACCGCACTGGAAATCTCATCTGAAGTCATATCCCTGATGGCGCATCCCTTTACGTATTCAACGTTAGCAGTGCCTACTTTTTTCTTAATACCCTCCAGGACAGTTGACACGGTACCATCGTCCTGAGGCGCAGTGTAGTCACCAAGCATGTTGTACACGTTATGGGCGTTTGGTCCGACGACGGCAATTTTATTGACATCCTTTCTCAAAGGCAGGATATTGTTAGTATTTTTTAGCAGTACTATAGATTCCTGTGCCAATCGACGCGCTAACATGACGTGGTAATCGCTACGTACGTAATTGACGGCGGTAGAGGGTTCAACATATGGACGCTCAAAAAGTCCCATCGCGAACTTGTAGTACAACACGCGAGACACAGCCGCGTCTATAAGCGTCTCGTCTATTTTTCCTTTTCTTACAGCATCTACCAGGTTAATAAAAGCCCTGCCCCCCAAATCCACGTCCACCCCTGCGCTGAGCGAAAGCATCGCCGCGTCTGTATTTGTTTGTGCAACAAAGTGCTGTGAGCGCAACCCCTCAATACTGCCCAAATCAGAGACAACAAACCCACGAAATCCCCAGTCCTTGCGTAATATATCTGTCAGCAAATTGCGGTTCGAAGTACAAGGAATACCATCAATAGAATTATAAGCCGTCATCACCGATAGTGCTCCGGCATCTATTGCTACACGGAAGGGCGGAAGGAAGTTTTCGAGTAGTTCCCGTTCGCCCAGCAGAGACTGGCTACCATTATGTCCACCCTCGGGAACGCCATAACCAGCAAAGTGCTTGAGGGTGGATAACATACCCCATCCGCTTGTAAAAACACCGCCGCCCGAACCTTTGACAAAGGCTCGCCCCATCTGTGCTATCAATACATGGTCTTCACCATACGTCTCTTCCACCCGCGACCACCTCGGATCACGTGCAAGGTCTAGTATCGGACCATAGCCTATATGTGCGCCCTGCGCTCTCACCTCTTTGGCAATGGCAGTCGCCATTTGCTCTATCAACAATGGGTTCCATGTAGAAGCCTGACCAATTGCAGTGGGGAATACTGTTGCCCCGATAGCCATGTGACCATGAGGGGACTCTTCGGCAAGAAAAATAGGAATACCCAGACGTGAATTTTCTATGGCGTATTTTTGCAAAGCGTTACCAGCCATAGCCGCCATTGCCGGATTTAATCCATTGGCAATCGTTTTTTTAGTCCAAGGATCGGCGCGAAAAGTGGCCCACAACATGCCAATATGTTGTTCGTTTACCAATACCTCAAACTTTGACGACTGCTTTATCCCATCGTCACTTTTTTCGTACATTTCCCAGCCCATCTGGCAGAGCAACTGCCCCACCTTTTCTTCCAGCGTCATGCGAGAAATTAAATCCACAGTCCGCGCAGTAGCCGACAGAAGCGGGTTTTGATAGGGGAGTTTTTCATCTCCGCCCCAGCCCAAAATAGCCACTAAAGCAAAAATCAAATATTTTTTCATATATAGCCAAATTCAAAACTTCCGTCTGATTTTAGCATAATGTAGGCCCCAATGAGCGATGTCCTCTTTTAGAACTGCTATAATTAAATTTTTGTGGGCGTGGATGCCTAAATGGAAAGGGAGTTTTTGATGCTCGATAGAAAAACAAAGTGCTTCAACACTGTAGCAATAGTTGCCACGATTTTGACTTTTTTGCTGGGGTGCCATGAGACTACAAAAACAAACGACTCTTTGACATCGAAGGAACCGACAACTTTCACCCATGCGATAAATACCGAATATAAAACCACCCTGCCATTCAAAACAGATGTAGCTGATCTAGCGAGAGCAGAAAGGGGCCTCATTGCTAGAGTTGCCAAGGGAGCAACTGAGCCACTGCGAATACTAAAGGTAGATGGCTCTGTCGTATGGGATATGGGTAAATACTCGTACATCGGCGGCAACATTTCTGACACCGACAAGTTCCCAAGTACTGTAAATCCAAGCCTATGGAGGCAGGCCATTCTGAATACCGAATATGGCCTCTACGAGGTAGCTTCATCTGAGATAGACGGAGAAACGCGTACTATCTACCAAGTGAGAGGTTACGACATAGCAAACATGGCCTTTGTCGAAACCAATAATGGCTTCATTGCAGTAGATGCGCTGAGCTACAAAGAATCTGCAACTGCCGCGGTAAAGCTCTTTTATGACTACCTTCCCCAAGCCAAGCAGGGCAAATATATCCATACAGTCATCTACACCCACAGCCATGGCGACCATTACGGTGGCATACAGGGTATATTGGAAAGTGGAAAAACTACAGGCACTGTATCAATAATAGCTCCGGATAGGTTTTTTGAAGAAGCCATCTCTGAAAATGTTACGGTAGGCCCTGCAATGCTTAGACGCGCAAGATGGATGTATGGGTTCCAGCTCTGGACGATAGATATTCCTGAGGGGAGAGGCCAGGTAAATAATGGGCTAGCAATAGGCTCCGGCAACGGTACTATGGACTTGTTGCCACCAACTGCAACCATTGATAAAGATGGCCAAATACCCATTGATGGCACCATTGTAGAGTTTTTGCTGGCACCACACACCGAGGCACCCGCCAGCCTGGCAATGTTTTTCCCGGAGTACAAATCAATATGTCTGGGAGAGCTTTGTAGCCAGTCCCAACACAACATCCTGACTCCGCGCGGAGCCCAGGTGCGGGATGCAATGGCCTGGAGCAACGCACTCACCAAGATTCAGCAACAGTGGGTAGATACGAAAGTAGCTGAGTCGGCCTGGGGAATGCACCTCTGGCCACGTTGGGGTAATGCAGAAATTGCTGAATATGTCGGCAAGCATAGCAAAATGTACCGTAGCCTCCATGATGGAACTGTTGCATTGATGAACGAGGGCAACGACATGCTGGAGTGCGCTGAGCTATTTCAATTTCCACCAGAAGTAGCCAGCGAGTGGTTTAATAGGGGCTATTATGGAGCGACAGTCCATAACGTCAAGGCGGTATACCAAAAGTATTTGGGCTGGTTTGATAACAACCCAGTAAACCTATGGAGGCACCCTGGGAAGGCATCGGCAGATCGCTACGCCAAGTATCTCCCTAAAGCTGGGGGCAACCTCCTGAAAGCCGCCCAAGCCGCATACGATGACGGCGACTACCGCTGGGCGGTCGAGGCATTGGATTATATACGCTTGGCACCCGATGGCTGGGGAGCCACAGACTACAGGTCTGCGTTGATTCTACAGGCTGATGCCTTCGAGCAGATGGCCTACTCCGCAGAGAGCGGTATTTGGAGAAACTATTACCTTACAGGAGCATGGCGAAACCGACTCGAAGTAGGCACTGTAGCTACTAAAGAGCCTACTGCATTTACAAAATCAGAAAACGCCAAATATAAAAATTTACTGCCATTCAAAACCGACACCGCAGACGCACTGAGAGTAAAAAAGGGATTCATAGCCAGAGTTCCAAAAGGAGCTACAGAACCATTGCGTATCGAAAAGGCAGACGGCTCAGTTATTTGGGATATGAGTAGATATTCATATATCAATGGTGACATTTCCGACACAGATAATTTTCCTGATACGGTAAATCCCAGTCTGTGGAGACAGGCCATACTAAATAATGAATATGGACTTTTTGAGGCAGTCACCAGCGAGATAGACGGGGAAATGCGTTCTATCTATCAGGTGCGTGGGTACGACATTGCTAACATGAGCTTTATCGAAACCCAAAACGGATTTATTGTAGTGGACGTGACAACTAACGAAGAGTCCGCCGCAATGGCCGTAGAGCTGTTTTATGACTACTTGCCGGAGCATAAGCAGGGCAAGGCCATCCACACAGTTATTTTTACCCACAGTCACATAGACCACTTCGGTGGCATTCAGGGGGTGCTGAAAAGTGGTAAAACTACAGGAACTGTGTCGATAGTAGCTCCGGAAAACTTTTTTGAAGAGGCTGTTTCAGAAAACGTGACCGTAGGCCCAGCGATGCTAAGGCGCGCCGGATGGATGTACGGAATGCAACTCTGGGCGATCAGCATCCCTGAGGGGCGAGGTCAGGTAAATAACGGGCTTGCAATAGGCTCTGGCAACGGAACTACTTATCTGGAGCCGCCCAACGTTATCGTAACGAAAGATGGTCGACTACCCTTCGACGGCACAAATGTAGATTTCATACTTGCGCCCCACACCGAGGCACCTGCCAGCCTTGTAATGTTTTTTCCGGACTACAAATCAATATGTCTGGGCGAGCTGGTCAACCAAACGCAACACAACATCCTTACCCCGCGAGGTGCGCAAGTGCGTGACACACTGGCATGGAGTAATGCCCTCGACAAAATGGCGCAACAGTGGGTCAACACAGGGCTGGCCGATTCGGCATTTGGGTCACATCACTGGCCACGTTGGGGCAAGGAGGACGTAGCAGAAATCATCGACATGCAGAGCAAACTATATCGCAGTCTTCACGACGGAACAGTTGCATTGATGAACGCCGGATATGATATGTTGGAGTGCGCCGAATTATTTGAATTTCCTGCCGAAGTGGCCAACAAGTGGTTTAATAGGGGCTACTATGGTGCGACAGTTCATAACGTAAAGGCCGTTTACCAAAAATACATCGGATGGTTCGACAACAACCCGGCTAACTTGTGGAGGCAACCTGGCAAAGTTTCGGCAGGATATTATGCAAAGTACCTGCCCCAGTCAGGAGGTAGCCTAGTGAAGGCGGCCAAGGAGGCATACGGAGAAGGAAATTATCGTTGGGTGGTTGAAGTGCTTGACCACGTTCGTTTGGCCCCCACTGCCTGGGGAGAAGCCGAATACACTGAAGCACTAGCATTACAGGCTGATGCTTTTGAGCAGATGGCCTACTCCGTAGAGAGCGGTATTTGGAGAAACTACTTCCTTGCAGGGGCCTGGCGAAACAGAGACGAGGGAGTTCGGAACCGTTTGGATGCAGATGTAAACTAACTTCTAGCAACACTTTCAGGATTGATTATGAAAAAATTTGCAAAGCTATTATACACGTACTTTTTTGTGGCCTTTCTGAGTAGCGGTGCCTGCGGTCAGCTAAAATCGCAACATCAGTCCAAGCCTCTTCCGCGCATTGGGATTGCAGGTATTTCCATTGAGTGCAGTACGTTTTCCCCTGCGGTGACACCGTTGTCAGCTTTTCGCCAGCGGGAAGGCGAGGCTCTCCTCCGGAGCTATCCTTACCTGGGTGCTGATACAGAGATGGGAAAGGGTGCTATATGGCTCCCCGCAATGCTCTCAACCGCCACTCCTGGGGGTATCGTCACTCGGGAAACTTATGAAACACTGGTCGCTAAAACCTTGGGCTTGATTAAAGCCAACATGCCCTACGATGCATTCTTTTACCATATACACGGGGCAATGAGCGTTGTGGGTTTGGATGATCCAGAGGGTGATTTTTTGGAAAGAATACGCGGGATAATAGGCAATGATGCCCTTGTTTCTACGTCAATGGACTTGCATGGTAATGTATCCTTGCGCCTTGCAGAATATACAGACCTGATTACAACTTTCCGCACTGCACCACACGAGGATGCGGCGGAGACTACCCGCCGAGCAATAACAAATCTTTACAACAGGGTTGTTACAGGTAAGGGGCGACCAGCATATAAGGCCTGGGTTGCAGTGCCGATATTGCTACCTGGTGAGAGAACCAGTACCAGAGTAGAGCCTGGCAAGTCTCTATATGAAATGATTCCTGGCATAGAAGCACTTCCCGGCGTATTAGATGCAGGTATTTGGATTGCTTATGCATGGGCAGACGAGCCTCGCAATCAGGGCGTTGTGATGGTGGTTGGCGATGATCGTGAGCAGGTGGGCAATTCGGCAAAAAAACTTGCCCAAAAATTTTGGGAAGTCCGACACAAATTTGATTTTGAGGCTCCCACAAAATCACTTGATGAGTGCATGGATATTGCTATCTCAAGCAACAAAAAGCCATTTTTTATCAGTGATATGGGCGATAACCCAACCGGGGGCGGGGCAGGAGATGTTACTTGGACGCTGGCCAGAATTTTAAAGCGCCCCGAACTGCAATCGCCTAACGGAAAGACTATGATCTATGCTTCGATACCTGGGCCAGAGATGATAGCCGAGGCAAAAAAGGTTGGCGTTGGCGGTCATGCCGAAGCAATGGTGGGTGCTATGGAAGACAGCCGTTTTGAGGGACCAGTTAAATTGTCCGGCATGGTAATGTATTCCAGCGACCGCGAAGCCGTTATCAAGGTTGGTAGTATTTTAGTCATCGTGACCCAAGGCAGAGGGGCTTACCATTACGAGCGGGGAATGACCGCCATTGGGCTTGCGCCTCGCGAGGCAGACATTGTAATGGTTAAGCAAGGCTATCTTGTGCCCGATTGGTATAATATACAGGCCGATTGGCTAATGGCTCATACCAGAGGCGGAGTAGATCAAGACCTAGTAAACCTGCCCTACAAACGAGTCGTCAGGCCAATTTATCCACTCGATCCCGATATGCCAGACCCGGAACTCAATGTCCTATTTATCCCTTCCGCCAAACACAAGTATGGTAGGTAGGAGATACAGTCGTTTAGCCTACTCCAAGCACTGCTTGTCACAAGCTAAACGATAATGAACGACCATAGCTCCTCAAACTTTGAACTTGCGAATCCGATCTTGTAGGTTGCTGGCCAGGTTAGCCAGTTCAGCCGCAGTGCGGGCTACTTCCGAAGTGGTTGAGGCCATCTCGTTTGCCGCAGAGGCTACGGCGGCAGATTCACTTACGCTTGCCTCCACCTGCTTGGCCACTTCAATGCCTGCGGTGGATTGCTCCTGAGTGGATGCCACAGATTCTCTTGTCTGAAGTGCGAACTGATCTAGGCTTGCCCTTATCTTGTGGAGCAATTCCACCGTAGTGGCCACCATATCGCCGCCCTTTTGGACGGAATTTCTGGCCTCTATATTGTGTTGGGCAATCTCTTTAGCTGATGTGGCACTACGTTCTGCAAGTTTTCTTACTTCTTCGGCCACAACGGCAAATCCCTTGCCTTGCTCACCTGCCTTGGCGGCCTCAATCGCGGCGTTCAGAGACAGCAAATTGGTCTGGTTGGCTATTTCCTGGATAACGCCTATTGCCTGGGCTATCCTACCCGTTGTCTGGGTGATGTCATCCATAGCACCCTTGGTTGCCTCGCCTGCCTCATTGCCTTGCTTCGTGGCATTCAAAGCAGTTTCCAACTGGGATAGTGAGCTCTGGGCACCTTTGCTAACTTCGTCTATAGATGCGGACAGTTCGCTCATAGCCGCGGCCATCCTCTCCGCACCTCCCCGTTGCGTATCTGCACTACTAGCTATCTGACCTGTAGTGGTAGACATCTCTTCGGCAGAAGCTGATAGTTGGGTAGAACCACTTGCCACGCCATCAATGCCCTGGCTAACATCACTTACCAGACCCCTCAGTTCGTTAAGCATGAGCCCCACAGAGTCGGATATCTTTCCCAACTCGTCGTTGTACTCTGCCGTGGACGATACCGTCAGGTCGTGCTGGGTAATGGAACCTATGATCATCGCCAACTTCCCTATATTACTTACAAAGTAATTGGATACGATTGTAGCCACAACTATAGAAAGGACAACAATCGCCAAGAGGCTAATAATCATCTTCATCGTAGAGGTTCTGACGATGGCCTTTGCATTGTCAATGTCATATAAGCATTCATCCCTAACGGCCTCAGCGATTATACCTACCTGTTTGCTGACTTCGGTGGCGGTTGCTATCAGGTCGGGGTTTCTCAAATCAGCCATGGCTTCAGGAATTCTGTCAGCAACAATGTTGTCAATTACTACATCCACATTCTTAAAATAGTTCACCTGGGCGGCTATGAGAGCTTCCGTGAGTTGCATCTTTTCTTTTGGATGTGATTTTGTGATTTTGGCAATCTCTAACATGCCACCTGATGCCTTCAGACCAGCGGCCTTCTGTTCGTTAAGAGTCGCTTTTAAGGCTCGGCGACGTTCAGGGTTGGACTCGGTGAGGGCAGTTCTAAGTGACAGTCTAACCTCATTAAGTTTAATCTCAACGCCACCAGCCAGTGTCTGTAACATAACGCCTTCGTCATACAACACTTGAGCGGCACCACCCAGTTTCCGAAGAGAACTCATTCCCTCCAGTCCGATAATTAGTGCTAAGCAGATTACAGTTACAAAGGCAATCGCCAGCTTAGTCCTGATTTTGAGGTTGTAGAACCAACTCATTTCCTTCTCCTTAAATTACATTGTAGTACCAGTCAACAATCTGACTGTAATAACTGTATATATAATTGAACTCAAAGTCAAAATCTACCATTGATACTGTACAGCCACTTGCAAAATCTATGATTTTGCAAGTCCCGTGAGTGATACAGAGAGGTTTTTGATTATGAGGGTGACTGCATCAATAAACCCCAAAGCGATAAAAATGCTGGTCATAGCGGAGATGGTTGGCGTGACTGCCTCGTGTATCCGAGCATTTCCAAGAAGTAGACTATGCCTTTCAAAAATTAGGGCGCAGTCATCAACCATTTTGCTGTAATCTATGGGGACAGGGAAGCTCCCAAGAACCTGTAAGGCTTTGGTGCATTCGCCAAAAAACTTGCACGCTATTGGATTGTTCCTTGAGAAACCCATCATTACACATAATTTGTTTCAGGGCTACGAAAGTGAAAGAGCGCATCCAGCGATTGGACTATTCCTTACTTTTCCCAATGCTTTTGCTCATGGGACTTGGTCTACTCACTTTATACTCAGCAGGTAAAAATTTAAACTCTAATTTTTGGATTAAACAGTTTGTGTTCTTTTGCATGAGCCTTAGCCTGATGACAATTATTGCGAGTCGCTCTCCGATGCAGTTTTTTCAAAAAAGCCTGTCTCTATATTCAATTGGCATTTTCCTGTTACTACTAGTTGCCTTTACTCCACTGGGCTTAAAACTTGGAGCCGGGGAAGGCGCAAGGAGGTGGCTAGGCGTTGGTAGCTATAGTTTCCAGCCAAGCGAACTTGTTAAATGGATCACATTGCTTTTCGTTGCCGATTTTTTAGGCCGGCGCACCTCAGACCAGATAGGATTGCCAGAAATCTTGGTTGTTATTTCCGCAGTAATTTTGCCTGCGGCTATTGTCGCCAAACAGCCAGACCTAGGAATGGCAATATCATTTATGCCCATCCTAATATTAATACCCATTATTAAAGGTCTTAACTGGAAGTGGGTATTGGCATCAATCCTAGCAATTGGCATGGTGGGGACAGTTGCATGGAAAACAAACTTGATCGCCTACCACCAAAAGCAACGCATTATTAATTGGCTAAATCCAACTTCTGACCTAAAGGGCAAAAACTATCAGACAAATCAGGCAAAAATAGCAATCGGGGCTGGAAATGTATTTGGGCAGGGATTAACTGGAGGTACACAGACCCAATTGAATTATTTGCCCATAAAAACTACCGATTTCATTTTCGCCGTATGGTCTGAGGAGCGTGGATTCTTTGGTGTATTGCTGGCTTTGGGATTATTCGGTCTTTTTTTAAGCAGGATATTAGCGGTGTCCCGAAATGCAAAAACACTTACAGAGAGCTATTTTTGCACAGGTGCGGCGGCTCTGCTCGGACTAAACATTTTTGTCAATATCGCCATGGCCATAGGAAGTCTGCCAAACAAGGGGATAGTTCTGCCATTCTTTAGTTATGGGGGCAGTAGCGTAATCAGTTATTTCCTAGGTATTGCAATCGTTATGGGAGTAGCCCATAGAGCAAAAATTCTTTAGGGAGGGTTTATGAAGCTAAGTATATTTATTCCAGTGATTTTGGTACTGACTATCTTCCAGCCCATGTTTTGCCAATCTGCTTTTGAATTCAACCTCAATAGGGTACATGCCAACAGGATAATTTTATTGGGAGAATGGGCTTCGCAGGCCAGAAGCAAATGGAAACAAGTCGTGGACTCAGAAGAAATAAATGACTACGGATTTGTTTTGCTCAATCGTGCAAGCTTCCAATATAAAACGTATGGGACAACCGCTGTATTTGCTCTCAGCGAAAAAAGTATAGAACCCTTTGAGAAATGGGTACACGGCTTGTACAACCTGGATGCAAAAACTAAATGGCTTGCGCTAGGTATGGATGGCCAACTGATTACCTCTGGTATTCAAATTCCTGGCTCCAAAGAATTTGAACAACTATTGAAGAAAATGGGTTATCGAACCCCGTTACAAACAGTCAGAGCGTTCCTGAGAGAAAACCCAGACCACATTGATGCCAAGACAGATTTGCTAAAGGAAGTCCGTCGCAGAGCCATGTTGAATGAACCGCTAACCTTTGATGAAGACCTAGACGTAGGGCAAGACCTTAGAAAATGGGGAGTCCTTGCTACAGAAACCAATAACGTTTTTCAAGGCTCATGGCTGGGTATTGAGATTCAATTTTTCAAACCAGAAGAAGATCAACCTGAGCGATACAGCCCTTTAATGCGCGAAGTTTTCCGAAGGAATATTGGCAAGGTTGAATCTGCCATTAGACAACAGCCCACAAACACAACTCTGTGGAATATCTGGGCATGGATGGCTAGAAGTATACCTGACCATAAATGGGATGCTTTTATTGATTCAGTTGGAGTATTTACTCCCTTTAGGAGTGCTTACTGTCCTTCTGAGGAAGTATGCGTTTGGCTTGCTTCTGAGGCACGCCTTAAGAAAGATTGGGAATCTGTAATAAAATTTGCTAGCCAGGCAAAAAGATTTGTAGTGCGCCATAACAACGAACGTTTTGTGCATTGGAGTCCCGGCGGCGGTACAGCAACCAGCGTCAATTATGTTCCAATAGAAGGCTATCCCGGTAGCTCTGCCTACGCTCCACACCTGGAGGCTCTGTTGATGCTCGGCAGAATTGATGATGCCAATGATCTTTTTGATGAAATGATTCGTCTGCAGGATGATTTCGATTTAGGCGAATTCATATCAAATTCCACCAACGTGAAACATGCAGTCAGTGCGGCTCGAATAGCAGGTATGGAAGAAATAGCAAAAATTTGGGAGAAGGGCATGCAGGTTAATAAGGTTCCCTATATTAGTACCGGTTTTTATTCTGGTGAGCCTATCTTTGTATTAATGGGGAATTACAACGGCAATTACCATAAAGAATTCGAGGAATTGGTTGCATTGCTAGAAGCAAATATAGTGGTTTACGCTGGGCCTTCAGAAAAGAACCTCGCCACGCTTGGATGGAAAAGAGATGATGTGGAGCTATGGGCACTCATTGGAGCGGACGGCAGGCTTTTGCATCAGGATAAAGTAATACCCGATGTAAGCACCATGAGAAGCATCCTGGCACACCACAAGGTCGAAGCCCCCTATAACTTTGGCAGTTCGTATATTGCTAAACATGGCAACACTCCCGGAATCGACTTTTATTTGATTGGCAACAACCTGCGTCAATTGTCGAGACAATCATCATCTAAGGAGGTGGTTGAAGATCTCCTTGAAGATACTGCCAGGCTGTTTAGAAGAATAATGCGGGATAATCAAGACACTTTGGCAACCCCTCATTCTGCGCCAACTGCCTGGGGAACATTAAAGCACTCCTCTTTGCAGGCCTTATCCAAATCATATCTGATGGCTATCGAATCATTGCTGGCAAGAAAGCCATCCTCCCTGAACCTCTGGTATCAATGGCTTTTTTGGGCAGAAATTGAAGATGAAAGTCCCTCAATGGAACCCCTTTTGGATCAGATAAAATTAAGCCCACTCTCTGGGTATGAAACCATACCGCCACCTAACGCCACGTCCCGCTACTATAATTATTGCAAAAAAACTGGCAACTGGCACCGAGTGATCGAAATGCTAAAGAGGGCATGGGAAAGGGATTTCCATGAATTCCTCTACCCTGAAGACCTTGATACATTGAGGAAGAGGTACCTCCCTACCGTTGGAGACAGAACGGGTATCCTTTTGATTGATGCCTATCTCAATGGCGAAAAGCCTGACGAAGCTAATAAAATTTTTAACACTTGGATGGATTCCGGGGGGACATTTAAGGATATTTCAAAAATAGTTGCATTGGCACGAGAAAAAGACTATGAGTGGCTTGCAAGGGAGTGGGAGGAAAGGATCAGCCGCTAGTAGCAGGTTGCGGTTTCGGCACTCCTGAAAGGCGGCTGGTCTTTAAGTCATCATTCTTGTTGAATTCCACTCTTAAATTTGCCACATTATCCACTATATAGCCTTCCCACCAGTGCTGGCAGTGCTGTTTCGGTGCGGAGAATTCTAGAGCCAAGGCTAACAGTCAGAAAGCCTATTTTTTCTAATGCGCTTATCTCATCAGGAATAAAACCGCCTTCTGGTCCAAGCACAAGTGTGCAAGGCTCTTGCAGATCGGTAGGGCATGGCTTGATAGCATTTGGGTGTGCGACAAGGCAAATGCTCTGGGAGACAAGTCTTGGTAATTGATTCTGCAAAAATGGAGTAAAAAATCTAGCCAATTGCAAGTCTGGCAATACTGTATCACTCGCCTGCTCTAAGCCCAAGATACGCTGGTGCAGTAAGTTCGCCTCATCTAGGCGTGGGCTTTTCCAGTATGACTTTTCTACCTTCCAAGCATTGAATAGCACTATCCTAGCCACACCAAGGCTGGTAGCAGAGGCTATAACTCGATTAAGCACTTTTGGCCTAGGAAGTGCGACTATCAAGGTTAAGGGCAATTTATGGGGTGGCGGTTGGTCGAGGACCACCTCCATTTCAATTTCATGTTCGTCCGAATCAGTAATAATTCCATGCCCCATCATTTCGTTAAGAAGCCCAACCCTCAGGGTATCGCCAACCTTTGCGCGATAAATATTCCTTATGTGTTCTAACCTGCGCCCAGTCAGTCGCACTTGACAGTCTGAAATGAAGTCATCTTGAAATAATATGACTAGGTTCATCGACCGTACCACATATACATCCCCAATATTTGAATATAGCAGTTTCACTATTAGTAACCCCTCAAAGTCACAGAAGAGTTCAAATTGTAAAAAAATTGTAATTTTTTACGAAATACTTGCGAAAAAGCAAAAAATAAGCGAAAATAAAATTTATTGTTCGGAGGTATTATGCACTCTTATGGCTTCAAGCTCCCGGATTTCTTCTTAGAATACGGCCCGATAGTTGCCCAAAACATAGAGGTAGCCAAGAAGATAATCAGAAAAAACTTGGGTATAAAAAGGCTACCTCACGGTTTCTGTATTTGGGATTTGTCCGAAAGGCCACTTATGCGATGGCGAGTGAGCACGTAGTAGCTATGAAAAAACAGTCCGGGGAATTTTGCAAACGGCTTCGATAAATACACCTCAAGGTACTTATACGAATTACCCCCCCATTGAGCCGTATGGCACAAAGTTGCACCGGACTGAGCCCCCTTCCTACTAACTCCGTTGTTTCAAAACCACAACAGGTATTGAAAATGGCTAATTGTGAGCTAATCTCAAAATGAGGTCTGCATGGAAGTGGTTGTTGCGAGGACGGCTGGTTTTTGCTGGGGCGTAAGAAGGGCTATGGATGCCGTGCTAGATGCCTCTGGCAAAAAGCGAGGGCGCGTACAAACCCTTGGGCCTCTAATTCATAACCCGCAGGCACTCACTCTACTCAACCAACGCGGGGTGAGCATTGTTGATACTCCTGATGAAGTGAGCAGTGGAACTGTTCTCGTGAGGGCGCATGGGATTCCTATTCAGGACTTGAAAAAATTAAAGGCGAGGCAATCAGAAGGGGAAATATTTGTTATTAACGCAACCTGTCCTGAAGTTGCAAAGGTACATAGCCGTATAAAAAAATGGAGCGCGAGGGGCTATTTCACAATAATCTTAGGCACTCACGGTCATGCCGAAAGCCTGGCTCACCGCAGTTTTGCACAAGCAGGGAGTGCGATTGTCGCAAACCTATTAGAAGCAAGGGCGATACCCCCCGAACAATTAAAAAAAGTCTTCGTGGTTGCTCAGACAACATTTACTAACAAAGACTTTAACTTGATTGTGGATGAGCTAAAGAGTTCCGCAGAAGAAATCGTAGTTGAAAATACCATCTGTGAAGACACAAGGAGACGACAGGAAGAGGCAGAACGAATTGCAACAAATGTTGATTATGTGGTTGTTGTAGGTGGGAAAAACAGTAGCAATACCAAGCATCTCGCATTTTTGGCTCAGAAAAATAATAAACCTGTCCAGTTTGTTGAGATAGCATCCGAAATTGACCTTGGTGCTTTTAGGGGGGATGAAATTGTTGGAGTACTTGCCGGAGCATCCACTCCTACGTGGCTCGTAGATGATGTGGTAGATGTCTTGCAACAACATGGAAGTAGACCTGCAAAACTTAGAGAGTTGTTTGAGGAACCGCTTCTTTCACCAATTTTACTCTGCTTGGGCATTTCTGTCATGGCCATAGGTATACATACCTGTATGGGGCTTGTTAGAGACTGGACTAGTGTTTTTATCCTATTCGCTTACTCGCTTGCCATGTATCTGGCCCAACCATATCTCGACCCCTTTGGCCTTGGTTCAAAAGGACCAGCTAGAGGAAGATATTTAGAGCGTCACAGGCGATTGCTGATTTCTCTGGCTGGAATAGCCTTGCTGGTAGCCGTTGCTCTGGGGATGGCTCAGGGAAGGGGCTATACATTTGCAGTGGTAGGTGCATCTGTCCTTGGACTAAGCTATAAACTGCGAGTCCAAATTTTTCACAAGTCATACAGCCTGAGGGCAATTCCAGGCTCTAAAGATATATTAATAACACTTGCCTTGGCGATAATCGGAATAGTGTTACCAGCTTGGCAACAAGACCATTCCTGGGGCTGGCAGAGTATTGGCTCGTTGCTTTTTGCTGGAGCTCTAGTATTTGCCCGGAGCATCATCGTGAGCCTTTCCGATATGCAAAAGGATCAGATAATGGGGCATGAAACCCTGCCTATCCTCTTAGGAAGAAATAAATCTCAATTTATGATGTATGCCATGCTAGCGTTTGCACTATGTTTCAATGCAGTGATGGCCTACCAGACAATGAACATCAAACTCTTGGTGGTGTTGACCATTTGCACTATATACCCAATTGTGTACCACTGGGTTTATCGAATTCGCTTTTCCGCAGAACGCCCGCGCTTCGACCCCGGCGTGGAACCAGCCTTTTTCCTGGTAGGGATAATGGCACTAGTGTAATTATTCAGTCCTGCAATTTTAACAAGCATCAGTCTTTATATTCTCTACCAAACCGCTCAAATAGTTTTTTTACCTGTGGTTTGCCCTGCTCCCAATTCCTAGTTAGCTTCCAAGAATCAAGAAGATTTTTCACCTTGCTTTCATGGTTCAAAAACAAGTGTGCCTCCAGAAGCGGTATGAATTTTACGTTTCCGGCGTTGCTGACATTGGTTTCATAGAGTTTTCCGTTGGCAATCATACTCTCCCACCATTTTTCAAGCAGGTCTTCTATGCCCTGCCAATTATTTTCATATCTATGATTTGCTACCAAGTATTCCAGGATGCCATATGGAGGCAAATTGGATTTATCACCATAGGGCGAAACAACCAGGCCATCCAATAAGTCCCATACTTGTTGACCCTTAGAAGAAATGGCGGCTAAGAATGCCCATAATTTCCAGTAATCTTTGTTTTCTGGTTGGCTGTTGATGCCATCTGAAATAACTGGCAACAGTTCGTTTGCCAAGGCGTTCATTGTGGGGCTGTAGTCAAATAGCTTGTATTTTAGCCCATCCAAAAGATACTCAACTTCATTCCCTGGCTCCATTATCAATGGCATACCATAGGGTAGGTAGTAGTAAAAATTATTCCTGGAATAGTAGTGGACAAGCTCTCTGAACAACCTTGCAAACTCTC
This sequence comes from Holophagaceae bacterium, assembly GCA_009783055.1. Taxonomy (GTDB): domain Bacteria; phylum Acidobacteriota; class Holophagae; order Holophagales; family Holophagaceae; genus WRHW01. The sequence continues at coordinate 81,960 of WRHW01000001.1, forward strand.
CCCAAATCAAAAGATCATCTTCGGAAGAGAGTGCCATCTCCACACCTCTAGCCCGACAATCGAGCAATTTCTCCTTTGTTTTTTCAAGGGCTATATCCCGTAGGTGATGTATTAAGGTTACTTTGGCATCATATTGGTTGGGATATTCCCTAACAAAGCGTTGCAATGACCTTAGTTCTTCATTCTTCATTTCAGAAACCAATTCCTGTAATTCAGCTTTGGAAGGCAGACCTGTGCCAGAGGAAACCATTTTTAGCTCAGTATTGAATACCGCCCACTTGGGTTCATCTCCATACCATCTCTCCCGTTTCATCATCAATTCAGAAAGGTCTCTATCTAGAAATTCAGGCCTTAGTAGCTCAATATCGTCAAGCACTAAATGTAAACTTTGCCATTGCTCATAATCCAGAGAAGAATATGTGTTAACAAATATTATCTGCGGAGAGGGTAGCCATTCAAAAGCCCATGTTGATCTTGATGTCCATAATTTGGCTTCTAAGTCATCGTCCCCTTCTATGCCTGTTTTTATTTTTATTTCGAGTTTTGACCATCTTGTTGCCAAATCACCCTGTCACATTTAATGGCTAATTCGGTGGCCTGTATAACAAAATCTGAGAAAAACTTAAACTTGGCCACATTTGCAATTAGGTATTCTGCATCTTCAATACGATTTGTCCTGATCAGGGCTTCCAGCAGTGGCTGAATAAAATCCTTCATCTGCGGGCTGAGAACTGCGTTATCAGGGGGAAGTTTCCAAAACGGATATAGACTATAAATTATTCCGTGGCGTTTGTTCCATAGCGAATCTGCCAATTGTTTCCAGTTATTTTGCTTAATGCACTCCTCAATAAAAAGACTATAGGCGGCCTTGGGTGGCCAATTTATCTCATTTCCGGGGGTTGGATTAAGCATAGCAATCACTTGTGGCATAGATTGCTGACTTCCAGTTACTCCACGCATCCATGAATATAGCTTCCATAATGATCCACTATTCGGCCACTCTTGCAATGCCAATAATACCTGGGGTAATAAACGCTTATAGACCAATTTCATCAGTGGGCTACATACTTCAACCGGAATTTGATTTACTGGTTCCATAATCTGAACCTGTCTCCATTCCCCAGAATTAAACAGATTGTCTAATTCCTGGGCGTAGGCACCCCATATTGCAAGGTCCTTACTCTCCTCCAGTTTTTTATTCCCAAAAGCAGATGTGTCAATGTTGTATTTATTAGATAATCTGCGGTATGCATATTCCTCTTCTTGATTCTGAAATAGCTCTTCGCTCGTTTTTACTTCCAGCTTCAATAATTCGGCGGTTTTAATTTCTGCCTGCTTTCGTAGTTGTCTCAATAGCAGAATTTTAGCACTCAAGTGATTTGGATTGGCTTTGATAAAATTTCTCAATGTCTCGACAGGGCTGGATATTTTTTTGGACTCTAGCCCATGTATTATTGTCTCTGCGTTTGGAAATTTGTCGCCTTGCAAAAGCATGTATCCTTGAGAATTTGCTATTGCCCATATTGAGCTTGGATTGAGCGACAATTGTCGCTGAACAGTTCTTGCAGACTCCGAGGCAGACCCAAGTATCCTAAACTTAAGTTGAAATTCTACAATCTCAGGAGTCCGAACGAGAACCTGCAATTCTCCAATTCTGTCCTGCTCACCAAAGTAAACTAACAGTAATGAATATGGAGCTTCGGCACCTTGTAAACCCTGCTTCAAACTATTTTCTGCCCACTTTGATTGTCCAAGCATGGGTAGGGCAAGGCTGGCTATAACTAAAAATATCCCTAAGAAACTTTGATTCATTAGCCCAATCCAAATATCCTAAACATTATTCCTTTGGCGACTTAGCTCGTTACAAGAAATGTGTAAGCAACTTCTCAACTCCTCCAGAATAATCTAGCAGTTTGGCACCCGAAATGCAATAAAGATGGACTGTCGGTAGCAAGCCTGGCAGAGTTCCTGTTGTCAAAGGCGTGCTAGAACCTGTAGCCAAGGCTATAGCCAAAACCAGATGCAAACACTTTTTCGCCCCACTTGGTTTGCGTGTACACTGGATCTAGCAAATCGGCATTGTTAGGTCTAAACTTCTTGCCCTGCAAGCTCAAGTCCATGCCACATTCAAAAACAAACCTCCAAAATTCCAGGCCTAGGCAAATCCGCAATACCCCAGTTGTAAATTTGATGCTTGTCATTGGCTGATATGTTGTCGTTGCCTCGAATCGACAAGCTCCGACTTCTATGGAAACGTACGATCCAATGTTAGAAAGGTTGTCACCAAAATCATATATCCCAAGACCTATGGTTGCCATCGACCGCTTCGCTCGGGCCTTTTCGTCGTGGACAATCCCCTCTATTGTCTGTTTTCTCCAATCTTCAAATGTAGCCCTGAGTCTGGCAAAGTATGAGGATGGCTTATCAGACTGGGAAGGATAACTCCTTAAATCTGCGAATACACCATGACTTGGCTTTCTGTCCGTCAAATTCCCTGAATTGCCCCACAGCAAATTACCTGTATAGCCAAGTGACAGCTCAAAAGAAGCCTGTAAGGGATTTTTTGGCCTTTTTAGACTCACCCTTTCCTCCTCTTGGGCAAAGCGTGAGCGATCGGTAGCCTGCTGGGGCAACCCGCCCCTAGCCTCTAGACCCAAGGTCAGAGTTAGTAACAGCACTACCAGCGCAACTCGGCAGAAGATTTTGGATGATGGCATAAGTCACCTTTGTGGCTTAATGAATTCTACCCCCCTCTCTTTTTTTCAACGGAAAAAAGTTTATATCTAGAAAGGGAAGTAGCTTACTTACTTCGCAACTTCAAAACCCAGAAATATTTAGAATAATGGTCCTATGATTTTGACATTTTGCTTATCGTCTTGCGCGTTTCGCGCTATACTCAACAGTGATGACTAAAGTATGCCTTAAGCATGTCGCCACCCTGCTACTCTCGGTAGTTTGTGCACATTTCGGTCATTTGCTTGCAGAAGGGTTGGCTCACCATGATCCCGGCTCTGCCAGCCAGTTACTCATTATTGTTAGCCAGCATGAAGACACAGACTTGGGTGGGCACCACCATGAACATGGAATATCTTGTGATCAATGGCTTTGTAGTGGTTTTTCCGGAATAATTTTGGGAACAGAATCTGTAATTGGCAATAATAGTATCAGGGAAAAGTCTGCATACTTTGACTATGCAAAGAACGAGAAATTTTTAAGCAGGACTATCGAACCTAGGCCAAACCCACCAAGAACATAGTTGAAGAGTTATCAGAATAAATGCGTATAGCATACTTTATCGGTATTGCTGTTTGCAAAACTTAAGAATTTTTTTCGACCATAGATACGACACTTTTTTCGTTCTATTGGGTTGTGGTAAGTTTATTAATTCTTTGTGTTTATCAGCGTGTGCTGGCAACTGATAAAACTACTTTACTGCACAACGGTATGACCAACTTTTTTGATGGTGCTAAACATGAAAACCCTGATATGGATTGCCTTACCATGCTTTCTAGGTGCTGACCCACCGCTTACCTTGGAGGATGTGCTATCTAAATCCAGAGTTCCCATTGAACGACTAAATGTATACGCTTCCCTAGCAGAAGTCAGTAGACAGATCAAAGATGCCTCCGGATTGTTGCGAGAGTCACCATCAGTGTCTGTCAGTGCTGGGCCTCGCACAAACTCAGTGACTCCAACAACAACTGACCAAACGGTGGAGATTGATGCCCCGCTACTGCTCAATAGGCGACCAGCGCGACAACTGGCTTCGTCACTAGACTCTGCAACTCCACTGGTCTATACCGCTACTGATTTAGAAAATAGATTGTCAATTCAAAAGGCGTTTTTGGATACTTGGTTGGCTGAACAAATTGAAGCCATCAGGTCAGAGGATAAAACCCAAGTCAACAACTGGCTTGAGATAGCTCGTATTAGGAGTGAATCGGGAGCCGACCCAGCCTTTCAGCTCGAGCTAGTCAAGGGTGAATTTGTCAAGTCTCATCTGGATTGGGAGGAGGCAAAGCGTGCCCATCTCCAAGCATGGAATATACTAAAATCCCTTGCAGATCTTCCAACTTCTCCTCAGTCGCTTGTTTATAATCAGGGAAAAAACATAGTGCAGAAAGGCGAATTAAGGGCATTAGAGCTTGAGAGTAGCTATCAAAATGGGGTTTTGCGCCGTTCTGCTATTGCAAGGCAAAGCATCGAGTTGAACCAAATAAACCTTCAGGCGGCTATATCCAATAGTCGTTGGAGCATTTCTGGTAGCCATACAAAGGAGAGTGATGACCGCATTACAAAAATTGGCATTGCATATAAATTTCCTCGCTCCGGTGAGATGTCTGCCATCAAAGCCGAACAACGCTCAAGGACAGAGGTAACAAAGCGAAATACAGAATTAGAACTTTCTGAACTTGACCTGCGCTTTGCGTCAGCCTTGCAGACAATCGAATCTAGCGCGCATTATCCAGACATCCCGGATACAACTACTTCTATTGATGCACTGACTATGCGCCTAAAAGAGGGTAAAGACCAACCTTCAGATGTTATTCCCATGCGTCGCCAATTCCTTGAAATCCGCATTGCCGAATTGCTCCGCCAGTATTCCCTGTATTTAGCTTATGCTGAATTACAAACCTTGACCGCAGGAAATATATGATGAAAAAACTTCAAACTCTACCACTATTAACAGCCATGACACTGCCTCTTTTGCTGGCATGTCAAAAAAGAGATGCTCATGGGCATGAGGGTCATAACCATGAGCGCGTGGCTTCGACAGCCAGTAACGATGCCCATGACCATGATCACTCCCTACTGACTCCCTTAAGCGATGTTCCCGGTACCCGTACCATTGTTGTAGCCCCTGCAAAAGAGTTAAGCATTTGGCTACCTGCAGTAGTTATCGCAGATGAGGCTTCTCAATTTATCCTTTCTAGCCCTATTAATGGAATTATAGATACATTGCTGGTACCTCCAGGAAAACAGGTCGTGGCTGGAACAGCTCTCGCAGAGGTTAAAAGTCCTGAGTTGGCGCGCATGTATGCTGACTGGCTTGGCGCAAAGGCTAAGTTGTCTAGGGCGGAATCTGCCTTGGAGAGAGAGAAGAGGCTGGACGCAAAAAAGGCAACTAGCCAAAGGGACTTAGAGGAGGCCATCAGCGAGGCTTCCATAGCCAAGGCTGAAGAAGAATCTGCAAGGCTTGCCCTAGAATCCTTTGGCATTAGGGCAGAACAGGGAGGAGCAACATGGATATTGAAGGCTCCTCGTGCTGGCACTGTAGTCGATTACAAGGTAATGTCTGGCCAAGGGGTCAGTGCAGGTCAGGAATTGGGTTTTTTCCTTGCGACAGGTTCTGTTGTGGTCAGGATGGAAATGGCTCAGACTAGCTCTAGAGACTGGAAGCTAGGGGATTCCTTTTCGGTAAAGCACTCCAATGGTCAACAGTGGAGTGGAAAACTAGAAGGCATTGTTCCAGCACTTTCATCAGACACAATGCGACAGTCATACAGGTTGCGGCTTACTGGTAAATCTCTGCCTTTACCAGGAACCCCCGTGGAAGTTGAAATACAGTTTCCACCTTCAATTACCATCCCCCAAGCGGCTCTCCAGCAAGTTGAGGGGCGTTGGGGTGTTTTTGTATCTCTTCATGGACATGCCGAATTTCGCCCAGTAGTGCGCGGACAGGATATTAAGGGAGAAGTCGTTATCCTAGATGGACTACGACCAGGGCAAACGATAGTTGCAGAAGGAGCATACTTACTAAAGGCATATCAAAGAAAACTTGCCCATCCTGACGAGGAGGATGGCCATGTTCATTGACTCCCAAAAAAACTCAAGGAGTTTAGCCTCTCGTTGGTTCGGAAATTTATTTTCCAAAAGCGGTTGGATTATCGTTTTGAGCCTGGCCTGGGGATTGGCAGGAGTGCTGACATTCTTCAATTTGAAGCGCGATTTATTTCCAAATATTAATTTGCCAATAATGAGTATTTTTGTACAAGCACCTGGACTGGCCGCGCCTGAACTAGAATTATCAGTTGCTCAACCAGTGGAACAGTCTATGGGAGGAATACCTGGCGTAAAACGTGTAAACACACTTATTATCCCAGAATTAGTACAGGTTGTAGTGACTTTTGAAGGCAATGCCGACTTGTGGCAATCAAGGCAAATCATGGCAGAGCGACTGTCTAGCGTTGCAGGAAATTTTCCCAAGGGGACACGCCCTCCTCTGCTGACCAGTGCTTCGGGGAGGCTCCACCAGCTAATTGAAATTGTGGCCGAAGGCAATAGCATTGATCCCATGCGATTGAGAGATTACGTTGAGCAGGTGGTAGCACCAAGGCTACAGGCGGTTCCAGGGGTTGCAAGGGTGGACAGGCAGGGAGGCCAAGAAAAGTCATTGCAAATATCTTTGTCTCCAGAAAAGATGAGACTTCTTGGGGCAACGCTTGACAATGTTTTGGCATCGCTGGAAGATACACATCAAGATTTTGGTGCTGGAGTATTAGAAATACATGACAAGGCTTGGTATGTTTCTACTGGTAGCCTTGCCGCCACGCCTGAAGAAGTGAGTCGCCTGCCACTTCAGGTATCAAATGGCTGGATAACACTTGGAGAAATTGCAGATATACGAGAGGCCCCCTGTTTTCGCAGAGGATTAGTGCGGCACGATGGCCATGAAGATGTAGGTATCAGTATCGTCAAACAGCCAACGGCATCAAGCCTGAACGTGGCAAAAAATGTCAGGATGATTTTGGATGAGCTTCGAGAAGAACTACCAGATGGCATATCTCTACAATTGATCTATGACCAAGGTAGCCTAGTTGACAGAGCCATTAACGGAGTCAGTCTAGCCCTGCTCGTTGGAAGCGTTTTTGTGGCATTTGTGCTCATCATGCTATTGGGAAATCTGAGGGGGTCTATAGTGGTTTTGGCAGTATTGCCAGTGGCCACTTTTGGGGCGGCGATACCGCTCTATTTTGCCAATCTGGGTCTGGATGCAATGACACTAGGAGGGCTGGCAATTGCCATTGGTCTGTTGGTTGATGCCGCTGTAATTATGGTAGAAAACCTAGTCCACCGACTGCAAGAAAATCCCAATTCTCACTCTCGCTATCAAGTGATGGTCAAAGCCGCTACTGAAGTGGCTCTGCCCATATTTACTGCAATCCTTGTAATACTGGCTGTTTTCCTGCCCCTCATTTCTATGGGGGGGCTTGCCGGAAATCTTTATTCTCCGCTGGCCCTTGCAGTGGCTTCAGCTATGAGCATCAGCCTTGTACTTTCATTTACCTTGGTGCCAGTATTGGTAGATAAATTTATTCCGTCTGGGGCAACTATAGTTGAACCCAAGATAGTTGGCCTAATTAAGCGAGTTTATAAACCTGCACTTGTATGGGCATTGCGCCATGGTGCCTTGGTAAGGACATTCGCATTGGCTCTTACGATTCCATGTATTTGGTTGGCTATGCACTTGGGGACAAATTTTTTGCCAACCTTGGATGAACGCGCATTTATGCTACTCTCCAAGGTGCCATCCGAAAGCAGTTTAGATGCGGTAGATCAGGCCAATATATTTTTAGATAAAAAACTAAAGGGAATATCTGGAGTGGAAACGGTTTACAGGAGGACCGGCAGGGCTGATGTAACCGAAGACCCATGCCCCATTACTGACAGTGAAATCATGGTTATTCTTAAGCCAAACGCCAATGAGCGCGTTTTGAGGGAGGCGATATTTGAAGTCGCTGAGTCCATGCCATTTCCTGTAGAGGTAAACACACCAATGCAGGAACGCATCGCTGAGGGTATTGGAGGAACACCGGCGGACATTCAAGTAAAAATTTTTAGTCGCAACCTCGAAAAAATCAGACCATTAGTTGAAGACTTGCGCCTCCACATAGCAGAAGTGACAGGAGTGCAGAGCATCAACCTAGATACTCCTGACCCGCTACCTAGGTGGCGGGCAGTAATAAATGAAGAGTCTATACGCCGCCTTGGGGTTCCACGAACCTTTGTTGCAAAACACTTGGAAGCCTCCCTCCAAGGAATAGAAGCAGGCTTGCGCTTTGATGGGACACAGCCAATTGAAAGAATAGTTCGCTTTGCAGAGCCGGATACATCAAGCCCAGAGACGCTGAAGATGGTGCCGATTATTTTAGAAGATGGTCGCACAATCAACCTTGGACAATTAATTGAGTTTGAAGAAACCACTACTCCAACTCTAATCCGTCGTGAGTTTAGTCAACCCTACATTGGCCTAAATATCAGAACTGATGGAGATTTAGGTGGGACTGTAAAGGGCATCAATAACCTGCTCAAAGACATAAAGCTACCGGAAGGTGCACACATAAAATTTGGGGGCAAAATCGAAGAGGCTCGCGAAGCAAACAAGCGACTTACACTTGCTATATGTGCCTCTGCTCTGCTGGTGACAGGACTACTATTTTTTGCACTACAGCGTTGGAGGGAAGTATTAATAGTGCTTGCAACCCTGCCAGACGCATTTGCTGGCGGCATCCTTGCCTTGTGGCTCTTTGGAGAAACTTGGAATATTAGTTCTATTGTAGGAATGATAGGTCTCTTTGGAGTAGCCGTGCAAAATAGCCTAGTGTTAATTAGCCAGGCTAAAGGACTGATTGCCCAAGGCTATGTTTTCCATAAGGCACTCGAAGAGGCAAGTCTGGGGAGGGTCAGGCCAAAGCTCATGACAGCAGGAGCAACTATTTTGGGATTGATACCTATTCTCTTAGGCTTTGCAGGATCAGAACTGGAACGACCTCTAGCAGTAGTGATGATAGGCGGACTTATTACCAGTACCCTCTTCACTCTGCTCGCCCTGCCAAGCTTTTATGCTTGGGTGGGAAATGTGAGGACAGGGGAGCCTAATGCTGAATTGCGTTCAAAAGGAATTTGAACGCAACTTGGTAATGATTGGTTATTACCACTCACACTTAGCTGACTGATAATAAATTTGCTCAGTTATAATTTTTTGTGGCGTAAAAGATATTTCGTCCAATGGGTTCAAAACATGTGTCATTCGTGGTGCTTGAGCTAAATTGCTTACAATAACAAGTGCGTAATTATTGGAATATTCTCTTGCTTTTTCATATTCATTTTTAGTGAATCGAATGCTCCCACCCTTTTCTCGAATCCCTTTTACTTCTGCCAAATAGTAATCTTCATTTATTGACAGTTGAAAATCATAACCATCACCAAATAGACGAGCATCAGTAATAATTGCCATCTTAAAAATTTCTATATTTTTATAATTATTTAGAAAAAAATGCTCTGCTTCGATTCCGGTATGCTGCATTTGCTTAAATATTGAACGAATAACAGGACTGGTCTTTATTTTTATTGTTTCTGGCAAAGGTTTATCTTTGAACAATTCGTTAATAAACATTTTCACAACATCTGCATATTCAAAAACATTTAATTCTCCAAACATAGAATCTACATATTCTTTTCGATGCTTATAAGCATCGCCCTTCTGCCACCACCCTTTGCGAGTGGTATATGGATTGAGTCCATCAAAGATGTCCTGTCTATTCTTTATAGTATCTATCGTCTGAGCTATACCTATATCAACAAAAAATTGATATAGCGATACTTTTGTTTTATGACCAAATACAGAAACAAATTCTTTATCAAATTTTGATAATCCATATCCAATTAAATTTAATATTTCATAATTTTCATGTTTGTTTGATTTTCCCATATCAATTCCTACAATAAGCCTATTCCATCGCAACCCAATCTTCTGGAAATAGTTGAATATCCCAAGTGGAATTTTGTATTTTGATTTTTGATGAAATCGCGCCTAATGCAAGGCCACCGTGGCCACAGAACAACTCACCTAACCGGAAAGTAGTGGTAGTTAAGAATGCAGTTCCCATAAATTGCAATTGAAAAAACTAAAACCCTCTGGCAAACAGTGCCCAAAAAGCATCGCCGAGTTCGATCCACTTCTGCATGGCGGCTCGAGAGAAATTGCCGGAATACTGATTTAGATATTCCTGAACCTTTTTGCGACCTTCAGGTGAGCTGTCTGCCTTCAGCATATCTTGGACATGTTTTTCTACTCCTGGCACTTCCAGTAGTCCTTTATTTTCAAACTCCATAATCGAACTATTGAGCAAGTCCTTTGTTTGACCCCATCTCACTTGAGCAAGCTTGTTGGCGCGCCTAAATGCCCAAGCGGCACTGTCCATGCGGAATATCCTCTGAGGGTCAACTTCAAATGGCTTGGGAAGGCTAGACATTCCAGAAAAGAGAGGGATGCGAGGGCTTTGTCCAGGGTTATCAAAACTGAACCATGCTAGGCCACCAATTTCATCTGGCAACCAACCCCTCAGTTGGGTCACGTGGCTGTGGGAACACTGGGGGACTGCAATGGTACGTTGGTTTTGAATCGTGCCCGGCTTAAGTGTGTTGATCAATGTGATCATATCACTATTCATCCAAGGATTTACCGCAGGGCTACGAATCGGCTCTGGTTGTTGGCCTTCGGACTGCGCTTGAGAACCTGGCCTTCTGGGCGGAGGTACCATTAGGTTTTGAAAGCGGTCATATTCTGTACCCTCATAGGTTTCACGGAAAAAAGCAAAGAGCATTTCTGGACTTACCTTCTTTTCAGGTTTTACTGTAAATGGCAATTCTTCCATATCCATAGTCAACTTAAGGGATGGAGCCAAATTGCTCAGTATAAAGAACTCCCTTATTGCATAAGGTTTCTGAACACCGCCATACACTTTCCAAAATTTGAATTTTTCCTTTGCAGGGTCATACCAGCCCTTTTCTTGGCCAAGGGAGAAAATATTTGAAGAGGCCATGTAGCGATCTGGCTGTGAGAGATCAATCTCGCTGATGCGTGGGATATTGGCTGAAACACCTACGTGGTCATCAGGAATGCGCACTGCGGCCCATACTGCTCCAGTTTTACCTGCACCCACACCCATTATCTCGAAGTGCCATACTTCCTTGGGGTCAGCAAGTGTAAGACACTCTCCGCTATCGCCATACCCATACTGCTCTGCCAAACTACCCATCAACTCGATTGCCTCTCTCGCTGTAGTGCAACGCTCTAGGGCAATTGCTTGTAGCTCTTCAATGACGAATAGCCCTTCCCTGTTAATTAAATCTCGGCGACCATTGAAGGTGGTTTCACCCATTGCTAACTTCTTTTCATTCATAAATGGATAACTTGTATTAAAAAATGCAAAGGTCTCTGCTACCTGGGGAATTTCGCCCTTCTTGGTCATGCCCCTTAAATCGTCTGGTGTTTCAGTGTGCATCTTACCCCACCATACTTCCCGCTTTGAGTTGGGTTCATGCTTTGTCCTAGGCACGATATTTAGCCAGGCTCGATAGTTACCATCGCAGGTATGAGAAGTAATAACAGATCCATCCGTGGAGGCGTTTTTGCCAACCATAATACTGGTGCAAGGATCAATGTTTTCTTCATGGACTGTCTGGGCTACCAGGGCCACAGGAAACAGGGATAGCAGGATTGCAGGTATGATATTTTTCATAAAGACTCCAAAGCACTAGTAACTATTGCAACCCAAAGCAGACAGATTGGCAAGGGAAAAGAATAGAATTGTCAACTGAAACCACATAACTTAGTATTATTAATCCATAGCCAACTTATTTTGGTTATAATTACCATCTCACATGAGGTTCAACATGACAAAGTACGTATACTCCTTCGGCGCCAATCGTAACGAGGGCAACGCAACAATGAGAAATACCCTCGGCGGAAAGGGTTGCAACTTGGCAGAAATGGCCGGCTTGGGAGTTCCGGTGCCTCCTGGATTTACGGTTATTACCGATGTCTGCTCAATGTATAACCAAGCAGGTAAAAAACTACCCGCACAGGTTGTTGAGCAGGTAAAAGAAGCGCTCCACTGGCTTGAAAAGAATCAGGGGCGCAAACTTGGTGATGTCGAAAAGCCACTGCTACTCTCCGTCAGGTCGGGTGCTAGGGATTCCATGCCTGGAATGATGGATACAGTGCTAAATCTGGGTCTCAACGACCAAACAGTAGAAGGTCTGGCCAAGGCAAGCAAAAATCCTCGCTTTGCCTATGATAGCTATCGCCGATTCATTATGATGTATTCGGATGTAGTTTTAGATGTTCACAAAGACCACTTTGAAGAAAAAATTGAAGAACTAAAGCATAAAACCGGCAAGAAACTCGACACCGAAATCACCGCCGAAGAGTGGAAAAAGCTATGCTCTCAGTTTAAGGCTATCGTAAAAGCTAAGCTGGGTCACGAATTTCCCCAAGACCCTTGGGAACAGCTTTTAGGAGGTATCCGCGCAGTTTTCAATTCATGGGATACCGAGCGCGCAATTATTTATCGCCGCATGAACCGCATACCTGACGAATGGGGAACTGCTGTAAATGTGCAAACAATGGTGTTCGGCAATATGGGCGACGACTGTGGCACAGGCGTGGCATTTACCCGCGATCCTGGTACCGGCGAACCATATTTCTATGGTGAGTACCTAATTGATGCACAAGGTGAGGATGTGGTGGCTGGTATCCGCACACCCCAACCAATCACTAAATACCAAGCCGGCAAGAGTGGCCTAAAGAGCCTAGAAGAAGCCATGCCCGGTGTATATAAAGAGCTGTACGACACCTGCCAAAAGCTGGAAAAACATTTCACAAACATGCAAGACCTCGAGTTTACTATCCAACAGGGAAAGCTCTACATGCTCCAGACCCGTAATGGCAAACGCACTGCCCTTGCAGGCATACGTATCGCCATAGACATGGTTAAGGAAGGCATGATAGACGAAAAGACGGCTCTGAATAGGATAAACCCAGACGACCTCACTCAGTTGCTGGCTCCTATTTTTGACGTTAAGGAAAAAGAAACATTCAAAAAAGCCGGCAAACTTATGGCCAAGGGTCTCCCTGCAGGGCCAGGTGCGGCAACTGGCATCATAGCCCTGACCGCTGAAGAAGCTCAAGAATTAAAAGCTAAAGATCAGGATGCGGTATTGGTCCGCCTAGAAACATCTCCAGAAGACCTAGCTGGAATGGTTGCCGCCAAGGGCATATTGACAGGCAGGGGAGGAATGACCTCCCATGCGGCGGTTGTAGCTCGTGGAATGGGCAAGCCTTGCGTATGCGGAGCTTCTGATCTGATTATTGATACTTCCAAGCGTACGGTCTCTGTGAAAGGCATCACATTAAAGGCTGGTAAGGACTACATCTCGATAGATGGTAGCGTTGGAGAAATCTATGCTGGCAAACTCAGTGCCTTCCCATCAGAAGTAAACCAAGTACTGATTGACAAGACGATCAAGGCCGAAAAGAGCGAAACATATAAGCGGTTTGCCACTATTATGTCTTGGGCCAACAGGTACCGCACAATGAAAGTCCGCACCAATGCAGACACCCCCAAAGAGTCCAACGCCGCCAGAGCCTTTGGTGCTGAAGGTATCGGCCTCTGTCGCACCGAACACATGTTCTTCGAAGGGGAACGCATCATAGCTGTCCGAGAAATGATATTGGCAAATGACGTAAAAGGTCGCAAAGTAGCCCTCGCAAAGCTCCTGCCAATGCAACGAAAAGATTTTGAAGGCATATTTAAGGCTATGGATGGTCTGCCGGTAAACATTCGACTCATCGACCCTCCTCTTCACGAATTTGTCCCACACGACAAAAAAGGGCAAGAAGAAATGGCCAAGGTGCTTGGTCTACCTCTAAAGGAAGTCCAGCAACGAGTTGAGAAGCTACATGAATTCAACCCAATGATGGGGCATCGTGGTTGTCGCCTTGGCATTACCTATCCTGAAATTATCCGTATGCAGATGCGCGCTATCGCCGAAGCCGCCATCAATGTTGAAAAGAAGGGCATCAAGGCGATCCCTGAAGTTATGGTTCCGCTCATCGGCACAGTCAAAGAGCTTGCCTTTACAAAGGCAGAGATGCTGGCTGAAATTGAAGAAATCAACAAAAAGAAGGGGACTAATTTCAGTTGCCCGATTGGCACAATGATTGAGATACCTCGCGCCGCCCTCACCGCCGACCAAGTGGCCGCCGAAGCAGACTACTTTAGCTTCGGCACAAATGACCTAACCCAGATGGGCTTTGGCTTTAGTCGTGACGACGCAGGTAGCTTCCTCCATGATTACGTTGACAAGAAGATACTTGAGGATGATCCATTTCAAACACTCGACCAGCAAGGCATCGGCGAATTAGTGCGAATCGCCTGCGAAAAAGGACGAGCAACAAAGAAAGAACTAAAACTAGGCGTATGTGGCGAACATGGCGGCGACCCACGTTCTGTAATGTTCTTCTATAAATGTGGCCTTAACTATGTAAGCTGTAGCCCATTTAGGGTTCCCATCGCCATAGTTGCCGCGGCGCAGGCGAGTTTGCAGAAATAGTCATACAGCTGTTTCGCTTGTACCGTCTGCCTACATGGGGCAAAGCGTTGAAAAAATCCTCTCCCCTCTTTGTCGGCTCTATCCTGATATTGCTGTTTACCATAGTTGCCTCCCTAGCACTTGGGGAGGCAATGTTGTCTCCATCGGAATTATGGGGCGCAATTTGTGGAGCAGGGGATGATTCCAGTAGAATAATTTTTTTTGATATACGGCTACCCCGCACTATTGTCGGCATATTCGTAGGTGCAGGGTTGGGTGCTTCTGGCGTTGTAATGCAGGCATTTTTTCGCAATCCGCTTGCAAGCCCTGGGCTGTTGGGAGTCAGTAGTGGTGGTGCCCTTGGTGCAGTAATTGCGATAGTTTTTGCTACTAGCCTTGGATTATTCACTATACCTTTTGCATCTGTGCTTGGAGCCTTTATGGCCACCGGTGCTGTGATGATGCTTGCCCGAAAGGGCGCATCTCCAGAGCATCTTCTTCTCGCTGGAGTAGCACTGAATGCCCTATTTGGAGCGGCCACCAGTTTTTTGTTATCAGCTTCAGCAACTCATACCCATCTGGGTGCCCAGATATTATTTTGGCTCATGGGTGGTATAGAAAACAGGACATGGGAACATGTTTGGATGGCCGCTCCAGGAATCCTTGTAGCCTCCGTATTGCTCTTGCCCCTTGGGCGACCAATGAACTTGCTGGCTCTTGGTGATTCTGGAGCACAGAGTCTTGGCGTAAACGTCCGTCGGCTACGTTGGCAACTGATTGCCCTTTCTACAACCTTGACTGCATTGGCGACAGCTGTAGGGGGTGTAATTGGCTTTGTCGGTCTGGTAGTCCCACACATCTTCCGCTTGTTGGATGGGCCTAACCATAGACGCTTACTGCCACTTTCCATGATTGGAGGAGCGTCATTGGTATTATTGTGTGATTTACCAACTCGGTTTTTAGGGTCAGGAATGCGTCTGGGCGTACTCACATCCTTGGTTGGTGGCCCGTTCCTGCTCTGGCTGTTGCGGAGGAGGTCATGTTAGCAGTCACCGGGTTGTCTGTAGAGAGTCGCCTCAGCAACGTGAGCCTAGAAATACTTCCTGGGGAGTGCGTAGGCATCTTAGGCCCAAATGGTGCTGGCAAGTCAACACTATTAAAAGCCATGTCAGGACTACTGAAAGCAACTGGAAATGTAATTTGGCAGGGGAGAATACTCGACCACATACCCTTTATAGAGCGTGGGCGCATACTCGCATGGCTGGGGCAGGAGAGCGCAGTGGAATTTGCGTTCCCCGTAAGAGATGTTGTAGCCCAAGGACGCTTTGCCCATAACGACGATGGCCAGCTTGTAGACGAGGCAATGGACGCTTTGGACATAGTACACTTAGCAAAGAGGCCAGTCACAGAGCTATCAGGAGGTGAACGTCGCCGTGTTTTTTTGGCTCGCGCACTGGCCACAGGCGCACCACTGCAACTTTGGGACGAACCAGCCTCTAGCTTAGATGTCCGCCATGCTCTAGAGGTCTACGCCCTAGCCCGCCGCCTGGCTACCAATGGGTCATCTATATTAGTAAGCCTCCATGACATTCGCGCCGCCTATCGCTTCGACCGTATATTGGTAATGGATCGGGGTAACATCGCCATTGATGGCTCACCCCATGAAGTTCTGACAGCTCCCCTAATCCGCCAAGTATTCCGCGTAGAAGCTCACTTTATGACTTCACTCGTCCCAGAATTGCCCAGGGACTGAGCAAAAATATCGCTTCATACCAAGTTGCATTTAATCCCAATTAAACGCAACCTAGTTCAAGGCTGTCTTTACAGCCTCAGTCGTCCACAATTACTAAGGGATTTCCCACCAGACGCTCGTTACGCTTGCAACGCAGTCTACAACTCCGTTGGTTTGACTTGCTCCAAGCGTTGCTTGTCACAAGTAAAACGAACCATGAGTTGTTATATTTAGCGGATATTCTAGTTCTGTCCATCCAGTCGTTTTTCGCTCTTCTTGCGTTCATGCACATCTAATATTCTTTTCCGTAGTCTGATAAAACTTGGCGTGATTTCTACTAGCTCATCATCGTCAATAAATTCAATAGCCTGCTCAAGGCTCAAAACACGCGGCGGGGTCAAACGTGTTGCTTCATCGCTTCCGCTTGCGCGCATGTTTGTCAGTTTTTTGCTTTTTGCAACATTAACAACCAGGTCATTGTCCCTCGCATGTTGTCCAACCACCATCCCCTCATAGCATTTTGTACCGGGCTCGATAAAGAAAATGCCCCTATCTTCTAAATTCATTATGGCAAATCCAACTGCTTCACATTGATCCATTGAAATTAACACTCCGTTTTTGCGTCCGGGTAACTCCCCCTTATAGGGGCCATAATGGCTAAAAATGCTATTGAGTATTCCTTCACCCCTTGTGTCTGTAAGAAATTCGCTCCGGTAGCCAATTAGCCCTCTACTGGGTATCTTGAAATGCAGTCTAACGCGTCCTAGCTCCTGGGACATATCCTGCATTTCAGCCTTGCGGGAACCCAGTTTTTCCATGACCACACCCATGTAAATATCTGGTACATCAACGGTTACATCTTCAATTGGCTCCTCTTTTTCGCCAGTGGCGGGGTTTATTCTGGTAATTACCTCTGGTCGACTAACACATATTTCAAACCCTTCCCGTCGCATCGTTTCAATAAGCACTGATAAATGCAACTCGCCTCGACCAGAAACTTTCCAGCGTTCTGGTGAGTCGGTATCCTCTACACGAAGGGCAACATTGTGCTGTAGCTCTTTGTTCAAGCGTTCGCGAATACGTCTGCTTTGTGTATATTTTCCATCCTGGCCGACAAATGGTCCATCGTTTACTTGAAAAATCATCGAAATAGTTGGTTGGTCGATGTCTATATATGGAATTGCCACTGGAAATTGGGGGCTTGCAATTGTTTCTCCTACGCGAATGTCTTGGATACCAGAGATTGCAACTATTTCGCCTGCCCCTGCTGTCTCTTTAGCGATGCGTTGTAGGCCGTCAAAACCATACAGTGAAGTAATTTTGTGGTTTTCGATTGTGCCATCTCGCTTGACAAGGGCAACTTGGTCGCCAATAGAGATTTTGCCGTTAAATATGCGCCCAATACCTATCTGACCAACATAATCGTTAAAATCCATAAGTGTTACAAGCATTTGGGCTGGCTGGTCTATGCTCCCCTTGGGGTGAGGGCAATGGCGAATAATGGCATCAAAGAGGGGGTCGAGTGTTTCAGAACCGTCATTCACGTCTAGGGTTGCATATCCTAGCTTTGCAGATGCGTAGACGCTTGGGAAATCTAACTGTTCGTCCGTAGCACCCAGTTCAATTAATAATTCAAAAATTTGATCCTGCGTCCAGAGAGGCCGTGCCCCAGGGCGGTCAACTTTGTTAATAACAACAATTGGACGCAAGCCAAGGGCAAGAGCCTTGCGGGTTACAAATTTGGTTTGAGGCATCGGTCCATCAAAAGCGTCTACCACCAATAGCACAGAATCAACCATGCTCAATACACGCTCGACTTCTCCCCCAAAATCGGCATGTCCCGGCGTATCAACGATATGAAAGCGAAAGCCCCCCCAATGTATTGATGTGCATTTTGCCAAAATGGTAATTCCACGCTCTCTTTCCTGGTCGTTAGAATCCATAGCCCTTTCTGCGACCCGTTGATTATCACGAAAAACATGAGCTGTCTTAAACAGAGCGTCAACCAAAGTAGTCTTACCATGATCAACGTGAGCAATAATGGCAATGTTTCGTATCTTTTCGATAGGTGTCATGGGGCTCCCACTGCCCTCTGGGACGAATAACATCAAGAAATGAGTGTCATCAATGGGCAAACCGACTATTCTATCATGTGGATGTAAAATTTGAAAGAAGTGATTATGAGATGATAGGGTTCAAAAGTCCATTTCACCAAGTAGTTTTCTACAAGCAATAACAGCGAAAACTTTCAGATTGCAATAAATCTTAACTTGCCATTAGTATTCTGCTCCAGATAAGGCTAAACTAAGGGGTAACTATTTGCTTAATGTATGGAGTTGGTATGCACATCAATGACTTGCTTACTACCATAGTGGAACTAGGTGGCTCTGACCTCCACATAAAGGTCGGCAACTACCCCGTAGCGAGAATTAAAGGCAAGCTAACACCCCTCACTCAATTTAGCAAATTGACGCAAGAAGATACTATTGCGATGGCAAATAGTCTCATCACCACAGAAAAGCATCGACAAAAATTTAAAGATAACTACGATACTGACTTAGCATATTCTCTTCCAGGTAAAGGAAGGTTCCGTTGCAACGTATTCAAGCAACGTGGCACCATTGGGATAGTCATGCGTGTAATTCCAATGAAGATTTATAGCGTTGAAGATTTGATGTTGCCAAATATCATCAAGACAATATGCGAAGAACAAAGAGGGTTGATATTGGTGACGGGGACTACTGGTTCTGGTAAGTCCACAACACTGGCGGCGATGGTTGACCACATTAACTCCACTCGCGTAGAGCACATATTAACAATTGAGGACCCAGTTGAGTATCTCCATCGTGACAACTTGTCCGTTGTTAATCAAAGGGAGGTAGAAGGGGACTGTAAAACTTTTGCCAGTGCCCTAAGAGCGGCCCTCCGCCAAGACCCAGACGTGATTCTGGTAGGTGAAATGAGGGATCATGAAACAATTGAGACTGCTATTAATGCCGCAGAAACAGGGCATTTAGTGCTTTCAACCCTTCATACCCTTGATGCCACTGAGACCATTAACCGCATCATTGGCACTTTTCCGCCCCACCACCAAAAACAAATACGTCTCCAATTGGCATCTGTACTGAAGGCAGTGGTTAGCCAAAGGCTAGTTCCGACAGCTACAGGCGTAGGGCGCGTGCCGGCGGTAGAAATATTAATTTCAACTGAAACCGTGAGGAGCTGTATAGAAGATAAAGATAAAACCAAGTCCTTGAGAGACGTAATTGCCGCAGGGACTAGCCAATATGGTATGCAGACATTTGATCAGAGTCTGTATTTTTTGCTTACGCGCGGGTTGATTACAGAAGAAGAAGCCCTCAAGCGCGCAACCAACGTGGGCGAATTTAAGCTGAAGCTAGAGGGAATCATGTCTACAGCGGATACTGCTAGGAGTAAAATGGATCAGAGAATGAATATTACCGCAGGAAGTGGTAGAGAGTCTGATGGTTCATCTGGGGTAGCACAAACTGCACAGCCAACTGCGCCTGTAGTTCCGCCGGCTGATTCAGGCTTAACAATTCAACTTGCAAGGTGATATTGTATTTGAGACAAACAATTTAGTTCAGGCAAGTTATGGCACAGAGATATGCACTCCGCATTCAAGACAGGAATGGATTTGAGAGGAAAGCACCTCTGGGGAATGTTGCAGTCTTAGGCCGACAACAACAATGCGATGTGGTTCTATCTGATGAAATGGTTAGCCGTGTGCATTTAAGAGTGGAGTGCAATGGTGGCCAGTATTGGGCAGAAGACATGGGTTCTTCCCACGGTACATTTAAAGATGGAGTAAAGATAGGCAGAATAAAGTGGGAGCCAACAGCAGTTCTTGTAATAGCGGATGGGGCTTATCGATTGTCACTGGTGCCTGAACGTGTAGGGGCTTCAGAATCTAATATGTATGCCATTCTATCCACTGCCCAGCAACTTGCAGGTGAGTTTGACCTAAAACCCTTGCTACAGGTATCAATTGACCACTTACTCCGCTTGTCTGGTCAAGATAGGGGCATGATATTGATTGAGGATAATGGAAAGTTAGATGTATTTGTCCAACGTAACGTCATCCCTGATTCAGGCGAAGACCGCAACTTTTCTATGTCAAGTGCCAATAATGTTTTTTATACAGGCGAGGCGATATGGATTTCAGATATTTCTACAAATGAAGCACTGAAAACCCATCAATCAATTGTTGACATGCAAATAAAAACAATAATATGTATGCCTCTGTCTGTAAGGGGAAAGAATATTGGTGTTGTTTATTTAGATAGCAACCACACGATGGAGGAGTCTATCGATCGCTCTGCTTTTGAGGCTATTGTGGAGTTGTGTGCGCTTGCAATTCAACGGACAAGGCTCTTTGAAGAAGACCAACGTATTTATATCCAGGCTTCGGTTGGAGCAATGGAACCTACGCTTGCACACGAGTTCAATAGCATTGTTTCTGAAATAGAAGGCCATGCAGAACTTATATCAAGACTAGGCGCAGACCCTGAAATGCAGTACCACGTGGGGCAAATAAAAACTGCCGTTGGACATCTCTCTGAATTGAGTTCAAAGATTATTGGTTTGGGGGGTGTGAAGGATACAGAAAATATAGCTTCTGAGTTGATGTCAATTATTCAGACTGCCTCAATTTCCGATACCGAAAATGAAACGCTACATGGCCACCGCTCGGTGGTGCCAACATGAATAGGGTGCAATCTAGGTCTGGCATTGGATTTGATGTTCATCGATTTTCCGACCTGTCTGACAATCGCCCGCTGGTTCTTATGGGCATTACTATTCCTTTCGGTAGTGGTTTGTTGGGGCATAGCGATGCGGATGTAATGATCCATGCTCTTATTGATGCCATGTTGGGAGCGGCATGTCTTGGAGATATTGGACAATTATTCCCTGACAGCGACCCTGCATATAAAAACATTGCCTCGACAAAATTGCTTCAACAAACAGTTCAAAGCCTTCATTCAAAAGGCTGGCGGGTGGTTCACGCTGATGTGGGGCTAATCGGTGAGCAACCTAAGATAGGGAAATACAGAGATGCTATGAGGGAACGCATAGCACCGATATTAGGAATTTCTAAAGATGTGTTGAATGTTAAAGCTACTACAACTGAAAAATTGGGATTTATAGGCCGTTGCGAAGGGTTGGCCGCCCAAGCTATTGTTACTATTGAATTGCATGATTAATTCACTCCTTATAGCTATGGAACAAGATATGACAAAAATTTCTGAGCCGATTCAAATAAAGTCATTACAGCTAAAAAATCGCATCGTCATGGCACCAATCGTCACAGGCTTGGCAATTGATAATCGAGTTACGGAAGCCTGTATCAGATGGTACGAAGCTCCGGTGCGCGCAGGAGTTGCGTTGGTTGTATTAGAAGCATCCGCTGTGGATTCGATGGGATTGATAGTGCCAAACCAGTTTGGAATTTGGGATGATAGCTTTATTGCTGGACTAAAGCAGTTAGTAGATTCGATACATCGCAATGGTGCAAAAGTTATTATCCAGCTAGTCCACAGCGGAGGCAGGGCGTGGAGGGCAGAGGGTGATAATACTCTGAGATTGTCGCCATCAGGCGTATGCCTCATGTCAGGCCCAGATTCAAAGGAAATGAACGAGGCAGAGATTCAAGCAGTGATCGACAGCTATACTGCATCTGCAATAAGGGCAAAACAGACTGGATTTGATGGAATAGAAATTCATGCCGCCCATTATTATCTTTATTCTCAATTTCTTTCACCCTTGACAAATCGTCGCCAGGATAAATGGGGAAAAGACATTGAAGGTAGGGCACGCATTGTTGTTGAAACTATTAAGGCAATTCGTAATGTCGTTGGCAAAGACTTCATTATTTCATGCAGAATGCACGCTGTGGAGCTATTTGATGGAGGTATGTCCACAGATGATTCAGCCCAGATAGTAAAACTCCTTGAGACTGCTGGGGCAGATATAATAAATGCCTCTGCCATAGGCTCAGGTTCTTGGGAAATTGTAGATGGGAAGCAACAACTCCAAACCACCTCTGTACCGCCTCCAACTGGAAAACCTGGGATATATATTCCCTATACAGCAAAACTAAAGAGTGCCTGTAATATCCCTGTAATTGCCGTTGGACGGCTGGCTGAACCTGGTGTAGCAGATGTAGCAATGGATAGCGGTATAGACCTGATAGCAATTGCTAGGCAAATCATCGCCGATCCTCAAACTCCAAAAAAAATGCTGGAAGGCCGTTACTCAGATATTAACCCATGTAAAAAATGTCTAAATTGTTTCAAAACCATGCGTACAGGCGGGATAAGGTGTCCGGTGAATGTTGGATGGGATGGGTAAGAGCTACTATTACCCCTTATTGTTATCAATTATTTCATGCCCTGCCACATATATATCACCGCTCGATACGAAAATCGATTTTGCTTCTGAGATGACAACTGCTTCAATATTATGTTGATGGATGACTTTGCCATTTTTCCAAACGGTAGTAGCCCATCTTCCACTTGCGTTTCTATCACGCCCAGCCACGTATACATCTTCACCTATCACGAAGATGGAATTAGCCAACCCGCTATATTTTTCTGCACTTAGACGTTGAGTTTCAAAAGATATTTGCTGAGTATTTTGTCCTGCTTTTTTCAATTCTTGTGAAGGTATTTTCCAGAGCATCGCGGCAGTGTCACCAAGACCACCACCCTCGTTATACTCATAGCCAACTGCATACACAATGTTTTTTGTTGCAATAACCTCACTTATACTAGCCTCCCTTTTTCCATCAGTTAGGTAAAAATGTTGTGTGCCATTCTTCCACAGTGTGGCCGCTTGAGAACCAGGTGAGCGTTTTTTTATCTGATTGCCAGCCACATATACGTTGCCGTCTAGCTGAAAAACGGAACTTGCATGTTGTCTTTTTAGGCTATCTTCATCATATAGAAATTGTGGTTTGCCATTTTTCCAGAGTATACCGAAGTCATCATATCCATTTTTTGTGTCTATGATAGTTGCGGTTCCCGCTACGTATACATCTTTGCCAGAAACGTAGACAGAGTTCGCTTCCACATAAAAACTTTTGCCAGAAGCTATGTTTTTTACACTGGATTGTTGAAGATCTTGGGGTTCACCGTTTTTCCAGAGTATTGCATCTCCGTTATCGCCATATCTCCCTACACTTCCAGCCACGTACACGTCTTTGCCAGACAAGAAAACAGAAGTGGCTTTATACGAATAACCATACTTCCTTTCTTGTTTTAGGTGTTGAGGTTTGCCATTTTTCCATAGCATGGCAGAATCCTCTTCATAACCGGCTACATAAACGTCCTTGCCTGACACAAAAACAGACAATGCGTCTGCCCGATAAGAGTTTTTTTCACTCCAATTACCCTTACAATCACTTAATCGTTGGGGTTTGCCGTTAATCCAAAGGGTAGGGACTGTTCTGTTGCTTATAACGGGAGAATTCGCATCTGTGTCACCACTAGTTGGGGCAAGAAATAATATTCCTGAAAAACATAACAGAATGGTCATATAGCTTCGTTTCAGGTCGAACATGGGATGCCTCCAACGCAATTGTATATAGCTTTGTTCGTTTTGGCTAATTGATTAATGGCGACCATATCTTTTCCAGCCTGTCAGAGGGCAATACAGTTGTAATCTGAGCGGATGCCAAGAAAGTAATTTTGACTTGCTATAATTTGTCCCTGTAGAGGGCATACTTAAACTTAGGTTAATTTCTAGGAGACTGAAAATGACTTCCCTTTCGCAAACCACTTCATGGAAGGCACTTGTAGCACATGCTGAAAGTGTTAAGCCAAAGCACTTACGCGATTTATTCAGTTCTGACCCAACACGAGGCGAGCGTCTACCCTTTGTGGCCTGTGGCATTTATTTTGATTTTTCAAAGCATAGAATCACTGATGAGACTCTACGGCTATTGGTAGCTCTGGCAGAGGAGCGTGGATTAAAAGATGCGATTGAGGCCATGTTTTCTGGCAGAAAAATCAATATCACTGAGGGCAGGGCGGTACTTCATACTGCGCTTCGATCCCCAAAGGACGAGGTGGTAACTGTGGATGGTCGCAATGTGATACCGGATGTTCATGCTGTACTTGAAGAGATGGATGTGTTTGCAAATAAAGTGCGAAGTGGCGAATGGAAGGGCTATACTGGCAAACCAATCAAGGCGGTTGTCAATATCGGTATAGGCGGTAGCGACCTAGGGCCTGTTATGGCATACGAAGCGTTGAAGCCATACTCCAAGCGGGACATAGATGTGGTTTATGTTTCCAATGTGGACGGCACAGACATTGCCGAATCCTTACGCGATCTAAACCCCGAGACAACTTTGTTCATAGTATCCAGCAAGACCTTTACTACTCAAGAAACCATGGCTAATGCTATGTCGGCTCGGAGTTGGCTGTTAGAATCGCTGAAGGATGATGCTTCTATTGCCAAACACTTTGTGGCAGTTTCTACCAACGCTGAAAAAGTTACCCAATTTGGTATTGATAAGGCCAACATGTTTGGTTTTTGGGATTGGGTTGGTGGGAGATACAGCATGGATAGTGCCATCGGGTTATCAACCATGATAGCCGTTGGGTCAGAGGTATTCCGCCAACTATTAAGTGGTTTCCACGCAATGGATGTCCATTTTCGCTCTGCACCTTTCGACAAAAACATGCCCGTCCTCATGGCGTTGTTGAATATCTGGTATACAGATTTCTTTGGTGCAGAAACCCATGCAGTCTTACCCTATGACCAATACTTACACCGTTTTCCTGCCTATTTGCAACAGTTGATAATGGAGAGCAACGGAAAGCAAGTGACGTTGGAGGGCAACCCCGTTGATGTCCCAACCAGTGCAGTTATTTGGGGTGAGCCTGGTACAAATGGTCAGCACAGTTTTTATCAGTTGATCCACCAAGGAACAAGGTTGATTCCGGTTGACTTTATTTGCTTTGCAAAATCCCATAATCCAATTGGACAGCATCACCAACTGCTTATGTCTAATGTTTTTGCACAAGCAGAGGCGTTGGCATTTGGCAAGACAGAGGCAGAGGTACGAGCAGAGGGCGTTGAGGAGTCCCTAGTTCCTCATAAAGTATTTGAGGGCAATAGACCATCCAGCGTATTAATGGCTCAAAAGCTTACACCGGAAATACTTGGTAGCCTGATTGCCTTATACGAGCACATCACTTATACACAGGCAGTAATCTGGGGCATCAACGCCTTTGACCAGTGGGGAGTTGAATTGGGCAAGGCTTTAGCCAATAAAATTTTGCCAGAATTAGACCAAGAGAGTGGTGCGCCTCTGAACCATGACAGTAGCACCAATACGTTGATTAAGAGATTTAAGGAATTACAGTAAGTATTTGAGGGAACTATCAAAAAGCGATACACCAGAGATTAGAAATGAGTAATTCCCCTCGCATTCGTGTTCTTTCAGACCAAGTTGTAAACCAAATTGCCGCTGGCGAGGTTGTCGAGCGTCCTGCATCAATTCTCAAAGAACTCGTAGAAAATTCTTTGGATGCCGGTGCTACTTCTTTGGATATTGCTTGGGAAGAGGGTGGAAGAAAGTTTTTAGAAGTAGCCGACAACGGCTGTGGAATGGCAAGAGATGACCTCTATATGGCTCTGGAGCGACATGCTACCAGCAAGATAATTTCATCACAGGATTTACAAGCATTAGGCAGTTTTGGCTTTCGGGGTGAGGCGTTGCCAAGCATTGCAAGCGTGACGCGTTTTGAAATAAATAGTGCGCAGAGCGATGGCCTTGGCTATATTCTCCGGTCTGATTTTGGAGTGATAAAAGGTGTTACACCGGCTCCAAGAGCAAAGGGGACAACAGTATCCATCAGGGATATTTTTTTACAACTGCCAGCCCGTAGGCGATTTCTTAAGTCAGCAGAAACAGAACATGCCCATCTCTGGAGCACCATCACGCGCATGGCCTTGGCAACTCCAAGCACTCAGTGGAGGATACGATCAGATAGGTCTGGTGAGCTTATCTTGCCAGTCGTTACAGACCTCAGACATCGGATCGCGCCGTTGCTGGGTGAAAAGACGTCAAAACTGGCTACATTTAGTGACGGTGCGCCCCCTTGGAAGCTACATGGATTTATTAGTCCGCCAGATTTGAGCTACCGAAATCGCAACCATTTATACCTGTTTGTCAACGGCAGGCCAGTGAGAGATAGGCTGATTCTTTCGGCTCTGGCGACTGGTTGGGAAGGCTTTTTCCCAAAGGGTGCATATCCTGTGGTAGTGCTGTTTTTGGAAGTACCTCCAGAGGCAGTTGACGTAAATGTGCATCCTACAAAAGCAGAAGTCAGATTTCATCAACCCCAACGCATTTTTCCATGGATTAGTAGCGCGACACGAGAGGCTTGGGGTGCAATAAAAACAGAACTGCCAAGCGTGTCTGGTTTGCCACCCAGACAAACCAACAAGGGCTTTGACCGACCGAAGCAGAGTCCATTTGCGGCTCCAGAGCATCCTCAGCTATGGGCGAACAGTAAAGAAGTACTAAAATCGTTACAACAGGCATTTTCCTCTAGCTTGGATAGCCCCTATTCTGCCATTAGCACGGAGACTAGGGCCGCTGAGGCATCTTTGTCAAATTATTTTTCTGCAATGACTATCCGATATTTGGGGTCATTCTCTAATACCTATCTCTTGGCTGAAGTTCGGATGAATAATCAGCCGGAGTTATGGATTGTGGATCAACACGTAGCCCATGAACGTGTGCTATATGAGCAATTGTTCATACGAAAAACCCAACCTGCGATCCAACCATTTTTGCCGCCAAAAGTCATCCACATTGGTCATGCGATGATGGCAAAACTAAGCCCATACATTGGGGAACTTTGTAGCATTGGCGTGGAAGTCGAACCTATGGGTGAAGATGCTATTGCTGTAAGGGCACTCCCTGATTTTTTGGTGGATCGTTCGCCAGATTTGTTGCTAGAGGACCTGGTGAAAAGAATCGAATCAAACAAAGGAAATGATTTAGAATATTTCCGAAAAGATTTGAATGCAGAGCTCGCTTGTCGCTCGGCAATTAAGAAAAATCATGCCCTAGATTCTGTTCAGGCTCAGGCACTACTAGATTCTCTTGTCAATTGTGATAATCCTCTAACGTGTCCACACGGCAGACCCGTGATGAAAAAAATGACACTGGTAGAGCTAGAGAGAAGTTTTGGACGACGGAGTTAAGCTAATGTTTGTATTGAATGAGCCAATTTGAGAAAAGGATATATATGGGCACTACCGATTCTAGCTCTGTCATTTTTGTTGTTCCGGTTTACTTGCCCCAGCTTCCGGATTTGGATTTATTTTCGCTAAAACATTCGGTGGATGTATTAAATCCAGAACGCAAAATTGCATTTATCTGCCAGCAATCTCTTGATACCAGCTACTATTCAAATTTATTTCCCAATGTCGAATTTATTACCTTCGATGACAACTATTTTCTATCTGTAGAAAATTATAGTCGGCTATTGCTGAGCGAATTTTTCTACCAAAAATTTGATAATTTTGAATTTGCTCTCATATCACAAACTGATGCGATTCTTTTAAGAGATGAATTGGATTATTGGGTAAGCCAAGATTATGATTACATAGGTGCTCCATGGCCTACATCGCTAAGCATCGTTGTAAATACAGATATTTATAAAGGACAAGAAAAAAAGGTTTACAGTTCGGTTGGTAATGGTGGGCTGAGCCTAAGACGGGTAAAAAAGTGTATTAAGTTGCTAAACGAATTTCCGGAGGCTGTCACCAACATGTCAAATGCTGGTATTCACGAGGATTTGTTTTTCAGCGTGTTTGGTCAGTTATCAAATGATTTCTCGATACCAGATAAAATATCGGCATCTAAATTTTCGATGGAGATATCTGCAGATTATTTTCTATATTTGAACGGTGGTCATCCTCCGATGGGCGGTCATGCATGGTGGAGATATCATGCTGATTTTTGGCTAAACTTGCTAGGAAATTCTGCAGACCCTATAAGAGACTTGGCACTAAAAACTCATGCGATAGAAATAGCTAAAATAAAAGCAGGGGAATTTCGCTAAATATTTCAGGCTATATTTGGCATTATTTTTTATTCGCTCCCCATACTCCAAGGAGGATCAGTACTGCTCCGGTGGCTTGCAATGGTCCAAAAAACTCTCCCCGGATAATAACGCCCGCCGCAACGGATACTGCGGTAGAGATATTTGAAAAAACTGAAGATTGACTGGCCTTCAATCTGCTCAAATTGAAATTAACTAGTAAGAATGCCACTACAGATGACAGTCCGCCCAGATAAACAATTGAGGGGAAAACCGAAACAGCCCTATGGATTATTGCTGGCTCTCCTTTTATCAGTGCGAGAAAGCCGAAAACCAGAGTCCCAGAAATCATCATGGCAAACGTTGTTTCCAAGGGAGTAAAGTTTTTACTGGATCTTCTCGAAAACACATTGTAAAGGCTTGCAGAGGCCATAGCACCGAATAGTAGTAGCAAGCCAAACACTGTATTGTCGCCACCTTGAAGAGTTATTGCAATGAATCCGACACCCCCCAAAGAAATCAATAGACTTACCATCCGCATTATCGTTGGCTTTTCATCTAGAATGAACCAGGCTAAAAAGGCCACAGTGACAGGAACTGCACCCAACATCAGACCAGCCGCAACCGTTGAGCATTCGGTGATGCCAAATGTTTCACAGGTGAAATATAGCACTGGTTGGAAAAGGCAGACAGGTAATAACTGAACCAATGGCTTTCCATGGTAAGAAAGTTTAATGGCTCCGCAAGAGACAAGTACGACAAAAATGAGAGTGGCAAAAGAGAACCTTAAAAACAGTAGCTCAAAAGGATTTACATTCTCCAAGGCACTCTTGGTTGCCAAGAAAGAAAAACCAAAAATGGTCGAATATCCAAGGCCGGCAAAAATGGGGGCGTATCGTTTCATAACAATAAAGTTTACGATGTATTGACTAGTAGAATAAACTATAAATTGACATCGCTTAAAGTTGAGAACGCAGGACACTGATTTATGGCTTTGCGCGGGTCAGATGATATTGATGAGGTACTGCATGCACATTCTTGTTACAGGGGGCGCGGGTTTCATTGGAAGCCACACCGTTGACCTGTTGATAAATGGGGGCTACAAAGTTACAGTCCTTGATAATTTGGTAAAGGGCTATAGAGAAGCAGTGCACAAAGATGCAAATTTTATCCAAGGTGACAGCGGTGATCAAAAGCTGTTAGACCAATTATTTACCTCCGAAAAAATAGATGGAGTCTTTCACTTTGCCGCACTCATTGAGGCAGGCGAAAGTATGGTAAATCCAGGCCGTTTTTTCGTCAACAATACTTCTAAAGCTTTAGCATTACTAGATAAGATGGCGGCACATTCGGTGAAATATTTTATTTTTTCGAGTACAGCCGCTACTTATGGAGACCCAGAGTACACTCCCATTGATGAAAACCACCCACAAAAGCCTACAAATGCCTATGGATATTCCAAGCTATTAGTCGAAGGGGCACTTAAGTGGATGTGCCAATTGCGTGGTATGTCTTGTATTTCACTGAGGTATTTTAATGCCGCTGGGAGTTCGGCTCACTTAGGAGAATGTCACAATCCAGAAAGCCATTTGATTCCCATTGCATTGGATGTAGCACTTGGTAAATTGCCTCATATCAAAATTTATGGAACAGATTATCCTACTTTTGATGGCACCTGTATCCGAGATTATATTCATGTTGAGGATTTGGCCTATGCTCACTTGCTGGCATATAAAAAGCTAATAACAGAAAAGCCGTCGCAATTGCTGGCCTACAATTTAGGCAATGGTCTAGGATACAGTGTGCGACAAGTTATTGACGAGGCACGCAGGATTACAGGCCACACTATCCCTGTGGAGGAAGAAGCCAGGCGACCTGGCGATCCGGCTGTGCTTGTTGCTTCCAGTGAAAAGGTAAAGGCCGATTTAGGGTGGTTTCCAATATATCCTGGGTTGGAAGAAATTATTAATAGTGCATGGATTTGGAGAAAAAATCATCCCAACGGATATTCTTGAGGATAATTCAGTAAATTTTTTGGTTTTCGATGCCATAACCATTCACAATAACATGATTTACAAATGCCTCACTTGAAGCGAAAATCTTTGCCGAACTATGAATCAAACCTCCTATAATAAGGATTGGTTTGTCTTTTTCTCAATCATTTATTTTGGAGTAGCTATGTCCAGGTCATTCGGTAGAGTTTTATCTGGGGTTCTGACCCCCCTAGCTTTAGTTATTGGAGCGTTGCCCGCTACTGGGCAGAGTGCCTTAAAGCCTGAGGATCTCAATCAATTTTCTTGGCGATGGGTTGGGCCAACAACTTTTCAGGGTCGCCTCACTGCCTTTTCTGTCCCAGCTGGACAAAACAAAGTGTATTACGCTCTATCTGCAAGCGGGGGGCTATGGAAAACAGAAAACGCCGGGGCAACTTTTGAACCAATTTTCGAAAAATATGGCAACCAGAGCATGGGATGGTTGGCCATTGCTCCCTCCGATAGCAATATTCTGTATTTAGGAACAGGTGAGCCAATGCACGCAAGGTCAAGTGCTCATGGCAATGGAGTTTGGAAATCCACAGATGCCGGTAAAACATGGACTCATGTTGGGCTTGCAAAGAGCCACTATATACCAAGAATAGAAATTGATTCAAAGAACCCTGACATCGTTTATGTTGCAACTGAAGGTGCTTTGTATGACAACAATAGCGATACTGAGCGTGGCCTGTTTAAGACCACGGACGGCGGAAAAACATGGGTAAATGTCTTTCCGATGAAGGACCGTGGGGTAGGCGATTTCGTGATTGACCCAAAGAATTCAGATATAGTTATTGCGGCGGCCTATAAGACATTTAGAAGAACTTGGACTTATCTGGATAGACATGTTGATAATGATATGTACAAGTCTACTGATGGTGGTAAAACATGGAAAAAACTAACATCAGGGCTTCCTGTTGGTAGTGAAATTGGTCGTACCGGGCTTACAATTTACGAAAAGAATCCACGGATAATTAGTGCCCGTATCGATGAAGGGGTCAATCTCGGCCTACTACAAACAGAAGATGGAAACATTTTCAGAGCCGGACAAATATATAAAGGTACCAATAACTTGGATTCTTTCAAAAAACATTCTATTAACCCTGAATTGGCCAAACTAGTAAAATATGTGCCACCGAAAGTAGAAAGGGAAGCCGATTTAGTCAACGAACTAAACAACCAAATCAAGGATAAAGAATTTTTGACCAAAAATGGGATTGATATACAAAAGTTGCAACAAGTGGCCAAGAAGCTGTATCCAAAGGATGAAGCACTGCAAACATCAATAACAGAAGTTGAAAAAATGCAAAAAGAGCCTGAATCAGATGCCACAAAAGGCAGGTATCAGGTGATAAATCGAAATGCACTTGAAATTCTCTATGCCGATGTCCTCAGGAATATGGCTCCGGTGATTAGAAATGGTGTTGTATATAGGTCGGAGGACCAAGGAGAAACATGGAAGCGAATGACAGAGTACAAGCATTCCGGTGGCAGTACCCAAGTCAACCAGACAGAAGGCGGATACTATGGTCGCATTATTTTTGATCCGAACAATGACCAAATACTGTATTGTGGCGACACCAATACTACCATTTCAAAGGACGGCGGAAAGACATTCCAGCTTACTGGTTGGCGTGGGCCGCACGTAGATCACCGATCAATTTGGATTGATCCTCTTGATTCTGATCATATCCTAAGTGCCAATGATGGTTCTGCCAGCGAAAGCTGGGATGGTGGAAAAACTTGGACAGAAAAATATTCTCTCAACGTGCAACAGTTCTATAACATCTCTGTTGATAACGAATTGCCGTACAACGTCATGGGTGGAACTCAGGACAATGGTGCTTGGCTTGGACCCTCCCAAACCAGGAACCAGTACGGAATATATCCATCGGACTGGAAGTACTTCCAAACTGGAGATGGATTCTATGTAGTACGTGACTGGTGGAATCCAGACTTTGTCTACTATGAAAGCCAATTTGGAGCCTCTAGTCGAATCAATATGAGCAATGGCGAAGTTCAGTCATTGGTTAGGCGCACCACCCCTGAAGAAACTGCAAAAGGAGTCCCTGCACAACGCTATCAGTGGGATGCGCCGATCGTTCTTTCACCTCATAACCCAGGGATTGTATATATTTGTTCACAATTCGTCCATAGATCATTTAGTCGTGGCACGACAGGAACTTTTGAGACAATAAGCCCGGACTTGTCGAAAAACATGACAGACAGAATCGAACTTTCCAAAAAAACCAATCTGCAGTACGGAGCCATTTATACCTTTGCCGAATCGCCGAAGAAACCCGGAATATTTTGGGCTGGCACAGACGATGGCAACGTTCAGCTATCCACAAATTTTGGAAACACATGGACAAATATTACAGACCAGTTCTACGATTCGAAAGGGAATCTTAAAAAGGATGTTAGAGGAACTGTGATTCCATACGATAGATGGGTGAAAAGGGTTGTGCCGAGTAAGTTTGACGCAAATACATGCTATGTCGCTTTTAGCGGGTATAGGACGCATAGCGAAGACAACACCTACATATATGTCACAAAAGACCTTGGCAAAACATGGGAAGATATTTCGGGAGGGATGAACGTACCCGTTTTCGATCTCAAAGAAGACCCAGCAAATCAGGATGCTCTCTATATTGGTACAGAATGTGGGGTTTACCTTACTATCGACCGCGGAAAAAATTGGATTCCATTTTCTACAACCGCCCCTGATACCTTAGTCAAAGAAATTGCTGTTCAAGAGCGTGATCGTGATTTAGCTATTGGGACGTATGGGCGTGGTATTTACGTTGCCGACATTTATCCAATCAAGGAGTTTAAGCCAGAGATATTTGAGAAAGCAGTACACTTCTTTGAGCCAGAGCCTGGCATTAAGTGGAACAGGTTTGAACGCAGAGGTGATACCGCTGGGGTGCCCAACAGGGCTGTCAACCCACCGGTTGGTGTAAATTTGTATTACTACATCAAATCTGAAGCCAGTAAAGTAAACCTGGTTATCAAGGATTTTGAGGGAAATGTTTTACAAACACTGACCGGCACCGCAAAAGCTGGCCTCCAAAAAACATTTTGGGGATTTACGCGTGACGCAGGCCAAGGAGCCACAACAGTCAGCAGGGGAGCAGGTGGTGGTGGAGCACGCTTTGGGCGAGCCCCAATGCTAGACCCTGGTGTTTATAAAGTTACTCTTTCTGTCGATGATAAGGAAATTACGACTCACAAAATAACAATACAGCCCGACCCGATGTTTAAGTAAAAATAATAGATATATTTACAATAATTTGTGGGGCATTACTATGTTTAATATCGAAGCATGTTTCGACCAGCAGATTCTTGAAACGAATAGGGAAAGGCCCACGGTCATATTTCCGGAAGCACTGGATATACGAGTAATTGAGGCGGTCTGTCACCTTACTAGATTTGTCCACCCTGTATTGCTGGCATCTGAGAAAGATGTAAGGGCAGTGCTGGCTGATCAAAAGAATAATTTTGATATAGATCGCGCTGACTTTGCATTTTCAGAATGCGCCTTTGTTGATATTAGTGAGAGAAATGACCTAGTTGAAGAATATGCCGACCTACTCGTTAAGTGCTTTGCTGAAAAAGGAGAAGTATTTGAAAACGAGGAGGCTCGAAAACGGGTGTTACACCCAACTTGGTTTGCTCTTATGGCAATACAGGCTGGTCATGCGGATTCAGTGATAGGTGGTGCCCAGCTCGATCCAAAAGATTATTTCCGACCAATGATAATGGTTTTGAAAGATAGTGAAGTTGCCGTGGAGGCTGGAATAATTGTTTTTCCAGATGATGATCCTCAGCCCCTCTTTCCGCATAATATCCTTGTGCTAGGGGATGCTGGCGTAAATACTACGATGGATGCCAAAACCCTCGCGGAAGTGGCGGTTGGCACATGTGTCATTGCGCGAGATATTTTGCCAGAGACTCTGTTGCCAACCATCAGAGGGACAATGCTCAGCTATTCTCACCATGGTTCAGATGAGGGAAGGGGAGCCGACCGTGTGTATCAGGCAACGCAGATTCTTCCCGAAATTCTTGCAAAACGTGTCGAATCTGAAGAACGGTACTCGACAATCAATATACAAGGTGGAGTCAAAGTTAGTGCCGCTCTAAACAAACGCTCAGCAATGTATTTTCAGAATCATGGTTTTGATACTAGCCCCAACGTGTTAGTTTGCCCGAATCTGGATACTGGCAACTTGCTTTTCTATCTTTTTGCTACTCAATACCCACGCGCAAAAAAATTCGCCGCAATTTTTGGCGTAGGTTTCAAAGGAATGAGTTTGGCAAAAGATTGTACTGCTGAGGATATTCGATTGACCGTAAAGGCCAACACATTGCGAATTCATAAACATGCCGCCTTGCACCGAAAACATACTGATGTATTCTTCAAACATTATAAAATCCTTGCAATCAATCCAGGCTCGACATCCACGAAAATCGCTATATATGAAGGCGACCTTGAACTGTTTTCAAAGGAAATACAGCATACTCAAGAAGAACTGGCTCCATTTGAAGGCAAATCAATCACGGCACAATTTCAATTCCGAAAAGATGCAATAGAACAGTTCATGGCCTCGCATGGGTTTTCAATAAATAGCCTTGACGCTGTTTCTGGTCGTGGAGGGCTTCTGCACCCAATGCAACATGGAACTTTTTTTGTAAATGACAGGATGGTTGCAGACCTAAAAACGGGTGTTTCGGGGGAACATGCTTCAAATTTGGGAGGATTAATTGCTCGTGATTTGGTTGGTGATTCAGGTATTCCAGCCTTTATTGTTGATCCTGTGGTTGTAGATGAAGCGGCGGAGAGGGTAAAAATTACTGGCGTAAAAGCAATTCGGCGAAAAGTAATAAGCCATGCTTTGAATCAAATTGCCACAGCACGCAGGTATGCTGACGACAACGAAACCTTTTATGAACGTTTGAATCTTATCGTTTGTCACATGGGAGGTGGAATCTCTATTGGGGCACATAAAAAGGGTAGGTATATAGATGCAAATGATGCTCTCGACGGTGAAGGTCCTTTTACTCCCCAGCGAAGCGGTAGCTTGCCAGTGGGTGCTTTTTTGAAGCTGGCTATAAGTGGCGCATATTCTACTGATGAGCTAAAGCAATTAATCAAGGGAAAAGGGGGCCTTATTGATTTGCTAGGCACATCTAACCTTATGGAATTGGAAAAACGTTATAACCAGGGCGATGAGCAAGTCAGGTCGGTATTGGATGCCCAAGCATATCAGATAGCAAAATGGATTTGTTCAATGCTTCCAGCTTTTGATGGAGAATGCGTTGATCAAGTGTTGTTGACCGGTGGGATGGCTAGGGCTTCATTCCTCGTGACTGAAATTCGGAGACTATTAAGAAGTTTCGGTTGCAAGATATCTGTATATCCCGGAGAAAATGAAATGCTGGCTTTGGCCAAGGGTGCAATGAGAGTTTTATCAGGCAAGGAAAAAGCGCAGGAATATGCTCCCTTGGTTTCTGAATAACGACTACTGCGCAGAAGCACTACTCTACAACTATCCAAATCTTTCGATTGTCTTTTGAGTATTGACCAAGGTTTATCATAGCTTCACTTAGTGGCTGAGTGATTACTCCGCCATCTGCAAAATCCACGATAGTAATTTTCCCAGCTTGCTCACAAATTGGCAGACAAACACCGCGGGGTATTATCTTTGACTTTCGACTATCCTCGCCCCTATTCGGTGATGTAGGTATTGCGAAATTTTCACCATTTTCTAGTGCTGAAACTGTAGTCCTAAATAAAGCCGCCAAGGAAAGCAGGGCTGAACCAGACGGCTTGATCTTGTCCCTTTCCCAAAAAGAAATGGACGCTTGGTCTACCCTTAAAATATCGGCCATATCTTCCTGCGCCCACTTCCACGCCAGCCGCACAGCTTTAATGCGCTCTCCCATCGTCGACAGCACAGCAGGCTTTTGTTCAAGCATGTTATCTGCGGGTTTCATAATGACAGTGTCTCCAAAGGCAAAGAGAGCAATTCTCCCTTTCTGATTTCTAACAGAAATGATACTAGATTACAAATGCAGAATATCATCTGCCACTTTGTAGAGAGCAGGATGCCCAAAAGTTTGGCTTTTCTCGTATTCTTACTTTGATTGGGAAAAGACCGTAATTTTCCAAAAAGTGGAACAGATATTCTGCCAATACTTCTGCTGTGGGGTTTCGTCCTTTGAGGTCAAGTAGGTCATTCAAAAGAGAATAATCAATTTTTTTTAACCAAGCTTCAAGTATTAAGTTCAATGTAGACGAACTAGTATCTCGAATAGTTACTTCTGCTTGCCAGTTATGACCATGGCGGGGTTCGGAAAAATTCGGCAGGGAGTGGTAGTGGTCTGCGACAAATTGTATGGATTCTGTCACCAAAACATTATTCATAATTTCCTAGTTTATCTGTTATCGTTTCGCAATGCCTACTAATTTCAGCTACATAATGCTGTTACAATATTCATGATCTGCTAGTAACTCTGGAGTTCAAATGTCTGTGAATAGAACAGTGATATGCTTTCTGGCTCTGATTGGCTTTTTGCCACTATTGGGTCAGGACTTTGACCCCGAAAGAGATATTACGGCTTCCTACAGGAATGGTGCGGTGATATTAAATGTGCCTTTTGAGGCTCATGCGTCTGGAATTACCGTTAGTCTCAAACCAGGCCAACCTGGTAAGCTGGTGGTAGGAGATCTTCCGTCACCTTCTGGAGTAGATTCTCTAGATAGTCCTTACTGGAGTGGAAACATTAGGATTCCGGTTAAGGGTGAAGGGTTAAAAACCCCGGTTGTTCTCATTGTTTCGTTTCTGAGCTGTATGGAGGGTGAAGGAGGCCAATGTTTTCCACCTGTCGATTTGGAGCTCTCAGCTAAGGCCGAGGATATACCTAGTGACTCCAAAGCTAAATCAGAACCTCCTATCCAGCAAGTGCCTTCCGTAAGCCAACAACCTGCTTCCAACGCTCACACTAGTGGGAGTCCTTCGGCTTTCCAAAACTCTAAAGAGGTAATTGATACAAACGAAAATCATCCAAACAGTGCCCCAGGTCTAGACGCGATAGTAGAAAATGACTCCAATCTTGTGCCCCCCCCAAAGCCAAAGGATGGGCTGGTTATAATCCTGATATTATTTTTCCTGGGTGGGATAGGTGCGAGTTTAACCCCATGTGTGTTGCCGATGATTCCCATTACCATGGCCGTTATTGGAGCCAAGGGAGCCAGCAAGGCAAGAGGAGCATTACTAGGGATAGTTTTAACGCAAGGCATGGCACTGACTTATACCATCCTGGGTGTAATTGCGGCTCGGACTGGCTCTGTATTTGGGCAATTTGCCCAACAACCCGTTTTTCTTATACCTGTGAGCGTTATTTTTGCATTATTCGCGATCAGCCTTTTTGGTGCCTTTGAGATAAAACTCCCGGATTCGCTATCAAACAAACTTCAGGGTAGTGGCCAACGCAAAGGTTTTTTGGGAGCTTTTGTAACTGGCCTGGTGCTCGGCCCGCTTTCTGCCCCTTGCGTAGGCCCTCTGATTGGATCAGCGATTATGGACATAGGTCTTAATGGCCAAGTCTTTGAAGGTGCGTTAAAAATGTTTATTTTTGCCCAAGGCATGGGCGTACTTTTCATCATAGGTGGCATATCGGTTTCAGCCCTACCAAAGAGTGGCGATTGGCTGACTCGGTTTAAGCAAACACTTGGCCTGATTATTTTGGCATTTGCCGCATGGAATATTCGATTAATTGTCCCAGAATGGACGAATCACTTTATGTGGGCGATTGTATTGCTATTTGCTTCTGGTGTGTATGGAGCATTTGAAGTAGCAACTGGCCTAATAGGGCATATTCGCAAGGGAATAGCACTGCTTTCGCTTGCAATGGCTATTTTGCTGGGTATCCGTGCAACAGAATTATACTTGGATTTATCCTTGCTACCCAAAGGTGGTTCAGCCTCTGGTTTGCTATCAGACGATCCTCACAGTCTTTGGATCGAGCATGACTTTGAAGAGGCAAAAGACAAAGCCGCAAAACAGGGCAAGCTAGTATTGGTTGATACGTTTACGTCTTGGTGCGCTCAATGCAAAGAGTTGGATGAAAAAACATGGCCAGACCCTACGATCGTAGACTGGATCAGGAAAAACGCCGTTGCTGTAAGAATTGACACAGAAAAAGTCAGACCTGATTTGGCAAAGCCTCTCGGCATCGTTGCTTATCCAACTGTTGTCCTGATGGATGCAAATGGTAGAGAATTACGCAGACTAAATGGTTTTCACCGGCCGGCAAAAATGCTGGAGTGGCTGAACCAGTAGAGCCGTTTCCAAAATCCACCGGAGCTTGAGAATGACTTATTTGTTATGTGGGTCTTTTTTTGCTCCGGAACTAGTTGTGCAAACACTTGCTAGGCTACATTCTTTACAATTAGGTTTTCTTGCCATACAGACCAATCGTCCATGCCAAATTAATTGGTGGTGTATTGTAATCCATGCTACTTTTGGAAAGTGGTTGCATAGGTCTGTTTCTACTTTTTCTGGAGTAGTTGCTTCAGAGAGTCCTAAGCGTCTGGATACTCTATAAATG
This sequence comes from Holophagaceae bacterium, assembly GCA_009783055.1. Classification (GTDB taxonomy): domain Bacteria; phylum Acidobacteriota; class Holophagae; order Holophagales; family Holophagaceae; genus WRHW01. The sequence goes on from WRHW01000001.1 coordinate 120,806, forward strand.
TGAGTATCTACAGCCAGTGCTGGTATTCCAAAAGCATTTGCGAGTACCACGTTGGCCGTCTTTTGGCCAACCCCAGGGAGTGTTTGCAGTGAATCAAAAACATTAGGCACTTTGCCATCGTGTTGTTTTACTAAGGCAGAGGCCATTCCTATTAGATTTCGTGCCTTATTTCTAAAAAAGCCTGTTGGCCGTATTATCAATTCCAGTTCTGCAATATCTGCATTTGCTAGTGCGGTGGCACTTGGATATTTTTCAAATAATGATGGAGTTATCTTGTTTACGCGCTCATCGGTACACTGCGCGCTTAGAATAGTTGCCACAATTAGTTGAAATGGATCTCTGTATTCAAGTCCACAACTGGCGTTCGGATGCGCGGAATCCAGCAGAGCCATCAATTTTTTTATCTTAGGTTTTGGCCACTTCATAGAATATTGTCCATAATAGATTTGACTATGCCATATTTACGCAGGTTTTGTGCAAAAGAGTGCACAATTGTTTGATTGCTTCCGATTGTGTAATAGTTTTCAGACCGTTTTTCCGTGGCGAAAATTCCAATAAGCGTAAAATATTGGTTATGAACATTGATATAAGGGCAACCGACTTGATACCGTATCAAGGCCTTCATGGAGGGGGCGTTGCAAACCATCCTGACATTGGTTCATGTTTCATTTGTGAGGGACGGTTTCTTGTTGAAGATGCAATAAAGGCATCCATGCAAGGCCATTTGCGAATAATTTCGCTACTGTGTAATGCAAATCAGCAGGGTGAATGGGAAACCAAAATTCCACATCAAACAAGGTTAATCTCTCTTGATTCCAGCAAGTTGGATACATTAGTAGGCTTCCAATTTCACAGAGGCGTACTCTGTTGTTGCGAGATACCCAGAGAACCAACCGAAGCAACTATAATCCAATCCAAACGACTCCTTGTTTTGCCTCAGATAGAAAATGTAGACAACCTTGGTCAGCTAATACGTACTGCGACTGGTCTTGGCGTTTCTGCCATTCTATTGGGCAAGGGTCCAAGCCCTTTTACACGGAAATGTGTTCGGGTTTCTATGGGGGCGATATGGAAGATACCTATCTATAAAACTGAAAATCTAGGCCAAATTTTAGACATGTGGTTACAACGGTTCCCAGATAACACCGCAGAAATTGTTGGTACTGCAGTGACGGACAACGCAGAGTCAGCATGGCAATGGCAACCCAAGCCAATGTCTGCCCTAGTGCTGGGTTCGGAGTCGTATGGTCTTGATGATACATGGCGACGCAAATGTAATCGACATGTAAGAATTCCAATGACAGATCAGGTCGATAGCTTAAATCTCTCTGCCGCTGGAGCAATTCTGATGAGCAAGTTGTTTTGTTGATACATTTTTTTGAGCCTCAAGCAAAACCCAGCCGTAAACCTGCCGTCCTCCGCCGCACCGTCTCCAGCTTGGTGTTTACAATTATTGCAAAGACGACATGCTCCGCTGGATTCGGTTGCGCTTTGGGTACAGCTTATCACCTTTGGTGTCTTGCAAAACCATAGGTTTTGCAAGAGGCTCTTTTAGCTTGGAATGTTATTGGTAGAAAATTTGAGGTGCAGTCTTGATGAATGTATGAGAAACTGAAAGGTCATATTAATTTTGCATCAAGGCTCCAATTTTATGGGAATGAATTATTTTCAGCTACTCTCACAATGTTCAGAAGAGCAACTGAAACGTATTTGTGAGCGACGAAGGCTTCCTGTACCAAATAGTTGCAACGGATCTGATGATGGAAAGTATCGTCTTGTTAAAACGATGGAGTTTCATTTAGACGACAACAAAAGGCTTATTAATGCTATTGCAGACTTGCCTTCTAGTGGCCTGATAGCACTGAAGTCTATGGTAGCTGAAAAAAAATTACCCGAAGATAGTTTGACGCGTGAGCTCTTTGATTTAGGCCTTATTTTTCCTTGTTCTGATGGTTGGGTAGTGCCTGATCGCGTTGGTGATTCGTTGGCAGACTTTGACAATGGAGCACTTAGTTTCCAAGCCGGGGAAGGAATTACTCTGCATCATGTTGTTAAGTTTGGTTTTTCATTAGCCTTAACATCAGTACTTTTACGTTGTGTAAATGGAATAAGGGTACTAAAGGGCGGGCTTCCAGCCAAAAAGGAATTAGCCCAGTTATTGAATTTTAATGCTTTCATAACAGATGAAAGGGATGCCACTTTAGTATTTGCACTTTTGCACAGAATGGGATTGCTGTGGAGTAGGGAAGGTTGTGTTGATACATTGGTTCCCGCAGTTGTGGCTCACCCTCCACGATGGGTTGCTGAAAGGGCATTTGCAAAACTGTTAGAGGATGATCTTAAACAGTGGAGATTGCCACCACCTGTAGATAGACGCTTTCTAATGCAACACCTGCTGGAACGCAAGAACCAAGTATTAGAATTACATCCATTCCTTAGCTTTTTACAGACGCTTCAACCTTTTGATGAATCCCGCACTAAGGCCTCGTTTTTTCCATTCCTTCTCAGAATGGGATTGGTTGCAACTGATTCGAAGCAAGAATATATCACCCTTACTCAGCATGGAGTTGCATTGGCGCAAGAGTACTTACTCAGAGATTCTGATGGAACAGAAAACCATTGGGAATCTATGAATCAAGTAGCTCTCTTAATAGCTCAGCCTACCTTGGAGTTACTCACTCCTGTCCTTCAGAATCCACACAGGCTATTGAGACTTGCGCAATTGGCCGATGTCGAAGTGATAGATACTATGGTCAGTTTTCGCTTTGCAACTAATACATTGATAAGAGCTTTGGATTCTGGTATTTCGTTGGAAGAAGCCCGCAACTTTGTTCAGGATTTGGAAGATGTTGCACTCCCGCAACCTTTCCAAAATCTGTTGCAGGATGTTGGAGAACGGTTAGGGGAGGTAGAGGTAGAGCAAGGAGTCAGATTGGTTAAAACTCGCGACTCTAATTTGGCAAACGAGTTATGTGTTCGGCCAGAACTAGCAATCCTTGAACTACAGCCAATAAGCTCTACCGTCCTGCAGGTAAAGGGGAGTGGCAACGCCTTTGCATTACTCAAACAGGCGGGTTTTATCCCCAGGCCTGCTAGGTTTTTGCCGGTTAGCATTGATGACAATGAAAACCTCTATACATGGGCATTAGCATGTCTGGCACTGGTTGATGAAAAAGGCATGAATAGCTATTTAGAACCTGTCAGGAAAATGATCCACGATGCCATGCAGAGAATCCAGTCAGATGACCCAACCCTTTTTCAAGAGATTAAGCGGCGTGTGCCAATGCTACATGCTGAGGGCGGTTCACAAGGTGTCGAAGAAACGCAACGCATCCTTGAGTATGCCTGCAAGCAAAACCTAAATGCCGAGATAACCTATATGCCTCTTGCGGCTCACCGGTCGCAAGCACGCCGTGTTACACCACGGTCTATTGACGGGGAACACTTGAATGCCTATTGCCATCTTCATCAAGAGGAAATGAGCTTTCGCTTGACACGCATACTTGGTGTTAGACTCCTTAACGAAAAAGGATGGGTGTCTCCTGCATTCCCGTCAGACCCATAAGTGGCTCGTCGCCTTTTATATCCCCACGGATTGCAAGGAGTAGCGATAACTTTTTACCGTGATAATCGGCTTATGGAACTATGCAAACCCTATTTCTACCACCGTTTTTTGCTGTATAGAGTGCTAAGTCTGCTTTTGAAATAAAAACATCAAGGGAGTCGTTTTGGGAAGGTGTTTGAGAATTTAATCCAATGCTTACTGTAAGAGTTGTAGGTGCCTCAGGTATCGTTGAATTCTCAATACTAGATCGCAAGTTTTCGGCAATAGCTGAAGCATTGTTTAGATCTGTTGAAGGCAGTAATACTGCAAATTCTTCACCACCCCAGCGAGCAACGAAGTCAGTGGGGCGAAAGATATTTCGCTTTAGTACGTCTGCAATAGTTCGTAAAGCTATGTCACCTTGCTGATGTCCATATGTATCGTTGTAATTCTTAAAATTGTCAACATCAACCATCAATAGACTGAGTGCAGATTTCATCCTGATTGCAGACCGCCACTCCTTATATATTTGTTGATCGAAGCTACGCCGGTTAGCAATGTCGGTAAGCTGATCTATCATGCTAAATCGTTCTATGATTCGCATTTGATTTACAATTTTTATCTGGTTGCGAACCCTTAGTTTTACAATTACATCATGGAAGGGCTTGGTGATGTAATCTTCCGCACCTAAATTCAGCCCTTTTACCTCGTCCTCGTAATCACATAGCCCAGTGATATATATGACTGGAATATCTTTTGTTGTTTCCGATTCTTTCAGTGAGGCTAACACTTCATAGCCGTCGATGTCTGGCATAATAATATCAAGCAAAATGAGATCGGGGGAAAGTTCATTAGCTCTTTCAATAGCTTCCACCGCGCCTCTTGCCATATAGATAGTATAGTCCGTACCCAAAATATGATTTAAGTACATGAGATTAGCTTTTTCATCATCTACTAATAAAATACTATTTTTTTCATAGTTGATCGTCTGAGCCATTTTCAAGCCCCCATGAGTTTTTGAATTAACCGAGTTGGAAGACTGCACCCAAAATAAAGCTGTGAGCTACTCTGGAGTGAACGGCGGAGTGGAGGATGCAGAGATACAACATGGCATTGAAAACACATCAAATGTAAATCCTGTTGAAATTTCATTGTATCCACCTGGTTCTTAATCAATACCCATGTTTTTTTTCAATATTGATAGTGCTTCTAGGGCCTTGCTAAAATAAAATTCTTCTATCTGTGCAACGAGTACCTCGCTACCAGGAATTTTGCGGAGGTCGGCGAGGAATTTTAATGACCCAGGGCTACCCTTTCTCAATAGCGGTTCCAGTTCACTGAAAAGTTTCTGAGCTACTTTTATGTCGATACTGTTGAGGCCATTTCCGGAAGCAGGGGTCACTTCGCCGACGAGTAGCTTCAATTCATCTAAGACCTTGTTTAGTTCGTATTGGAGAACATCCAGCTCTTCTCCAACATCTTGTTTGTTCTTTATTGCGTTTGTAAGTGCGTCGGCTGTTTTTTGCAGTTTGGTTTTGCCTAGTAGCCCAGCATTACTTTTTAATGAATGCATGAGCCTGTATGCCAAGGTGACATCTCCTGAGTCGATTGCTTTAGTGGTTTTATAAAAAACGTCGTGGTTATTTCTAATAAAATCTGCCTGTAATTGTTGTTGAAAGATGTCATCTTTTTCGGTCGTCTGTTCAAAGTTTTTAGGTTTCATATATCTCAAAAGACAAGTCCAAAGTTGCTTAGATGTAAAAGGTTTAGTTAGACAATCCACCATGCCGAATGATTGATACAAATCCCTGTCTGTGGACAAAACATCCGCAGTGAGTGCTATAATCGGTGTGCCTGTTCCTAGTGCAACAATTTTTGGTGTCGCTTCGAATCCATCCATCACGGGCATCTGTACATCCATAAATATTAAATCAAATGGTTTTTTCCCAGTTTTTATACGTTCCTTTACCATATTAATGGCTATACTGCCGTTTTCAGCAATTTCCGAGCTTATCCCAATCTTCTTTAGATGCTCAGTAATGACATTCTGGTTCATTTTATTGTCTTCACAAACCAAAATATCACCCACAAACATTGGCCTTGCAAATTCTCCTGATATGGGGTCATTTTCGATTTTTTCGGTTTTCTCGGTAGCAATATCAAGCGTTATCCTAAAACCAAATTTGCTTCCCTTTCCGGGAATACTTTCTATTTCCAGCTCGCTACCCATGAGGTGCAGTAGACTATTTGATATACTCAGACCCAGACCAGTGCCACCGTATTTTCGCGTTGTACTGGTATCTGCTTGTGCAAAAGGCAGGGTTATTGTTGCAATTTGATCCTGGGTCATGCCAATGCCTGAGTCAATCACCTCAAAGTAAATTGTGGCTTTGTCATCAGTTAAAAGTAATACATATGCGAAAAAACTGACCTGTCCGCCATCTGTAAACTTTACTGCGTTTGAAAGCAAATTTAGCAGAACTTGGCGAATTCTCAGGGGATCACCGTACAATTGTTTTCTGATGATTGCTTCTGAAAAAAAGCGTAATTCAATGCCCTTCTCAAGTGCCTTTGGATAAATGATGCTCTGACAGTTGGCTAGTAATTCCTGTAAATCAAACGGAATGTGTTCCAAAGTCATGTTGCCAGATTCTACCTTTGATATGTCCAATATATCGTTGATGATTAGCAACAGTAATCTTGAATTATCAATAATCTTTTTTAGATAGTCCTTTGCCTTTGGAGACATCACTTCTGAGAAAGCAAGGTCTGCAAACCCGATAATGCTGTTCATAGGAGTTCTAATTTCATGGCTCATATTGGCTAGAAACTCGGATTTTGCGGCTGATGCGGCTTCGGCCTTCTCTTGTTTTTCTTGCATTTCTAGCATTTCTAATGCCGCTTCATATTCCGCCTGTCGCCTTCCCATGTTTTCCATCTTAGTAATGTCTTGTATCAGTTCGATATGGCCATACACTGTGCCGTGCAAATCTGTTAATAATTTTACATCCGATTGATAGGTAGCATTGTTGTGAACAAAGTATGTTTGAGATTGCCCTCGGTTCGAACACTCAATGGAGCAATTTTCGGTGTCGCATATACTTAATCCCAAATGTTTGCACTGGTTTCCGATCAATTCTTGTCTGTTCTTTTCAAAAATAACTTCAGCGGTATGGTTGATGAAGGAAAAGTTTCGGTCCAAATCCTGAACGGTAACGATCACCGGAATAGCGTCAAGAATTGACTCGTACCAGTGGGCGGCTTCCCTAAATTTGTCTTTTTCATTCTGTATTTTTTCAAGCAGAGTTTTCGATTCACGTAGATCGCGTGTATATCCCGCCACGGCATAATCGTTTTGGTATTCGACACGCTCAAGCGTTATTTCCACAGGTAGTAAAGTTCCATCTGGTAGAAGATGTACCCACTCAAAAACTTGCTGACTACCCTGAAAAGCAAGTTTTAATTTTTCAATAGATTTCTTGCTGGAAAGCTGTCCGTCAGGCTGGTACTCAGGAGACATGGTAGCATACTTATCCATAAACTCCTGCTTGTTTGGGTGGCCAAAAAGCCTGAGAGCTTTATCGTTACATTCAAAAATTCTATATTCTTTATTCCAAAGTCGGGAAGCGAGTGGAGTTGCGTTTAGCATGATTTTTATGCGTTCAGCTGATTCTTTAGCAATTTTTTCTTCTACAGCCACACGCTCCATATCGTTACGCAGAATTGCGTTGAAGCATAAAAATGCGGCGGCATTCATCGTTTCCATGCTGTCTTTGTCAAAAAATCTTTCTATTTGGCGGTCCTCAAATAGTGCAAACCCCCAAAATATTCTGTTATTAAATAACGGAACGACACAGACAGATACAACCCCAAACGAATGAAGTAATTCTGCTTCGGGCAACAATGTCACTGGGCTGTTAATTGTTTCGCCGTTAGATAAAAGTTTTTCCCACCCGGGTGCATGTGTGGCATAAGCTATATTTTCCAGTCCTTCTGTGGGTATGGTAGTACCGCCTGAAACTCTATCCCATCTGTAAATCTGTCCTGAATGCAAACCGTCAGGTTTTGCAAAATTGCGCCAAATTGATAATCTGTCTATAGCTATTGTATCAGCAATAACTAGCACACCTTTAGACATCATTTCTTCAAATGAATATTCCATATTGCTTGTTAGAAATGTGGCGGCCGCATGATTCAGACTATTCATCATTTTTTCGCGCGCTATAAGTAAATCCTGTGCCCGCACGAGTTCTGTAATATCTACTGAATGTTGAAAGTGAACCTTGGTAGGTCTGTCTGGCCAGGTAGTATATCGGTCGGTATTTCGATAAACGCGCTTTGTTAGGGTACTGTGTTCCTCCCAGACGATGGTGCTACCTGGGGGTTCCTTGTCAAGCTGGCGACAGGGGCAAAAGGAACATCTTTCGTTAATGCCATCCTGAAAAACCTTATAACAAAGTGCCCCAACTACCTCACCTTCAATCCCGTAATGTTGCCTCATGTGGTCGTTAATAAATATTATTTCGTCTGTTTCCGGATTTGTCACATAAATCATCTCATTCAGCAAGTTTAATATGTTATTCACTGTACTACAGCCTCCAGCGGTGGACAGAAAACCTTTGCATAGAATGAAAACCAGCCATTTAGTCCGAATGCAACAATTTACAGAAATTGCTACGACCAAATGTTATTGTACCAAATTTTGATATTGATAGTCCATCACTGAAATGACTCCCTATCCAAGTTAGAGACCAATCGCTTAATAAAAGTCATCACTGTCAACTGTAACAATTTTGTAAAATATTACAGTTTGTGTAAATTGTTGATCCTGCACTCCCGCCAGACCCATTACGAGGTAGTGGCGGAGGCAAAGCAAGGCGGGCATAAATAGTGTAGTGAGTGGGAAAAAAGGCTATTGTCAACCTAATCGTTATGTGTTATTATGGAGACACACATAACGATGAAGGTACTGATGGCTATCGTGCTACAGCGGGATACCAAGTGCACACATACGGGTACAACTTGGTATTACAGGGTTTTGCAATTGACTAGTATCATGTAACGCTTTAGATGCTTGCTTAACGGCGTAGCAAGTCCGCCTTGCAAGCATCTAGCGGTCGTGATCTCTCGGAATCCTTCGCTGTGTTCAGGATGTCCGAGGCAGTCACGCCAACCTCGATAAATTTGGCAAACTTGGTGGCACGCTAGCAGGTTCTTTTCCAGCGTCACCTTCGTTATGCGAGCAAATCCCGACCCTAGTGCAGTGTAACATTTAAGTGTTACACTGCACTAGATAGTCAAAAAAAGCTACCGAGTCATCGATAGCTTTTTTTTACCCTGTTGCTAGAAGCAATTATTACTACTGAGGCATGGGTTGTCCTGTCATTGGGTTTCTTAACGGCAATCGTTGTAATGGCAAAGGCAATACGTCTTTTAACTGCCCTGGACGATCATGATCGCCGGCTTCCATTTGATCTGCCTGACCAACTGCAAGAATGATGAGATTGTTCATGTTAAGCAAGCGATTTGCCATCTTCTGGACATCAGCTGGCGTGACAGCTTGGATTTTTTCGCGATAGTTGACCCACCAATCTTCCGGCCATCCATTGGCGGCTTCCGAAGCAAACATGCTTACACGACCAGATTTACTCCATTGGGTGGGAAATGATTCAATCAGGCCATTTTTTACAGTCTGGAGTGCTGTAGTTGTCAGGGGTTCTTTCTTAAGTTTTTCCATTTCTGCCAGTGCCAAGCGCAACAGGTAAGCAACTGTATTGTTGCTGGTCTGCGAACTACCGGTCAGATCACCCGTCCAGTTTACGCCAGTTCCAAGTGATGTGCGGATGCCATAGGTCAAGCCTTCGTCTGACCGGATCTTTGCCATCAGTCTGCTGGTGAAACTACCACCTAAAATGTGATTCATTACAACGGCGGCATGCCAGTCTGGGTCGCTACGCCTCATCCCAGGGAATGCCCACTGAACCATCGCTTGTGGCGCGTTTGCGCTATTGACAACATAAATGCCAGGCTTTCTTGTATATTCCGGTGCCGGGATTTTTGGACTGACTTGGGCTTCCTTGTTTGGTTTTAAGGAGCCGAGAACAGTGTTTAAGGCATCCAATACCGGTTTTCTGTCAAATTTGCCTGTGAGGGTAATGATGAAGTTTGAGGGGTGCATAATTCGGGAATGGAAGGCCACTAGGTCATCCCTGGTAATGGAATTAATACTTGCCTGTGTGCTATTTCTTACCGAATAGTGATTCTCACCCCGCAGGAGATGCGACATTTGGTATCCAGCTATTGATGT
>WRHW01000002.1 GCA_009783055.1 Holophagaceae bacterium
CGGGGCATTTTGGGGCATGGTCTTCAAGTTCGTGTTGGGCTATAGGGGGCAACAGAGCGTTTCTGTGTCCATGAATGAGTATTTTATGGTCAGGACAGCCACCGTCTTTACCGACCCAGTAAACGTAGTGGTAATTGAGTGAAAGGAGAAATACCATGAAATCTTCAAAACCAAAGACAGCCAAGGAATACATTGACAGGGATTACGAGACCGCCGCTCAAACAGGCGACTTCGACAGTGCCATGGCCGATTCCAGCGAAGCCAAGGAATTCGCCGCCACCAATAATAGGAACAAAGTCAAACAGCAAAGTAGCAGTAAAGAACCAGAACCACAAAACGATGATGTAGAGCCTGTTTTCGCAATTGAGGCTTCTAAGTTTAATCTGACGGTAGAGCGGACAGGGGCAAGTAGCGCAATCAGATACCGCCTACATTTAGAGAAACATGTCGCCGATAAGACATTGGGGTCCCCAGAAATTACAGTTAGTGAATATACGGAGTGGGCGACCAACCTCGAACAGGTAGTTACCCGCGAATTATCAGTTAAATGGTTCTCGGATGTATTAGAAGACGATCCAAGCCCCGTATTGCTACGGCTGTTGATGCCATACATCATGGTTGAACTATGGGGGTTAGACCCCGATGATCCATCTTCCGATGCCATATTCCTTTCTAAGATGAAAGAGTGGTTTGAGTGGTTTGACATGGGTGCATCGGGGGGAGAGAAAGCGAGGAAATTGGAGGGCCAAGGGCGGTCGAGGAAAAGGTCGACAAGGGGCGACAGAAATAAGGTAGAAGAGGCGAAATTAGTGGAAAAGGTACTCGACCGCCTCAAAAGCGGCATGGCTCTGGCACAAAAAAATGAGCATAGCCTTGCCATTGCAGAATATAGTGAAGCCATCAGACTGGATTCAAAATATCCTCTAACATTTTTCTGCCGAGGAGGATCATACAACAAATTAGGCGACCATATTAGCGCGATCGCAGATTTCAGCGAGGCCATCAGGCTAGACCCCAGCCATCCTGTTTCCTACATGGGCAGGGGGGAAGCATACAAGGCGATTGGGGAAACGGCGAAAGCCAAAGCCGATTTCGCAATGGTAGATAAACTCCAGGCCGAGGGGAAAGCATATACTGGGCGTAAAAAGCTACACACTGCTGAAGAATATATCGAGCGTGCCAATAATTACCGCGATGAAGACGATTTCAAGAATGCCCTCAAGGACTACAGCAAAGCAATCAAACTCGACCCGAGCCATAGGGCGGCATTCAACAATCGGGGTGCCATTTACCTTATGCTGGGAAAGCATAGCAACGCTATAGCGGATTTTACAGAAGTCATACGGCTCGACCCCTATTATTTGCCCGCCTATTACAACCGAATTACAGCATATGAAGCAAAGGGGGACAAGGCAAAAGCCACTGCCGACTTTGCAAGGATTGAAGTATTAGAGCAAGTTAGCCAGCACTACAACCAGGGTGCATCACTATTGAAAGCGCGCAATTACAAAGGTGCCATTGCAGAGTTTACAAAGGCAATAGATGGAGACTCCAGCCACTACGGGGCGTACGTCAACCGAGGCGTTTCATTTATCAGGTTGAAAGATTTTGACAATGCCATATGCGACTACAGCGAAGCCATTCGCCTCAAACCAAACGAATACCAAGCATATCACAATAGAGGTTTGGCATTTGAAAAGAGAGGCGACCTTGAAAACGCAATTGCAGACTATAGCGAAATCATCAAGTTATATCCCAACGAAGACTTAGGCTATTTCTGCAGGGGCGAGGTATACATGGCAAAGGGTGACTTCGATAGTGCTATTAGCGATTTCAGCGAGGCGATAAGGACACTGCCAAATTCGCCCATAGGCTACACAAAGCGTGCCGAGGCATACCATGCTAAAGGCGACAAAGCAAAGTCCGATTCCGACTTTGCCAAAGCTAGAAAATTGGATAGCGCAGACCAACTCAAAAAAAATCCTGCGCTAAGGCAAAAAAAAGCAAAGCCGGCAAAAACTAACAATTCTGAGCAATAATCCATGATCGAGATTCAAGGAAAGTACAACACAGCCAAGCTATTCACTACCACAGCCGAACAATCGGCTATCACGCAGGTAGAGCACTTGCTAAATCAAGACTTTATCGCCGGTAGCCAGATCCGCATTATGCCGGATGCACATGCCGGCATGGGTTGCACCATCGGCACTACTATGACCCTCAAAGACAAGGTAGTCCCAAACCTTGTGGGAGTTGACATCGGCTGTGGCATGGAGACGGCTCTGCTCAAAGACAGGCGAGTAGAGCTTAGCCAATTGGACAAGGCTATCCATGAACATATCCCATCCGGCTTCTCCACACGGGCAACGCCCCATCACTTCAATGGCGAAATTGACCTCGCCAAACTCAAGTGTGCCAAGCATGTTGACCTAAAAAGGGCAGAGCTATCAATCGGCACTCTTGGTGGTGGCAACCACTTTATCGAACTGGACAAAGACGAAGACGGCAATCTCTACATCGTTATCCACTCCGGTAGTCGCAACTTGGGCAAGCAGGTATGTGAACACTACCAAAACGCCGCCGCAGACGCATTAAATCGCAAGGGCAAGGGAGCCGACAGGGTACTGGCATATCTGGAGGGGGGGCTACTTGACGACTATCTGCACGACATGGCAATAGTCCAGCTATATGCAGACCTCAACCGCAGGGCTATGATGAAAGAGCTCCAAAAACGGGTTAAGTTCAAAATAACTGAACAATTCACCACTGTACACAATTATATTGACCTAGATTCGATGATTCTCAGAAAGGGTGCTATATCAGCAAAAGAGGGCGAGAGGGTGCTGATCCCCATGAATATGAGGGATGGGAGCCTTATCTGCATTGGCAAGGGAAACCCAGACTGGAATTATTCTGCTCCTCATGGTGCAGGGCGCATCATGTCCCGAACCGCCGCAAAACAGAGCATCACGCTTTCCCAGTACGAAAAGGCCATGGAGGGCATATATTCCTCCACTGTAAACAAAAGCACTATAGACGAAGCCCCTTTTGCCTATAAGCCAATGGAAGAAATAGTTGCCAACATCCATAATACAGCCGACATTATCAAGACCATCAGGCCGTTGTTTAACTTCAAGGCGGCAGAATGATGATGGAACTACAAATCAGCTCTGGGCAAGGGCCTGTGGAATGTGAATTGGCAGTGGGAAAACTGGCTAATGCACTCTGCAAAGAATTTGACGGCACGAAGATAAAACAGGCAATGCCTGGCAGTAGAGAGGGGTGCTACAGGAGTATTGTCATTGAGAGCAACAGCGATCTGAGCTTTTTGGAGGGAACAATCAAGTGGATTTGCCCCAGCCCATTCAGACTCAACCACAGACGGAAGAACTGGTTCATTGATGTAAGCACCCTAGCTGAATTTGACAGCATAGCCATCGACAGTAGCTTGATTCGCTTTGACACATTTCGTAGCAATGGCAAAGGCGGCCAAAATGTCAATAAGGTAGAGACTGGAGTGCGAGCAACGTATGTGCCATTAGGGATAAGCGCAATCTCCACTGACGAGCGTAGCCAGAGCCAAAATAGGAAATTGGCAATGGAACGCCTTTACAGATTGATTACCGAGCAGAACGAAGGTGGCAGACGCGAAACCGACCGAACCAACTGGTTGGAACATAGCCGTCTGGTGCGGGGCAACGCTAAAAGGGTTTATGAAGGTCAAGATTTTATACTGATCAATAAGTAGGGAGCGAACATGACCAAAAAGACATACCTTGAAGAAACACTCAAATTTATTGAATCAGAGGAAATGCGGAACTATCTGCGTACCCGCCCAGACGAAATGGACGGCAAGCTATGTGCCAAAGTGGTGTCTTACGCCCCCGTACCATTGGCACAGAAGATTGAAGTGCTGGAATTGATCGCGAAACAAACCGAACATGGCTCCGAGTGGTCAGAACACCAAAATCCTGCAGTGCTGGCGAGGTGTTCTCGCGCCGCCCTTGATGAAAGGTACAACAACATCCCTCCTGGATCAGTGTTTTTATTAAAGCTCCGGTGTTGCCATCACCGATTGCCGTGGCTTCCGGGGGATACGGACAATCTTTTGGCTACAGACTTTGACGTGGCAATTCGCATGATAAAAGAACATGCAGTTGACGGCAAGTGCGCATGGTGTTCGATAGAAAAGTATGTCCCTGGCGATGATGGTGTGCTAAAGCAACGTTGCGTCTGGGTTTTGAATGCCCAAGAGCAGATATGGTATTTCGATTATCTGCACGAGTTCCAACCAGAAGGTTGGGTTGAGTTGACTGATTTTTCTGGGGCTATATACAGCCCTGCACTGCCTACACCGTTTACCATCGGTGACATCGTGCTTGCTGACTGTCGCCCATTCGCTATGGAAAGGCGTGTTCTGATAATTCGGAATTATTCCGACGAACTTCTGTGCCTATTTATGCTTCCAAGCGGAAAAATCTCATACGGCGAATTCAGCTATAACAGTTTCCTGCGACATCCTGAAACATCTTTTGTTTCTGGATTCTACAGAGCAATGCATTGGACTGGTGAATTACCAAAACACGAGAAGCCACTCGCAATAATCAGCAAAGCACTGCTGAGCGACCCACCGTTAGGTGAGGCGTTACTCGATTTCATCAGAGACAATGGCGAACCAGAATTTTCTTCCTGTTACCTAAAGGATCCTTTACAAATTGGTGACAGAATTCCTGCTCTTGAAAAATGTGACTCAATAGACATCCACTATGCATGGTCTGGCCCGAAATGGCGGGTACTAAAAAATGAATTTGGGTTATAAACATGTTGAAAATTGCTGACAAATAAGGAGGCCTCATGCTCGGAGCAATAATCGGCGACATCGTAGGCTCAATCTACGAGTACAACAACATCAAGACCAAAGACTTCAAAATACTCACCGATGAAAGTTTTTTCACGGATGACACCATAATGACCATCGCCGTGGCAGAGGCACTGCTGAAGGGTGGAACCGCAGACGATTTCATCGATTCAATGAAAAAATTCGGCAGGCTCTACCCAAAGGCCGACTACGGTAGCAACTTTGGTAGCTGGCTGATGTCAGACGACCGAAAGCCCTACAACAGTTGGGGCAATGGGTCTGCTATGCGGGTGTCCCCCTGCGCCTGGTTTGCGGATTCATTGGATGAAGCCGAGAGGCTTGCAGAGCTGTCGGCCTCCGTCACCCACAGCCACCCCGAAGGGATCAAGGGCGCAAAGGCAACGGCGGCGGCGATATACTTAGCCCGGACAGGTCACGGCAAGCACGATAAAAGAAAGTGGGAAATAAAGGAATACATCGAAAGCAAGTATGGTTATAACCTCAGCCGCACCCTTGACGAAATCCGCCCGACATACAAATTCGATGAGAGTTGCCAAGGGACGGTGCCAGAGGCGATCATCGCCTTCCTTGAGAGCAAACACCCTATCTTTCCCGGCATTTGCCGAGTAGATTTTGAAGCCAGCGAGTTTACGGATGCCCTCCGCAATGCAGTTTCCCTAGGTGGCGACTGCGATACGCTCACTGCCATAACGGGTAGCATTGCTGAGGCCATGCACAAAATTCCGCATGAATTTTTCAGCGACACTTTTGACATTATTGACGACCCACTTGCACAGGTCATCAACGAATGGCTAGACGCTGGTAAGCCCCTAAGCTCAGTCGTTACTTCGGATTACTTACATAGCGATGAAGAGCTTAGATTTTCCAAGCCACAATCAGCCAAAACCAGAATAAACCTGTCGCAAAAACAGTTTGCCTGTATGCGTCATGGCAGAGCCTGTCGTAGTCAGGACGATAAATGGATCACCTTTTATCAAAACGGCAAACTATACAACTTCCGCGTCGGCCTAGGTCACATGCTATATGAAGCCAAAATCACCAAGCGCAAGTCCAAGCCCGGCTATTACATTTCAGAAATCACTTTTGAGAGCGATCCAGAAATCTGGCAACCAAAGAAAGATCCCGCCAAGATATATAAAGGCTTTATTCCGTACAGAAAGCGTGATTAGGTGGACTGGCAACAACACATTGTGTAAACGCCTAAAGCATTGAAAGGAAATCCTGACATGAAGATAAACATACGCCGCGGGGCAAACCAGATTGGCGGATCGGCTGTTGAACTGACTGCCAGCAATGGCAACAGAATCATACTCGACTTAGGCTTGCCTCTTGATGCAGAGGAAAATACTCCCACATTGTTACCGGACATTGTTGGGCTTACAGAGCGAACTCCCGACTTGCTTGGACTCTTTATCACCCATGCTCACCAAGACCACTTTGCCCTGGGCAAGCACATCGACCCAAGCATCCCCGTCTACATGGGCAAGGCGACAAACAGTCTAATGAAAGCCAGTGTAGATTATGGTCTGCCAGGTGCATTTGCTTTCGATAATGTCGTTGAAATCAAGGGCTTTGAGTCAGTCGTTGTCGGGTCATTCAAAATTACTCCCTATCCTGTTGACCATGCGGCTTATGAGTCATTTGCGTTTCTGATAGAGGCTGATGGCACACGCGTATTCTATACAGGCGACTTCCGCGCTCATGGCAGGACAAGCAAACGCACAGAACACCTAATCGCGAAACCACCAAAAGATATTGACGTTCTGCTAATGGAGGGTTCGAGCATCCAACGCCTAGACCCTGACGAAAAATTTGAGACAGAGCCAGAACTTGAAAACCGATTTCTTGAAACATTCAAGAACACGGCAGGACTCGCCATGGTACATCCATCTTCGCAAAACATTGATCGGATAGTATCAATTTATCGTGCCTCGAAAAAGTCCGGCCGGACAACAGTATTTAGCGGATATACCGGATTCATTGTGATGAGCCTTGAAAACCAAAACATCCCCAACTTCAAGACATTCAGCGATGTAAAAAAACTGACCGAAAGACCAAAAGGTAAATCGCACGAAATCACAGCAGACCAAATAGCCAGTGCCCCAAATAAATATACCTATGTAATCAGTGGTCGAGGCTTAGAATCACTTGAAAAGGCAGGGTTGATCAACCCAAACGCTTCATATGCGTATTCCATGTGGTCGGGCTACAAAGATTCTTCCGCAGGGCGCGTGATTGCAAAGATGAAGGATGCCGGTGTTCAGATGACAGACATTCACACCAGTGGCCATGCGGATGTGCCGACTCTTCGCCGGTTTGTGGAGGCATTAAAACCAAAGGTGTTAGTCCCAATCCATACCTTCCATCCCGAGCAGTTCCATGCACTTTTCGGAGAGCTGACAAAGGTCGAGCAACACTGTGACAACGAGGAATTTTATGTTACAATTTCATAGTGGAGGAAAAATGACAGAAAACCCATTTGTTCGCAAATTCTCTGAGGATGCCGTTTCAGCCTTGAAAAAAACACCATTGTTCCAAGGCCATCTTCGTTCGGACATTGTCGGAGGAGAATGCAAGGGAAAGCATTTTGTCTTCCCTGCGGTGCGTAACGAGGAGATTCATTTCTATTGGGGCGGGGGTCGTCTCTTTTCTTATAAAATGTCTTCAGGGTATAGCACAAATCAAAAATTTGCTTCCGTATTGATCGGCAAGGATGGCGACATTTCTGAGGATATACTAAATTCCCCTGCAGTGCGTCTGATTGAAGATTTTTGTGAAGGCTATGACAGAATTAAAGAAAACTGTAAGAATTACAGTGGCCTCGAAGCCCTGGGAGTTTCATCGCTCTACGAACGTTTTTCCTGTGCCAGAAAAGGGGCGGCTGGTGTTGTGATTCTTGATATAGAGGCATCCTTCGCAAAGGATGGAAACGTGGAAACAACTGATGAAGGTCAAAGAAAAAAGAAAAGTGACCGAATTGATATTGTTTCCATGGATACACAAAATGGGATGCTTCGCTTCATTGAAGCTAAGCACTACAGTAATGGAGAGTTGAGGTCTTCTTCGGGAGAGCCTGCCGTAGTTGGTCAGATGAAGAGGTACGAGAAGCAAATCAAAAATCGACATCCCCAAATTCTTGAGGCATATAAAAATCAGGCCAAAGTGATTAACAAGATATTTTCTGGAAGCATTCCTGAGCCGTCAAGCGTAGACCTGCACCCTATACTATTAATTTTCGGGTTCGACAACGACCAAAAAAAGGGGTATCTAACGAGCAATATAATTCCATCGTTAGAAGCTCATGATCTGCGCGTGTATAGCGTGGGCGATGTAAAAAAACAGGAGTTGGAAATTGTTTTCAGGGGCGGGAAACAGAATTGGGACTGATGCTAAGTTGCGTTTCGCGTTTAATCCCAATTAAACGCAATCTAGTATTAAGTGAACAACAAAAACGTAAATAGCTATAATGGTGCTCCCCCGGCGATGAAATCTACTCTAGCAACTAATCTCTATACTTCTTCATCATCATTTCGCTTGTCTTTGCACCGGTAATGGGGACTATCTTATATGAATACGAATATAAGCCGGTGGCGGGGTATAGAGTATCGACTGGGGGTCTCTCGGCACTAAACGTGCCCCAACAGCCCAAGGGGGCCTGTATTGCATCTATATTAACCACCGTGCCCAGCCTTGGGCGCACCTGGTGGATATGTCGGGCGGGCTTTCCATTCACCTCAAAATCTGCATCGTCATAATGGGATGCACTAGCATTGATAGTGGCAGGATCATCAGACTCGCCAGGCCCTCCAGCAATAATCATCAAGCCGTCGCCGTGGGCATCTGTGAGAGCCATCCATCGTAAGTCGGTTCTATTACCAAAGTGTTGGGGACGTGCGTATGGTACATACATATCATTGGCCGTAGCGTTGTAAACTCCGACCTTACTTGCCGCCGAGCGATCTGAGTAATTTTCACCGGGACCTCTGCCGTACCATGTGACATTTTCAAAGCCCATGGGCAGTTGCATCTTCATACCGACCCGCAGTAGGTAGTTTTCCAGCTTTGAGTCCAGCGAATTAAAAACCTCAATCTCGCCATAACTATGGAACGTGTAGACAGTCAAATTTGAACTTCCATTTTGCAGAGTAGACTTAACATTAATCGTGATAACTCGGTTATCAGGGGCTATCCCTACACCCACGCCGTCAATCTTGCTATTTTTCCAGGTGTCCTTAAATGTAGAGTTATAGCTCTCTGCCCCGCGATTCACGTCATTGTCTCCAGGGTGTCGCCAGTGGTTGATCTGGGGCCCTTTGGCAATAAACTCTTTACCACCCTTTTTGATACTGACGATTTCGGCGAGCTTTTTATCAAAAACAAACGAAAAATCTCCCTGACATGCAACCAGTTTGTCTGCCCCATCAACCAAACTATCGAAAGGCTGTGATGGCCTGGTATCAGCACCAGAGCGAACTTGTCCAGTACTCACAGGTAGCTTAAACTGTTCAGAAGCAACCAAGTGCCCCGCATCCGCCCACTGGGTGGCATTTTTGGTGACAACGGATAGCTCCACAAAATATTCCGCACCCCGCTCTGGCACGATGGCTGAAATTCCGGGAATGGCGATGTCAGTCGTTTGCATTGGGGCAACATTGAGTGGTAGCGTACCGCTACTAATCCTCACTCCATCCTTAACAATGTGCCAACTAAAGTCAAACTCATTTAGGTTAGAGCCTAAATATTCGTTACTAACGCGGACGCGGCCAGCCCTGAGATAATCCTCAGTGGCGGTAAACCAAAAAGGTTGGTAGCAATAGCGGATTTCATTCATAAACGGCTTGGGTGTGCGGTCGGCAAACATAATGCCATTGCAGGCAAAAGAGGCATCGTTATTGGTATCACCCCAATCGCCACCATAGCCGTAGAAAATTCTGGGCATAGCAGAAGGATTGCTGTTCCATACAGTGCCGCTCTGGCCGGGATTAACCGCATTATCAGGCAACATAGCGATAATGGACTGGTCAATATAGTCCCAAAGAAAACCGCCCTGGGCCTGGGGAACTTCTCTAAACAGCTTCCAATATTCACTCAAGCCACCGCCGGCATTGCCCATGCTGTGAGAATATTCGCAGATCACATAGGGCATTCTCAAATCAGACTTAGAAACATAACTACCGCTGGGTACTTCAGTCAAGAGAGCATGTGTCCTTGCACCAAGATAGCCAGGGTACATATTGCTACGTAGATCGGCGATGTCCTTGCGGTTATCCCGGTCATAGTAAACTAAGCGACTGGCATCTCGCTTTCTGATGTACTGGCTACTCTGAAAAAAGGCATAGTTCTTATAAGGCGGAGGTGGCCAGTCTCGATACGTCGACTCATTGCCCAGCGACCAAATAATAATCGAAGGATGGTTTTTATCCCTCTCCACCATATTGACAGTACGATCCAGCACAGGTTTAACCCACATTGGATTAGTCCCCGGAATACGGTCAGCCGGATTATTTTGCAGAGCCGCCGCATGGGTCTCGCAATTAGTTTCATCAATGATGTAAAGTCCCAACTCATCGGCAAAGTCATACGTGATGGGGTTATTGGGATAGTGCGAAGTCCTTATAGCATTGATATTATTGCGCTTCATGTTGATGAGGTCTTGGATAATTTCATCCCTCGAAATAGCGCGCCCATTGACGAGGCTGGTTTCGTGGCGATTAATGCCCTTAAAGATAATGCGCTTGCCATTATAGAGGAGTACTTGGTGGTTGGGGTCGCCAGGCACATCAACGATGTCCATCCTACGGAAACCGCTACGTACAACTGCATTTTCAATAACCTTTCCCCTGGCATCCTTCAGTTGTAAAAGTACTTTGTATAGCTCCGGAGTATCGGCAAACCACAGCCTTGGACGAGATACTGCCTTGCTTGCACTTATCTTGTAAACGGAGGGAGTTGACGACCTCGACGTGCCAGCCCTGACCTTTACAGGAATGACCAGTGGCCCATCCCCCCAAACATTGGTATCATCCATATTTTTTAGAGTAGCTGTCAGAGTATATTGGCCAGCCGTCCCTCCAAAATCACGGACTTGAGCCTCAATCTTAAGCGAGCCATTTATCAAGTCATCCTGAAGAGTTGGCACTACAAAAAAATCTCGTAGCTCTAACTCTGCCTTAGAAAACAGAAACACATCCCTAAAAATCCCCGACAGCCTGATGAAATCCTGGTTTTCCAGATAGCTACCCGTAGACCAGCGATAGACCTGCACCGCTACGACATTTTCGCCCCTTTGGAGATACTTAGTCACATCAAATTCCGAAGCTGTATACGAATCCTCCGCATAGCCCACCCTTTGGCCATTCACCCACAGATAAAAAGCCGACTCCACACCTTGGAAAGAGACAAAAACCCTACGCCCGTCCCAGCTCTCAGGTAAAGTAAAAGAGCGACGGTAGTGGCCAACCGGATTAAAAACAGTTGGGGCCACAACAGGATTGGTCATGCTTACAGCCTCGCCACCAAAATTATCCCAAGGGTATAAGCTATTTCGATAAATGGGGCTATCGTACTTAAAAGAGCCATCGTCATTGCGGATGGTCTGCCAATTAGAGGGGACAATAATATCATCCCACTTACTCACGTCAAAGCCACCTGGATCCCAAAAATTATTGACCCTGTCGGCAGGTTTACTTACTACCTTAAACTTCCAAGTACCATTGAGAGAGAGATAGTAGTCAGACTTTGAAAAATCGCGCGTAAATGCCGATGCCTCATTAGCCAGTGCGACCTCGGCAGACTGGTAGGGCACAAAGAAATTGCGAGGGTCTTCCCTATTAATCTTGACCACATCTATCTTGTCGTACCACTCCTCGCCCCTAAACTGGTGGCCAACGGCCTGGGGAGCAGAAACGACCTGGCATTGAGCCACAGTCAAAGTGCTTGCAACAACTGCGACAACAGCAACAATAGTAGCATTGAGCATCCACCTGGCCATAAAGCCCTCCATCATCATTAGTCAGATAGGAATAGTATAGCGGTTTATACCAAGTTGCACCCATACGGGAGCAACTTGGTATGACAGGCTCTAATGTGGCTTCTGTAGAAGACACATTTACAAAAATTGTTACAGAGCCAAAGATTCGCCGCCCAGTTCCAAATAAATAAAAAACTCCTTATTCCCTTCGCCTCCCAATATGTGGCTTGGGGCTAGTTGTTGGGGCTTGAGTGGTGTTTGTGAAAAGAAATCCCATATATCTCTACATACAATTTCATGGAGGCTAGGGTCTTTTACTAAACCACCTTTTTCTACCTGCTCTCTCCCCGCTTCAAATTGGGGTTTGATCAGCAATATGGCTTTTGCATTTGGCCGGAGGCTACTGAGTGTAGGGGGTATTGCAAGTTTGAGGCTAATGAAGCTCAGGTCTGCTACCAAGAGATCGCATTTTTCTGGTATGTTATCGGCATCCCAATTTCGTAGGTTACATTGCTCTATTGAAACTACCCGCGGGTCTGATCGCAATTTCCAGTGCAATTGATTTGTCCCTACATCTACTGCATATACTTTTGTTGCCCCATGTTGCAAAAGACAGTCTGTAAAGCCTCCTGTACTGGCTCCGGCATCAAAACATGTCATGCCTTCAGGGTTGATTTCAAAGTCTTTTAGTGCCCCTTCCATCTTGAGACCACCGCGTCCTACATAGGGCATTACTTTGCCTTTTAGACGTACTTGGGAGCTTTCGTCTACTTGGGTGCCTGCTTTAGTAATAGGTCTGTCGCCGACCAATACCTGGCCTGCCAATATCATTGCCTGTACCTTTGCACGCGATTCGCACAGCCCACGTTGCAGAAGAAGGGCATCCAGGCGTATTTTTGTCATAGGTTGAAGTTGGTATTACTAGTCGAAAGTTGATAGTTACTGGAGCAACTATGGCTGAGGTGCACTGAGGGGCATCATCGCCCTACACTAACTGCTAGTGTTCAAGAGCCTTTTCCTCCGCTTATTGTGGCCTGCTTGATATACTTATCTAGGATCAGGCTAACATCGTTGGGGGTCACTGGGCCATAAACTTGCTCGTCAATCATAATCACTGGAGCCAAGCCGCAGGTGCCAACGCATCGCGCCGCCTCCAGTGAGAACAGTCCGTCTTTAGTAGTTTCTCCGAAGTGGATGCCCAACTCGTCAATTAGTTTTTGGCATACTTTTTCGGAGCCTTTTACGTAACAGGCTGTGCCCATGCAGACGTTGATGATATGCTTTCCACGAGGGGTGAGCCTGAAATAGTGATAAAAAGTGGCTACTCCGGTGACTTTGGCTAGTGGAATCTGGGCGATTTGGGAAACTGCGGTTAGTTGCTCTTTGCTGAGATAACCAAAGTGCCCCTGAACTTTGTGGAGGATAGAAATCAGTTGGCTCTCTGATTGATCCAGACCTTTTATTTCTTCGATATATTCAATTATGTGCTCTGGCAAGTGCTTGGCGCACTCGGCTCTAACTGTTTCCCAGTTATCTGTATTTGTAACTGAGTGGCTCATTTGATCCCCCTCGGTGTGCGTGCTTTGTAATGTGTGTGCAGGAGCTTGTGTGCTTTTTCTCCATTTGGCTCGCCAATATATTCGGCATAGAGTTTTGCTATGTCTGGATTTTCATGCGAGCGTCTGAGTGGTTTTTTGTCATCAATTGCATATAGGGCTTTTGCGCGCTCTGCCGCCAGTGCTGGGTCGAGGGTGTTTTGGTCTAATGGTGGATAAGGCTGGCCGCCTCCCATGATACATCCCCCTGGACATGCCATGATTTCTACGATGTGGTATTTTTTTTCTCCAGACTTAATGGAGTCAAGCAATATCTTGGCGTTTTGGAGGCCATTTGAAACTGCGATGCTGACATCTAGGTCGTTGATGCGAATGGTTGCCTCTTTGATGCCCGTAACACCCCTGACTTCTTCAAACACTAGGGGGCCTGCTTCTACCCCTGTGAGTTTGACAGCGGCAGTTCGTAGCGCGGCTTCCATGACTCCACCTGTTGCGCCAAAGATGTCGGCGGCTCCTGAACTCTGACCCAAGGGTTGATCAAATTCACCAATGGGAAGGTTTTCAAAATCAATTCCATAGGACTTTATCATCCAGGCTAATTCCCTAGTTGTCAAAACTGCGTCTGTCGTTGGTGTGCCGTCTTTAAGTGAATGCTCGAGCCTTCCCGCCTCATATTTTTTGGCAACGCATGGCATGATTGCTACCACAAAGACATCCTTTGGATTTATCCCTTTCTTTTCTGCGTAATAAGTCTTTAGAAGGGTACTCATCATTTGCATTGGCGACTTGCAGGTTGAAGTGTTGGGTATCATTTCCGGGTAAAACTTTTCTAGGAAATTAATCCAGCCGGGGCTACAGGAAGTCAATAGGGGCAGATTTTTGCCCGAGGTGACGCGTCCCAGAAATTCCGTAGCTTCTTCCAAAATGGTGAGGTCAGCAGTAAAATTGGTGTCGAACACACTTGCAAACCCCAAACGCCTTAAAGCAGTAACTAATTGGCCGGTGACAGGTGTGCCCACAGGCATTCCAAAACATTCCCCAATGGTGGCTCTGATAGCTGGGGCGGTGTGGACAACGACGTGCTTTTTGTCTTTTTCTGAGAGGGCCTTCCAAACCATTTCTGTGTGGTCTTGCTCGAGGAATGCCGCCGTTGGGCATACGGCTGTACATTGGCCACATTGGATACACGCACTTTTATCCATGGGATCGAGGAAGGCTGGACCAATAGCGGTGTTGAATCCTCTGCCCTGCTGGCTTAGGTTATGAACACCCTGGATTTCGCTACATACCCTGATACAGCGATTACAGAGTATGCACTTTTGGCCGTTTCGTACTACAGAGAGGCTCGAATTATCAATAGGGATTTGCTTTACTTTGCCTTCAAAGAGTCGCTCGCGCACTCCCAGCCTGAATGCCTGCTTTTGCAATTCACAGATACCGTCCCTTTCGCAGACTTGGCAGTCCTTGGGGTGGTTGTCCAGCAATAATTCCACGATGTCTCTGCGCGCTTGTCGGATGGCGGGGGTGTAGGTTTCAACTTCCATACCTTCCCAAACTTCGGTAGAACAGGCAGTGTGGAAGTGGCTAAATCCCTTGACCTGTACTACGCACACTCTGCATGAACCTTCCAGGCTAAGGCGCGGGTGATAGCAGAGCCTTGGGATGTGGATGCCCAGCTTTTGCGCGGCATCGAGAATGATTGTCTTTTCTGGAACCTGAATTGGTTCGCCGTCAATAGTGATGTTTATCATTTTTTCGTTCATCGGATTGATCCTGTTGATCCTAGTTTAGATGAAGATAATAGTTCAATTTTTGTCTACGGCATCGAAGCGGCATACATCAAAACACTGGCCACATTTTACACAACGAGTCTGATCAATAACTTGGACTTCTTTTCTGGCACCCGAGATGCAGTCGGCTGGGCAATGGCGTGAACATACCATACAGCCGATGCACTTTTGTTTGTTTACTTCAAAGGTTATCAATGCAGAACACTTTTTTGCACGACATTTTTTGTGGTTAATATGCTCTGAGTACTCAATGATAAAATGCTTAATACTACTCAAGACGGGGTTAGGTGCGGCTCGCCCCAAGGCGCAGAGACTGGCTTGCTGGCATAGGCGGGCAAGTCGCTCTAGGTTGTCAATGTCTGACATCTCTCCCTTGCCTTCGGTGATTTTGTTTAGGATTTCTAACATCCTAATGGTACCTTCACGGCAGGGGGTACACTTTCCACAGGATTCGTCTGCGGTAAATGACAGATAGAATTTTGCTAGATCAACCATGCAGTCCTCATCGCTAAGGACAATCATTCCGCCTGAACCCATGATAGAACCGGCCTTTGCAAGCGGGTCGAAGTCAATCTCCATGTCAGTCTGAGAAGAGGGGATAAAACCTCCTGCAGGGCCACCAGTTTGCACGGCCTTGAGTTTGCGGTCGCCTAATACTCCGCCACCAATATCGAAAACCACTTTTTTAATGGGCGTGCCTAAGGGAACTTCTACCAGCCCTGTATGCTTTACCTTACCTGCTAAGGCAAACACCTTTGTTCCGCCGGTTGTCTCTGTTCCGACACCTGCAAACCAGTCCCCTCCAAAATTGATGATGGCGGTTATATTTGCAAAAGTTTCAACGTTATTGATTATGGTTGGCTTACCCCACAGACCCTTAACGGCAGGGTAGGGGGGGCGCAGTTTTGGTTGCCCGCGCTTGCCTTCGATGGAACGAATCAAAGCGGTTTCTTCACCGCATACAAAGGCACCAGCACCAAGGCGAATTTCCAGGTCGAATGACCATCCTGAATCCATGATGTTTTCGCCTAGCAAGCCATTGGCACGACAAATGTCCAAGGCGTTTTGAATACGCTTGATGGCCAGAGGATATTCGGCTCGAATGTAGTAAAAGCCCTTTTGTGCTCCGATAGCATAAGCACTAATAATCATGCCTTCGACGATATTAAATGGGTCGGATTCTAACATGCCGCGATCCATAAATGCCCCTGGATCGCCTTCATCTCCGTTGCAAATTATGTAGCGAGTTTTTTCTGGCTGGGCGGCGGCCATTTGCCATTTTTTGCCTGTCGGAAAACCTGCTCCCCCTCGACCTCTCAACTTTGCCTTTAGTAATTCTTCGATAATCCAGTTTGGTTCTTCCTTGCTAAGGCAGGTGGCGAGTGCCTTAAAGCCTCCAGCTCTGACGTATTCCTCTAGGGATTCGGGGTTAATAATCCCGCTATTGCGCATGGCGATACGTTTTTGCAATTTGAAAAATGGAACATCGCCATACAGTTCTGCAAAGTTTTTTGATACTTCGTCGGTTTCTACCAGCTTGTTTTTAATGGCTTCTTCATCCAACGAATTGTCTAGCGCGTGGTCAGGTAGGGGAACATTATTTTGGATATGAGATGTAAAGATATTGTGTACGAGGTCTTTATTTACCAGTTCATACTTTACCGTGGCCTCCCCTGGCACCATAATGCTAACAATTGGTTCCTTGCTACAGCGGCCTGTACAACCAGTGGTGCGAATGGCAATATCGTTGCGCCCGGAGGAGGCAATATGCTTTTGAAATTCCTCCAAGACATCCATGGAACCGGCCGCATTCTCGCAGGTTGCCGAGCCAATTTGAATGAAAATCATTTGGTCGTCAACCGAGGTAGCTAGGGTGCGCTTTGTTTTTTCCTGCAATGCAGTCAGGAAGTCAGACACTTTGTGGGACATGTGGACTCCGATTTCGTTTCAACTCAGTAGCAAACAAATAAAGGATACATTATTTTTTGATTTGCTGATAAGAGAAAATTAAGCAAAACTCCAACTGATGAAAAAAATAGCTGATGTAAACCAGAATACGTTAGTTTTCTGTAGAGAAACTACTATATCCTTGTAGGTGGAGGAACCATGTTTGAATTAATAGGTAAAGTTGCACTGGTGACAGGGGCAAGCCAGGGGATTGGCGAAGTCATTGCCCGCAAGCTGGCCGGAATGGGGGCGATGGTTGTTTGTGGCTCATTACCTTCCACAGAGGGCGATTTGCAAAAGGTGGTAGCAGACATTAAAGCTGGGGGGGGTAGTGCGGATTATGTGCTCATCAACATGCTGGAGGCAGAAAGTGTAAAGTCTGCTGTAAATACAACAGTTGAGAGGCATGGCGCATTGCACATCCTTATCAATAATGCTGGTGTCACCAAGGATAAGTTGATGATTCAGATGAAGGAAGATGAATATGATTTAGTTTTAGATGTCAATTTGAAGGGAGCTTGGCTGGCAACCCAAGCGGTCGCCAAGCCGATGATGAAACAAAGGTGGGGACGCATAGTAAATATCGCTAGTGTCGTTGGTCAGATGGGAAATGCTGGTCAGAGCAATTACGCCACGTCTAAGGCTGGCCTGATTGGATTGACTAAAACTGTGGCGAGGGAATTAGCCAGCCGGAATATCACATGTAACGCAGTTGCCCCCGGCTATATTGCTACACCAATGACAGATGTTCTTTCAGATGAAGTTAAGGAAGCCTTTACTAAACAAATACCCCTTGGGCGGATGGGTACGCCTGAAGACATTGCCAATGCAGTTACATTTTTGTGTAGTGAGGAAGCTGGATATATTAGCGGTGCGACACTTCCTGTCAACGGCGGCATGTTAATGCCATGAGTCCTGTCGCTAGTAGCTGTAGCCTTTGGCAAATTTTTTTCAATCACACACTACGCTTACCCAATGCAGATTTTTAGCAGGACAGAGTTATTGCTTGGTTCTGCCGCGATGGAGCGGTTGAATACTGCCAGGGTAATTGTTTTTGGCGTTGGAGGGGTTGGTGGATATGCCTCCGAGGCATTAGTCCGTGCTGGAGTAGGCCATATTACCCTTGTTGACCATGACACTGTAAGTGCTACCAACATCAATCGACAAGTCCATGCCCTTCACAGCACCTTGGGACAGCTAAAGGTGAAGGCCATGGCCTCCCGATTGCTAGACATAAATCCTACGGCTACTGTAACGGCAGATAGCAGGTTCTATTCCCCTGGCATGGCTTCTGATTTTTTTTCTATGCCGATTGACTATATCCTTGATTGCATAGACACTGTGGCCTGCAAGATAGATTTGGCAATTGAGGCTACTGCCAGAAAAATTTCAATGATCAGTTGTATGGGGACAGGAAACAAGATTGCCTCTTCAAGGTTTCAGGTTTCTGATATTTCAAAAACCAGAGATTGCCCACTTGCCCGCAACATGCGAAAAGAACTTAGAAAGAGGGGAATAAACCACCTGAAGGTTGTATATAGTCAGGAAGCCCCCCTTCCGCCCGCAGATGAAGAGTTGCATAAGGAAATGATGGTCGAACTTATGACAGAGGATTCCTCTAGAAGGGCAATCCCTGGGAGTATTTCCTTTGTTCCATCTGTGGCTGGCCTGTTGATGGCTGGGGAAGTTATTAGGGATATAGTAGGTTGGTAGGGGTATAAAATGTTTGATGTTAGCTTTTAGAGAACTTTGGGGCAATAGTTTTTCCTTTCGCTGGCATAGGCATAGGAATGTGAATTTGCAATCAATCAACATTGCTACTTGGAGTTTTTGATAAGTTGCGATAGTCTAATTGGGTTAGTTGCCGGTGTGGCGGAATGGCAGACGCAGTCGACTCAAAATCGACCGCCCGAAAGGCGTGGGGGTTCAAGTCCCTCCACCGGCACCATTTGATTTGTAATATGTTTGGGAGTATTTGAAATGGCAGATCTTTCAATCCAGGTTAGAGAATTGGATGGGGTTTCGATAATCGAGCCATCGGGATTCATAAATGCACATACTGTGAGGCAGTTTGAAACCGCCTTAGAGGGCTTGGTAAAGGAAGAACATTATAATATTTTGTTGCAGTGCATAAACCTAAACTACATAAGTAGTGCTGGGCTTGGAGCTATCATGGGTCAAATAGAGGTTGTAAGGGAAAATGGCGGGGATATAGTGCTTTCAAATCTTCAGGAAAATGTTTTTGCAATTTTTGATACTCTGGGTTTTACACAGCTATACAAGGTTTTTGATATCGAAGCAGATGCTATTCTGTCTTTCAATAAACCAGATGGGCAAGAAGTTGGCTAGGATATTTGACAGCGGTAATTTTAGGCTTGTTATTCCAAGCCAGACCCGCTATCTGAATTTGGTTACAAACCTTGCAAAGCGTGCTTCGGTTGCGGCTGGTCTTAGTGACTCTGATGCGGCTAAGGTTTCAATTGCTGTTGACGAGGCTGTCACCAATATCATTCTTCATGCTTATCAAAATGATCCGGAAAAAAGTGTTGAGGTAGAACTACGTTTTTCGCCTAGTTCTATGGAAATACACTTATTACATACCGGACAGGGGTTGCGTGATGATCAGGTGAGGCTACCTGATCCAAACGAATATGTTAAGCATCCTCGCAAGGGTGGCTTAGGACTGTTGTTGATGAGTAGATTTATGGACGAAGTTCGCTTTATGGAATATGGCGGGCGCAGTGAATGCTGCATGATAAAGCATTTGGGCTAGGTTTTTATGACGGTGGAGTTTAGCCCGTTTGAAAGACTACGCGATATTTGCCTTTCTACACCACAGGGTGCAAGAGAGCTATTGCCTCTAATAGATTTTTTGGAGGCATTTCCAGAGCAACTAACAGAGGAAGAACTCGCCCATTTAGTAGGAGTCACAGCTCTTGGAATAGCAAAGACTTCTCATGGGGGGCTGTGGGATAAAAACAAATGGTTGTTTCAGCGTGGTACTACTCCAGATGATCCATCAAACCCCGGCGATGGGTGGAGCCTTTTGCCATGGGGCTATTTGGATGAATTATTTGGCTATTTGGTAGTAAAGGGTTCTGAACAATTTCCAACGCTGGAATTGCTCTTGTCAATTTCCGCACCTCTTTATGCAGGAAGGCGACTGGAAACAAAGAGGGTAGAACAGAATCGAAAGCTTGCCCTGCAAATTAATCGTCTAAATACTCTGTTTGATATGACCAAGCACCTTGGTATGGGAGAACCAGAGGGTAAGCGGGATGTACTTCACCACTTTGCAAATACTCTGGCTGGCGAGTTTATGATTCAGAGGGTGCTGGTGCTGGACGAAAACGGTACTGTTTTATTGGGAAGGGGGTTGGGGATAATTCCTGACATGATTCTTGGTGAGGTTTTGCAGGATTTAATAAACGCCAAAAAACTTTCCCACACAGCCGAATTAAAGGATCAGGATAACAGGCATGGCTATGTTTATGTTGCCAATCCGCCCAAAGGTAATCTAAATGAGGAAGACCATTTATTTCTCCAAACTCTACTAAATATCACAGCCAGCCATTTATCAGCCCTTGATATGCGTGAGTCACGTATTCAGACAATGAAGCTGGAAAAAGATATGGAGTTGGCGCGCAACATTCAGCGCAAGCTATTGCCTCAGATTCTTCCGGAGCCACCTGGCTGGCAGTGCACAGCGGCAAACTTGCCCTTTGAGGCTGTCGGAGGTGATCTGTACGACTTATGGGTGGCCGAGGACGGCGAAAAAGGGGACAGGCTACACTTGCTGGTTGGAGATATAAGCGGAAAGGGGTTGCCAGCGGCCTTGATGATGACCCAGCTTTCTGCCTATCTTAGGGCAATGGCAGATAGGAGGGTAAATGACTGGGGGTATCTAGCCAGCCGTTTGAATGCCAGAATGAATGAGGTTAGGGAAAGAAACCGATATACCACCTTATTTGCCGCCAGCTTTAACCCCAGCAATGGAGACCTTCGCTACCTGAATGGGGGGCATAATCCCCCGATATTAATACCAGGGGATGGCGGGCCAGTGCGTCGCCTAAATGCCACAGGCCCCGTTATTGGTTTAATAAAGGATGTGGAATTTAATGAAGGGCACGAGGTAATGGCTCCGGGAGACGTGCTTTTGGCATTCACTGATGGATTAGTTGAAGCTGAAGATGTTCAGGGCATTGAACTAGGAGATGACAGGGTTGTCTATGCCGCCAAAAAAAAACCAGATGCCTCAGCCGATGAAATTTTTGAGCAGATACTCGTTACAGCATTTGGACATATTAGGGATAGCGGATTCCGGGATGATGCCACCCTGCTTGTCATCAGGCGATGCAGATAGGATTTGGCTTCGTGGGGTTGAGAAAATAGCAGTTGTACTTTTTGTAGTCCATAACTACCAAGGCTTTTTGTGTTTGCCGTTATACCAACTTGCTCACGTTTGGGTGCAACTTGGTATAAAATATCTAAAGACGATGAATTTACTTTGGAGGCCATGTTGAATAGTTTGAAAACTTTTATTTTGATAGCCTTGATGACCGGACTGCTGGTTTTGATAGGCGACCTGCTCTATGGTCAAGTAGGTATTATCATGGCTCTGGTTGCTGGCATCCTGCTAAATGGGTTTGCATATTTTTTTTCTGACAGCATAGTTTTAGCTCGCTACAAGGCTCAAATTGTCACGAGAGAGTCTAATCCTGATCTTTATGCAATTGTAGAAAATCTAGCACAAAGGGCTGGCCTACCCATGCCACGGGTTGCTGTGGTGCCGGAGGATACTCCCAATGCTTTTGCTACTGGTAGAAATCCTAATCATGCCGTGGTGGCGGTGACACAGGGGATAATGAAGGTGCTTTCTAGGCCCGAGTTGGAAGGTGTTTTGGCTCATGAGCTTGCCCATGTCAAAAATAGAGATATATTAATTGGTAGCTTTTCTGCAGTGCTTTCGCAGGCCATCATGTTTTTATCCAGAATGGCTGTCTATGGTGGTGGGAGAGGCAAGCAACAGAGGTCGGCGCATCCATTTATAATAATTGCCGCCACAATTCTGGCTCCAATAGCGGCCATCTTGCTCCAAATGGCTATTAGTCGCAGTAGGGAGTACTTAGCAGATGAATATGCGGCCAATATTACAGGGCGACCGGACAATTTAGCCTCTGCGTTGTTAAAAATATCTGGTCATAACAGGCAGGTGCCCATGCGGGATGCTGAGCCTGCGTCTGCCCACTTGATGATCGTAAGCCCTTTGGCTGGCTCTGCATTTGCCTCTCTATTTAGCACTCATCCACCAATTGAAAAGAGAGTTCAAAGATTGGATAAAATCAGGCTACAGATGTACTGATCTCTGCATTGACCAAAACACTTTGCATGATGTGGAAAAAAAATCCATAGCCGCAGTGGGCAAAATTTGCTCTATTATGAATTGGGGGGTTAGCCACCATATAAAATGCCCTTGTCAATTTTGTTTTGGTTTTGACGGCTACTTCAGTGTTTTACGTAGTCGATCTTTGGTGAGGGGGGGGCTGTGATAAAGAAATATTTAAGTTGGCATAAATAGTGATCGATAAAACTGTACTAAAGTATAGAGTATTATTTTATACTCGTATTTGAATTGTCTTGCTTTTGGCATTCTTGGATTCAGAATGAACCCTTTCGAAATCCTACAAATCAGACCAGGTGCTTCTCCAGACGAAGTAAAGGCCGCATACCACCAGCTTGCAAAACAATGGCATCCTGATAAATTTTTGGGAGCTGAAAAATTAGCCGCGGAGGACAAATTCAGATCAATTTCTGAAGCCTATGCGGCAATAAAGAGTGGAGTGGCGTTGCTCCCACCCCCTCAACCTGCGAGCCAAGTGAGTCCTCAAAAGGAAAAAACGCCGAATGATTGGCTTGCTACTGCAAAACAAACTTATTCAAGTAAACAGTACGACAAGGCTATTTCGCTGTGTCAATATTGTTTTAATTATCCTGCTGTTGCCGAAGATGCACACTTGATATTTGCAAAAATTCTTGTAGAGACGGGTAAAGATTCAAAAGCTCAAGCCAGAGCCTTTGAGGATGTTATTCGCATTAATCCGAATAATCGAGAGGCTGTTGCCAAACTTGCAGAGTTATATCTTGTCCTTAATATGCCAACAAGAGCCGCCAGCATGAGTGCTAAGGCCAAGGCTTTGGGGGCTACATCAGGCAATAAATCGCAAACTGTGGCAGGGGGCGGGTCGGAAGGCATTTTTAACAAAGTAGCTGGTATTTTTAAGCATTGACGATTCGGGGATAATGATGGCAATTTTTTCAGCGGGACTGACAGACGTTGGGTTGGTAAGAAGGCATAACGAAGATAATTATTTCTTGGATGACGGTTTAGGGCTGTTTGTCGTTGCAGATGGACTTGGGGGACATGCGGCAGGAGAAGTTGCCAGCAAAATTGTCGTTGATGAGATATCGAGATACATCAGGCAATCAACTACCACTACAGAAACAACTACTCTTGTCGATTATGACGAAAAGTTAAGTGTCAATGGAAATTTATTAAAGACTGCAATAGTTTTGTCTGATAAGGCGATTACAGCGGATATTGCTACCCATTCCGAAAGAGAAACGATGGGGTCGACAGTAGTAGCCTGCTTAATAAATGGCAAAAGTGTGACAATGGCTCATGTTGGGGATAGCAGAGCCTACAAGTTGAGTAAAGATGAAATTAAACAAGTAACGAATGATCACTCTTGGGTCGCCCAGCAGGTGTCAAACGGTTTTTTGACAATTGAAGAGGCCAGAGTTCATCCATTTAGGAATGTTATTACCCAAGCTCTTGGAAATAGTGTTGACCTAGAAATTGAAATTGGTGAATTTGAAATAGCTGATTTTGAAGCAATTTTGTTATGTTCAGATGGTCTGACTGGCATGGTGGATGACGAAGAAATTTTGAAAATTTATAGTCAGGCATCTAATTTGCATGATGCTGTCCGTAGCCTTGTCTCTAAGGCTCTTGAAAACGGGGGGGAGGATAATGTTTCAGTCGTTTTGGCGAAGCATAATCTTCCTTGACATTTCAGGTAAACACTCTTAACATTTAACCCCTACACTTTTGGGTAGGGGAAACTTTCAAGTTTTTTGCGAGGCTCTCCGTGGGACTCATGTCAGGGAAAAACAAACTGGTGGTCGGCTTAGACATTGGCTCTAGCTCAGTAAAGGTTTGCGAATTACAAAACCTTGGCAAAAAAGGCGGGCCACGCTACCAGCTTCAAAAAATTGGAATTGCACCAATTCCACCCGATTCGATAGTAGACGGCGACATCATGGATACAAACGCAGTAGTTAGTGCTATCCGTCAGGTTATCGCCGACCAAAAGATAAAAACCAAAGAAGTTGCCATCTCTGTTTCGGGGCAACAGGTAATAGTCAAAAAAGTGACCATGCAAATTATGAGTCACTCTGAGCTGGAAGAATCAATTAGGTGGGAGGCAGAAAGTTTTTTCCCAACTGGGCAGAGCCTGGATAGCTATGCGCTCGACTATGTGATCATGGAAGAACGCAAAGCAGAAGGTAATATGGATGTCCTCTTAGTTGCTTGCAGAAAAGATAAGCTGGATACTTATCGCAGTTGTGCCATCCAAGCAGGGCTTAAGCCAGTAGTGGCAGACTTGGATGTTTTTGCGTTGCAAAATGTTTTTGAGGCCAACTTGAATCCAGGTGGATATGAAGAAGTAGTTGCCTTGGTTAATATCGGTGCCAATTTTACAAATCTCTGCATGATGATAGGTAAGAAGTCTGTGTTTTGGAGAGACTTGCTGTTTGGTGGCAATAAGTATACAAACAAGTTGATGGATGATTGGAGCGTTACCCATGAGGGTGCCGAAGAACTCAAGCAGGGGCATTCGGCAGAAAACCGCGATCCGGCAGAAGTTGAATCATCCATGTCGGCTGTCTCAGAGGCATTTGCCGACGAGCTATCAAGAAATACAGAATTTTTCCGTGCCAATTTTAAAATTGATCGAATAGATAAGATTGTCCTAGCAGGTGGAGGTTCCAAGGTCGCCAATCTGGTTGGTGTACTTAAAGACCACTTTAGGATAAATGTTGAGCGGTTAAATCCTTTCAATCTAATAGAAGATGTAAGCAAGGGTGCTTCCGGGGCTGAGGCGATAGGCTGTGCCGCATGTGTGGCTGTGGGCTTGGCTCTGCGAGAGGAAGGCGACAGATGATAAGAATTAATCTGCTCAGAGACCCATCATCGCAACCTGCGGCCAAAGTGCCTGTTGTCCGCGATGAGCCAGTAGAAGTAATCAAAAAAGAGGTAAAGACTATGAGTGAATCTACAGGCAAGTCTACGCCCATTGTTGGCATCTTGATGTTTTTTATTGTCACCTGTTTAGGTGGGGGCGGCTACTATTTTTGGCTCAAGGGACAGGTGGAAACGGAAGAGGAACGCAACCAAATCTTGGATGCCGAAAAGAAGGAGTTGGACCCATTTATTAAGTTGGAAGAACGATTCAGGGCGCAGAAGGAATCATTGGAGAAAAAAGAAGAAGCTCTAACGAAGCTAAAGAAACGACAACAGGCTCCGGTCAAATATTGGGAAGAACTATACAATTGCCTCCCAGATAATATTGGGTTTGTAAAGCTGACCGAGAAGGGGCAAAAGTTTGAAATAACAGGCGAGTCGCCAACTGTAGATGGGTATTACTCGCTAGAGGCAAATATAAAAAGGTCTCAGTTGTTTAGCAACGTCACATTTGTCAAGGCGCAACAGAGAGCTGGCAATGTGGCTATCTATGATTTTACGATTACCTTCGATTTGACGAATCCATAGGGTGCAGATATGAGTTCAGACATTGGAAAACAATTAGGCATCGGCATCTTTGTTGGTTTACTTGCCGCTGGTGGAACTTATTTTTTACTGGGTGGCATGCGTGAGGACCTAGCTGATTTCATTACGCAAAACGAAAAACTCGAAACTGAAGTAACAAAGGGCCGGCAACTTAAGGCCAGCTATGAAGTTCTCAAAAGGGAAGTTGAAGAGCAGGAGCTCAGGATTGCCGAACTTGTTAAGCTCTTCCCCCAAGATGGTGACCGCTCAAGGGTGACTCAACAGGTGCAGAGGCTAGCAATGAACGCTGGGCTAGGAAAAATGCAGGAGCAAAAAAGCAACGACAAGCCTATTAAAGCCGAGTATTACTCGGAATGGGAAACCAGCTACAAATACATTGGTGGTTACCACGAGTATGGTGAATTTCTATCCTTAGTGTCTGGATATGAAAAAATTGTAAATGTCTCCGAGATCACATTTGCAAGAAATACTAACGTTTCAACCAAAAATACATATCCAGCGGCAATAGATTTTCGTCTGTCGGTTTTTGTTTATGATCCAAAATCCGATGAAAAAATCAAGGCCGCAACTAAGTGAGGGGGCAAAAAATGAAAAATCAAGTCCCAATCCTGCTAATCGCCACGCTACTTCCTGCCTACGGACAGGAAAGGACTGGTGCAATAGACCCGAATGATGTCAGGAATTTCCTGATTCAGTCCCAGCTTATTGAATACAGACCGCAATCTCGTCGCGACCCTTTTGTGGTGGCCTCTACAAAGAGCGGTACTGCCCCGGGCGATATGTTGATAGATGAAATTACAATCGTTGGCAGACTTATTGCAAAAAACAAAGTATTCCTACTAGTTATGGATAACTTACAAAACACAAAGCAACTTCCAGTGGGGTACAGGTTCCAAGATGGCGAGATTACATCAATTACAGAGACATCTGTTGTATTTAATCAATGGGACCCAGCACTGGGGAGTCAGTCTGGGAGCCGCTCCATAACAAAGGTTTTCAAAAATGACAACCAGTAACAAGATTTTTTTCAATAAGCGAGGAGGGGTACAAATGAATGCTCGCCTAATTTCATGGTTAGTTGCCGGGAGTGTAGTATTTGCTGGCGGACAAATTGGTTTTATTAGTGGTTCCGTCCCAGTTCCCGAATCTGCAAGCAATGGGATACCATCTGTTGTGGCCGCAAATTTGGAATCCTACTCGGATTCTGCTCTGGTCAGTATTCATATTCCAGGGTTCGCTGGCAAACCGGTCGTAGAGGTAATCGAAACCCCAGGTAGACCAGGTCGCTTAGTGGTTGACCTGCATGGCGTAAACCGGGGCACGGTTCCAAGGGCAGACATCACTCGCTTGGCTAGGTCCCCACTCATTTCTGACGCGAGGCTTGCTCAAA
Source organism: Holophagaceae bacterium (assembly GCA_009783055.1). Classification (GTDB taxonomy): domain Bacteria; phylum Acidobacteriota; class Holophagae; order Holophagales; family Holophagaceae; genus WRHW01. Next base: position 27,384 of record WRHW01000002.1, read on the forward strand.
ACCAGCCAGAGCCAATGTCTGTCACTAGGTTGGTGCTCGAAGTGGTTCCCGGCGTAAAGGCGGTTGTATCATCCGAACCGCATGGCATAGACATCACGCTGTCAAGGGGTACTGGAAAAATTCAGGCATCCCTAAAAGAAAGCTCTCTGCCATCCATTCCAAAGGCATTTGACAGCCCTGTTTTATTGGCCTCAAATAATAACAGCACATCATTGCCTCCACTGAAAACTGTTTCCGCAGACCACACAGATGGTTGGGAAAAATTGCCTATCGAAACATTTGAAAGGCTACCCCAGATTGGTGCTCCATATATTGGTTTGCCAATGCTAGGTTCGATGCCGGTAGTATCAGTTGCCACAGCCAACGTTACTAATCTTGAATCCAGCGTGGCTCCAAAGTATATCAACCAACAGAATGCCCAGTCTTATAGTGAGACAGGAGCCAAAAAATATGTTGGCACTCCCATGACTGTCTCGGTTAACAATGCTGAATTGAGATTTATTGTTTCTATGCTTGTCCAAAATAGTAACTTAAGTCTTGTCTTTGATCCAGATGCCAATTCAGGTGGCTGGACATATGATTTCGACCAAGTCCCTTGGGATCAAATCCTCGAAAATGTAGTTGTCAATGCTGGTCTAGCCATGGATATTAACGACAACGTCCTACGCATAGCCAAGGTAGAAAAGCTAAAAAAGGAAGCTGACGACCGCAAGGCCATGGAAGATGCCAAAATGTTGGCTGGCGACTTGGTTACCGAAACTCGGCCACTGTCCTATGCCAAGGCTGATGAAGTTATGAAGATACTTACCAACGTAAAATCTAGTAGGGGAACAATATACATCGATCCTCGCACTAACTTAATTTTTATGAACGACCTCCCTCGGTATGTTGAAACAATGCAAAAGCTGATGGATAAACTTGACATCAAGGTGCCTCAAGTTCAGATAGAGGCACGAATTGTTGAAGCCAACAAGGGGTGGGAAAAGGCTTTTGGCACGTCTTGGCCACAATCAAATGGTGGTAATTCCAACTTAACTGTCGGTGGGCAAGCCGCGGCCTGGGGTGCCCAAAATAGTCCTTCTTGGAATAGCATCAACAACAGGTCAGATGGCGGAAATGTTGCGACGGCGGCCTTTTCACCAGGCAAGCCTGGGGCGACTGATATTGTTGGGGCGGCTGGTGAGTTGTGGGTTTCATTCCTGACAAATCGCATAAGCTTTAATGCCATTATCCAAGCTCTGGAAAGTTCCAACCAAATCAAGGTCGTTTCCGAACCCAAGCTGACTGCTCCGAATAACGAAACAGCCCATATCGCAGACGGCTCAAGGATTCCGTACCAGAGCAACCAAGGTGGAGCAATCGGTGGGGCAATCACAGTTTCATTTGTGGAAGCCGAACTAAGACTTCAGGTCAAGCCACAGATCACCAATGATGGTAATATCCTGCTAGAAGTAGAGTTGGAAAAGGGACAGCCCGACTTTGGTAATCATGTAAATGGCACGCCGACAATCCTACGCAAGCAACTTAAGACAACAATCTTTGTCCACGATGGTGGTACGGCAGTTTTAGGTGGTGTTTTCACCAACTCGCTGGAGACTGGTTCCACAGGCGTTCCATTCTTTTCCAAGTTACCTGGCCTCGGTTGGTTGTTTAGAAATAAAACTAGCCACGACAAAACAACTGAAATGTTGGTCTTGATCAGCCCAAAAATATTGGACTATTAAGTAATATAGTCGTTTAACTTGTGACAAGCAACGCTTTCTGCAAGTTAAACCAACGGAGTCCACAACTCCATAACTCTGTAATGCTCTTTGAGTTAATCCACTATAAATACATCCAACTCAAAGCGGGGGGGGGCAGAATCGACCCCCCGCTTTGTCTGTACACTTTTGTAAAAAATCAGATATAACTGAGTAATGGACAACCCTATTTCCGTTAAGCGGTTTCTAGAACAAGTTAAGGCATACATTGAGCCTCGCCATGCAAATGTATGTTTGGTGGGCGAGGTTTCTAACTTTAGGTCATCAGGAAAGCATTGGTATTTCACCCTAAAGGAAGATGGTGCGGTTCTTTCGTGTGCGGTATGGATGAGTCAGCAAAAACAACTATTGCACATGCCAAGTGACGGCGAGCGCGTTGTAGTTAAAGGCAACCTAAACGTATATGTGCAGGGTGGAAGTTTTACTCTAGCTGTCACTCAGTGCGAACTATTGGGCGCAGGCGATTTGCATCAAAAACTGAGAGAGATTGAGGCAAAGCTACGCTCTGAGGGAATCTTTGACAGGTCTAAGCGGGAACTGCCCATCTACCCAAAAAAAATTGGTGTGATAGCCGCCCTTGGGGGGGCCGCGCTGAGGGATGTATTAGAAGTGACCAGCAAACGTGCACCCGGTATTGATATATTGATTTTTCCGGCGGCGGCACAGGGGGATTTATGTACAATAGAAAACTTGATGGCACTGCAGGAAGCCCAAGATGAATATTGGGGATGTGAACTAATTTTGATGGTTCGGGGTGGTGGTAGCATTGAGGATTTGTGGAGCTATAACGATCCTGATTTGGTGCGCGCTGTAGCAGTATGTCGTTTACCAGTCATTACGGGTGTGGGACATGAAATAGATACGACTCTGGTAGATTTGGCATCTGACAGACGAGCCGCCACTCCGAGCCAGGCCGCAGAACTTGCTACCCCAGACCGTCGTTCTCTGTTGTCACAAATTTATAACTCGACTCAAAAGCTAAACAGATGGATTGAATGGAGGATTCAGGGATTTGAAACAACTCTGAACATGTTGGTGGATCAGCGACTTGATAGGCTAAATCCAATAGAGCCTCTCGGAGATGCTTATGGGGAGCTGGCTCTCCGTCTAGAGCGAGCTACGCCACTGCCTAAACTGGAAATGGCCATTTCGCAATTGTCATTACTGCGCCAAAGGCTACAAAATGCTGGTGAGGTTATAGCCAGTGAGGCTGTCAAAAATAAAATAGCGGTATATAGACAACATATTTACCAAGCCATGAGGAGTTTTTGGGGGGAATGCGACCATAGACTAAAAATAGCCACCGCTAAGCTAAATGGCCTCCACCCGGAACGCTATTTAGATAGAGGGTTTGTTTTGGTGAGCAACTTGGAGAACCACCAGATAAAATCTTCTGCAGATGTAAAACAAAACGAAAAATTACAACTGCGATGGAAAGACGGCACTAAGATGGCGATAGTTGATAGTGGTGAGTGATCAGCACCGGATACTGTTATAATTACCAAGAGGAAACTAAAATGAAAAAACTTACCCTTCTCCGCTATTTAATTCTCGGTGTTGCAGTAGTATTATGTGCCTGTTCAAAGCGTTCGGTCGACCCATTTATTGGCACAGGTGCTCATGGGCATACATTCCCAGGTGCAACCCTTCCCTTTGGTATGGTGCAACTAAGCCCTGATAATGGGCGACCGGTTGAAGGCATGTCAGGATGGGACTGGTGTAGTGGCTATCACTACACTTCCAATATTATTACCGGCTTTAGCCATACCCACCTCAGCGGAACTGGCATAGGCGATCTTTGCGACCTACTGCTCGCCCCTAGAACAGGCCGACTTGCAGACGATGCTTTCCTAGGGAAAAAAATCCAAGATTCTGCCCTTGTTTTTAGCCATGATGATGAAGTTGCCACCCCAGGATATTACAGGGTAAACTTCCGAGAAGATGGCATAAACGCAGAACTGACTACCATGCTACGGGTAGGAATGCACAGGTATAAGTTTCCTGTAGACAAGCCCGCGTCTCTGGTGCTTGATTTGGGCTATGCCGTTAATTGGGACAGGGCAGTTGATACTGGTGTTAAGCAGGTTGAACAAACACTATTTACTGGTCACAGGCATTCCAAGGGCTGGGCTCCTGATCAAAAACTATTCTTTGCAATGTATCTAGATCGAAATCCAGATGAGGTTAGATATGTCAAGGATGGCCAGCTTGTTCAAGACGTGCTGGAAGATGGCATCCAGGGTACGGACATCAGGCTATTGCTAACTTTTCAAAATGGTGGACAGGTTCAAGTAAAGGTCGGCCTCTCATCGGTAGATGAGCAGGGGGCTATTAACAATGTCCAAAAAGAAATTAACCACTGGCAATTTGACAGGGTGCGAAGGCTGGCATCCAGTGCATGGGATCAAGTATTGGGACGCATTCAGGCGACCCACCTTAGTGAGTCAGATGCCAAAATATTTGATACAGCACTATATCATGCGTCCATTGCTCCGAATACTTTTAGCGACGCAGACGGACGCTACAGAGGGGTAAACGGAAATATCCACACCGCCGAAGACTATGTCTATTGCAGTACCTTTAGCCTTTGGGACACCTTTAGGGCATCACATTCCCTCTTCACTCTTTATGCGGCTGAGGCCGTTGATGGATTTGTAAAGGCCATGCTTGCATTTAATCAACAAAAAGGACAACTGCCAAACTGGGCACTCTGGAATAACGAATCCCACTGCATGATCGGGTACCATGCCGTTCCAGTCATGGTTGACGCATATTTTAAGGGTTTAACTACTGCCAGTGGAGAGGAGATACTTGCGGCCTGCGTTGCGATGGCTGACCGTGACGTTGAAGGGCTAAAAAGCTATAAAGCATTGGGCTATGTGGATGCGGCGACTGAAAATGAATCCTGTGCGAAGACGCTGGAATACGCTTATGACGACAGTTGCATTGCTCGCCTCGCCGAAAAACTCGGCGATGTAGAGATAGCTGAAAGATTTAGAAACAGAGCTATGAGTTTCCGAAATGTCTTTGACCCCCAAACTCAATTTATGAGGGGAAGAGATGCAAAGGGAGCATGGGTAGAACCATTTGACCCAATTGCCTCCGACCACCGCTCCAGTCCATATTGTGAGGGCAACGCATGGCAGTGGGCGTGGTTTGTTCCTCATGCTCCCAGTGCTCTTGTGGATATGTTTGGAGGGTCAGAAAATTTTGTATCCAAGTTAGATACCCTCTTTACGATGCCATCAGACCTCAGCGGAGATAACGTTAGCCCTGACATTAGCGGAATGATAGGCCAATATGCCCAAGGGAATGAACCCAGCCACCATACCGCCTACATGTATGTCTGGAGCGACCAACCTTGGAAAACTCAAGAGAGGGTAAGACAGATAATGGAAGAACTTTACCTAGCTGGCCCGGAGGGATTGTGCGGAAATGATGACTGTGGACAAATGTCATCTTGGTATGTGTTCAGTGCCCTGGGGTTTTATCCCGTTGATCCGGCCAGTGGCATCTATGTATTTGGTAGCCCACGAGTGAAATCAGCTAAATTGAGTCTTCAAGGTGGGAAAAGCCTCGAAATTATCGCGAAAAACCAAAGTAATGAAAACAAATATATTCAGTCAGTGACATGGAATGGCAAGCCACTGAACCGGCACTATATCAAACATGAAGAAATAGCCCAAGGTGGCAAATTAGTATTTACTATGGGCCCAGCAATAAATGAAAACTCAGTAAATTGGGAAGTGCCGCCCGGATTTTAATGACCAGCACCCTAAACCAAGCTGATCCCGTTTGGGGAGCAACTTGGCATGAGATATTCCCTTACTCCAATCTATCCTACAGTGTTTGCCCAGCACTCTTTCCGGCAGACTTCAGGTCATTGCAAGCTTGGATGACTCTGTTTGCCATGCTCTGTTCTGCCTTTTTCATGTATGGGCGGGGGTCGTAGGTCTTTTTGTCGCCAACTTCCCCATCTATCTTTAGGACTCCGTCATAGTTCTTGAACATGTGGTCAGATATTGCGCGGGTGAAGGCATATTGTGTGTCAGTGTCTACATTCATCTTGACTACGCCATATTCTAAGGTTTCATGGATTTCATCCAAGCTTGAGCCAGAACCGCCGTGGAATACCAGCAGACTGCTCTCGCCCTTGCATGCGGCAGAGATAGCGGCCTGCCCGTCTTTTAGAATGGTGGGCTTTAGTTTGACGTTTCCTGGTTTATAGACCCCATGAACATTGCCAAAGGTGGCGGCCAACAGATAGCGACCAATGGGAGATAAAGCCTTGTGGGTGGCCACCATGTCTTCTGGAGTAGTATACAACTTGTCCTTCGATACTCCAGACGTATCATGTCCATCCTCTTCGCCCCCAACCACGCCTATTTCAACTTCAAGGATAATTTCAGCGGCGGCGCAACGCTTCAGCAATTCGGCGGACTTGGCAATATTTTCGGATAGCCCCAACTCGCTACCGTCGAACATGTGGGCGTTGAACAGATTTGGTTGGCCTGCGGCGCGCCTACGCTCGGTTTCTTCAATCAAGGGCAAGACAAATTTTTCTAAGTATTTTGGATGGCAGTGGTCTGTGTGAAGAGCCACATTTACATCGTAATACCGAGCCATGTAGTGAACATAATTTGCCAGGGCAATTGCTCCCTTGGCCATGTCTTTTATGCCAAGGCCGGACATAAACTCGGCACCGCCGGTAGATACCTGAACTATGCCATCAGCTCCGGCAGTCTTTAGTCCTAGTAAGACAGCGTTGGCTGTTTCTGTGGAAGTCACGTTAAACGCGGGGTAGGCAAACTTGCCTTCCTTGGCGCGGTCTAACATGCGAGAATACTGGGCAGGTGTAACGACAGGCATCACTGGCCTCCAAAAGAAAGAATATGACTACTAGACAATATACACCGGATATTTGTTTGATGTGTCAGTTATTGTTGTGATGTTTCTGTGCCCTTGTTATTTCAGCTATAGCAGTTTTCGCTTTTATTGCTACACCTAAAGTTTTACAACGTGGTACTATATACCAGAGCGACAAGCTCCCAGATAAAGGATGTGTCCATGCGATACCTACCTTCTGCACAGATCGAGGATCAGGCCCTTCTTACTGCTATTGGAGTAGAACATTCCGATGAATTGCTCTGCGGGATTCCAGACTCTCTGCGCTACAAAAAAGACCTTAACCTACCAACAGAGGCATCCGAACTGGATGTCTTGCGTCAATTTGAAGAATTGGCCGGACAAAATACAAGGTTTCATTCATGCTTTTTGGGTGCTGGGGCATATTCTCACTTCATCCCCAGTGCTATTGACGCTCTCACCAGCCGACAGGAGTGGTTCACTGCCTATACACCCTACCAGCCCGAAATAAGCCAAGGTACCCTGCAACATATATTTGAATATCAAACTTTGGTCTGCGACCTGACTGGCATGGAAGTGTCAAATGCCTCCATGTACGACGGCGGAACGGCATGTGTTGAGGCGGCCTTACTGGCAGTTCGGCTTCAGAAAAAGAAAAATATTATTTTAGTTAGTAAGGGGATACATCCCCACTACGCAGAAGTGTTACGCACTAATATTGCACCCCATGATGGCATCAAAATAGAGCAAGTAAGTCTAAAGGATGGAGTCACCGATTTAGAAGACTTGCGAAGCAAACTGACACCTGAAGTTGCTTGCGTTTTAGTTGGCTATCCTAATTTCCTGGGTTGCATTGAAGATTTGGTATCCATTTCAGAAATAACTACACCTGCAGGTGCATTGTTGGTATCTGTCACCCAAGAATCTATGGCCTTCGGCTGGCTAGAGGCTCCCGGCAAATTAGGGGTAGCCATCGCCTGTGGAGAGGCAATGAGCTTTGGCAACCCTGTTAGCTTTGGTGGCCCCTTTTTGGGATTCCTCGCTGTCAATGACGTTCATAAGAGGGAAATGCCCGGCAGGATAGTTGGCCAAACGCAGGACACAAATGGAAAGCGTGGATTTGTGCTAACTTTGGCGAGCAGAGAACAGCACATTCGCAGGGATAAGGCAACGTCAAATATATGTTCTAACCAAGGTCTGGTAGCACTTCGGGCAAATATTTATCTACAATTAGCAGGCCCGACAGGATTGAAGGGTATTGCAGAGCAAAATGTTGCTAAAGCCCAGTACTTGCACGCCAAGCTGGTAGAAACTGGAAAATTTGAAGCAGTTTATGCTACTCCATACTTCAATGAATTTACGTTGAAGTATAAGGGAGACATAACCTCTTTCCAAGACGCATGTCTGGATAGGGGCATTATGCCAGGACTGCCATTAGGCCAGTATTTCGACTCAATGAAAAACTGCATGTTGTGGTGTGCTACAGAATTAAATACAAAAGAACAAATTGATGACCTAGCTACCTTCGTAGCCGGACTGAAAGTATGAGGCAGATATGGCTCTGATACCCAAAGAATCAATCATTTTTGAGCGTTCTGTTCCAGGCAAGGTAGGGATGGATATGCCTGCCTTGGACGTACCTATCGCCAGCGACACTCGCCCTTCACACCTAAAAAGGCTGTCTTTTTCTGCCATGCCGGAAGTCAGCGAAGTTGACGTCATCAGGCATTTCACTCGTTTATCTAGGTGGAATTTCGGCGTAGACGATGGCCTATATCCCCTTGGAAGTTGCACGATGAAGCACAATCCAAGGATTAACGAAAAAGTTGCGTCTCTGCCTGGGTTTGCCCAGAGTCACCCGCTGGCACCTGCAAAACATGTCCAAGGCAACATGGTGCTGATGTGGACGCTCCAAGAATGGCTTAAAGAAATAACAGGGCTGGCCGCGGTAACATTGCATCCCGCCGCCGGAGCACATGGAGAATTGACAGGGGTGATGCTTATTCGCGCCTACCATATTTCTAAAGGTTCAAAGCGTAGCATCATGTTGATTCCTGACAGCGCGCACGGCACCAACCCAGCTACAGCGGCGATGGCCGGTTATACCTGTGTTGAGGTTCCCAGCCAGGCGGATGGCACGATCTCCTTCGATGATGTGACAGATGCCTCTTCCGGAAAAACCAAGAAAGGCCTCCTGAGCCTACTTAAGGAACATGGCTCAGAGGTTGCAGGAATAATGATAACCAACCCAAACACCGTTGGAATATTTGAATATCGGATTGGGGAAATAGCTAAGTTACTACATGATATAGATGCACTTCTCTACATGGATGGTGCAAACATGAACGCCCTTATGGGTGTAGCCCGACCGGGTGACTTCGGTATAGATGTAATGCACTTAAATCTCCATAAAACCTTCGGCACGCCTCATGGCGGTGGTGGCCCAGGCAGTGGCCCAGTGGCCTGTTCGATTGCACTAGAGCCATTTCTACCGCGTCCGGTAGTTGTTAAAACATCTGGCGGTTATGAATTGGAATGGAATCGTCCCCAGAGCATTGGTAAGATGCACAGCTATTTTGGCAATTTTGCTATGGAAGTGAGGGCATTGGCTTTTTGTCTAAGTCATGGGTCTGATGGATTGCGAAAAGCTACGATGAGAGCCATCATAAACGCCAACTACATACGTAAACAGCTCGAAGGCACATATCACCTGCAATACAGCACGCCCACTTTGCACGAAGTCGTATTTGATGACACACATCAATCCAAGCATGGAGTGAATACGCTTGACATTGCAAAGGGATTGATAGACAGAGGATTCCACCCCCCAACTATCTATTTTCCGCTAGTGATTCACGGTGCTCTGATGATCGAGCCAACAGAAAGCGAAAGCAAAGCTGAATTGGATGCCTTTATTGAAGCCATGCTAGACATTGCCAAAGGTGCAGAGAATAACCCAGATTCCATCAAGCAATGTCCTGTTAAAGCACCCGTTTGTCGCCTAGACGAAACCACCGCCGCAAGAAAACCGGTATTGCGGTGGAAAGCCCCCTCCGCCAACTCCTAGCCACGTTTCATACATTCATGTCAAACCACAAACAAGCCGTAGACTGGGACATAATAGCACTCCGTGCCATCACGTTTGTCAACCGCTGGGTGAAAAGTGGAAAGACCAACGAAAAATCCCACGGCCAAGGCTTCGTCATAGAGTTCCTCAAAGCCTTCGGCATAGACTGGCTCGCCGCCCCCAACAGCGGAATGGAGACAAAAGTCTTCGACGGCTACTCCGACTACATCTGGTTCGGCAGGATAATCATCGAAATGAAATCAAAAGGAGCCGATCCCGGCTTCCAACAAGCCGAAAGTCAGATAAAGAGATACGTGCAGGATTTGACAGAAGATCAAAAACCAATCCTCTGGATGGCCTGCGACTTTGAGAATATTCGCCTATGGAATACACAGACAGACCAAGTATGGGATTTTAAGACAGCCAAACTAAAGAAATATAGAAAACACTTTGCCCCCATGCTGGAAGGCACCACAGACGCAGGCATCCATCGTGACAAAGAAGGGGTAAACAGGCTCGCCGCAGAAAAAATGGCCAAGCTCCATGACGAACTCAAACAGAACTACAGCGGGCAGGACTTGGAAATCTACCTCGCAAGGTTACTATTTTGCCTATTTGCCAACGACACAGACATATTCCATCAGGACAGCTTGCAACATTACATCGAAGCTACAGCAGAAAACGGAAGTGACCTGAATGCATATCTAACCAGGTTGTTCCATGACCTCAACAAAGCGGAGGACAACCGTAGGCCGCCAAATCCCTACTTGGAGTCTAACCCCCGCTTGAGTGCCAAAATTGACGGCTCTCACTTCAGATACATTAATGGTAGCTTATTTGAAAGGAACCTTGACCCAGCCACCTTTAATCGCAGAATGCGAGATGAATTGCTCGATTGCCTTAACTTCGACTGGGGACAAATTAGTCCGGCCATATTTGGTTCAATGTTCCAAGGGGTAATGGACAAAGACCAGAGGCGGGAAATTGGGGCGCACTACACATCAGAAGAAAACATACTAAAGCTAATAAACCCACTATTCATGGATGACTTAAGAAAAGAGTTTGACCGAGCAAAGAAAAAAAGGGGCACAAAGGCACTAGCGGACTTCCATGACAAACTAGCAAGCCTCAAATTCCTTGATCCCGCCTGTGGTTGTGGCAACTTTCTTATCATTGCCTATAGGGAACTGCGAGAGCTAGAGCTTGAAGTCGTCAAGGCAATAGCAGGCTACAGACATCAACTCATACCGGCAAACATAGAGCATCACCTCAAAGTCAACGTAGACCAGTTTTATGGAATAGAGATAGAGGAGTGGCCATGTCAGATAGCTAGAACAGGCATGTGGCTGATGGATCACCTGATGAACCTGGAGGCAACTGAAATATTTGAACGCTATGAGTACCGCCTGCCCCTCAAACAGGGTGCCACCATAGTCCACGCCAATGCCCATCGAATTGATTGGGAGGAGATAGTCCCTAAGAATGAACTGAGTTATATACTTGGCAATCCGCCGTTTGGGGGGGCACGGACAGGAGCGGACCCCAAAGAAACTGAGCGGAAGAAAGAAGATATGCAAATAGTCTTCGGAGGCACAAAAGGTGTCGGTGAATTAGACTACGTTACCGCTTGGTACAAAAAAGCAACTGAGATGATGAGTGGCACAGCGATTAAGACAGCCTTCGTCTCCACAAACTCCATAACCCAAGGTGAACAAGTGGCAATACTTTGGAAACCATTGATGGACAAAGGTACATTCATCAACTTTGGCATACCCACCTTCAAATGGAGTAATGAAGCAAAAGGCAAAGCCGCAGTTCATTGTGTGATTATTGGGTTTAGCTATAGCCAAACCCAACCGAATATAAACCCGTACCTAATGGAAGCATCAACAGTCTTTATAGAAAGCCGTAAGGTTCCCCTGTGTAGTGTACCGGAAATGGTATTTGGTAGTATGCCAAACGACGGGGGAAATCTCATTATTGAAGCTGATGAATACAAAGAGTTTCTGAAAGCCGAGCCGAAGGCAAAAAAATTCATAAGGAAGTTTGTAGGGGCAGATGAATTTATAAACAGCCTCCCACGCTACTGCCTATGGCTTATTGAGGCAACACCTTCAGAATTGCGGTCTATGCCGACAGTCATGGATCGGGTCGAAAGATGCCGACAGCATAGACTGGCAAGCAAGCGAGAGGCAACCCGTAGACTGGCCGAAACACCAACGCTTTTTGGGGAGAATAGGCAACCAAGCAGTCATTATGTGCTAATTCCAAGCACCTCCTCAGAAAAGCGGCAGTATATCCCCGTTGGCTTCATGTCGCCTGACGTTATTGCGAGCAACGCCGCGCACATGGTGCCCAATGCCCCTCTCTATCACTTTGGCATACTCACATCCAGTGTCCACATGGCATGGATGCGAGCAGTAGGGGGACGGTTGAAAAGCGATTACCGCTACTCAAAAGATATTGTCTACAACAACTTCCCTTGGCCAGAAGCAAAGGAAAAGCAACAGGAAGACATCGAAAAGCTATCACAAGCAGTTCTTGATGCACGGGGTATGTTTCCCGGAAGCTCCCTCGCAGATCTCTACGACCCCCTAACCATGCCACTTGAACTCCGAAAAGCTCACAATGCTCTAGACAAAGCTGTGATGAAGCTCTATGGCTTCGCCAAAGACATGTCTGAACCTGAGATTGTGGCGGAGTTGATGGAAATGTATCAAGGGTTGGTTAGCAGGGATAACCAACACATCTAAGGAAGTAGGGAAGCCCCTCATTGGATGGCGTGTATTCGAAGATGGACGCATCGAGCCAAAGAATCCGAGGAGTAAAAAATGACAAATGACTTGAGCAATGACTGGCGGCTATGCAATCAGATGGAATATCTGAAGGGAGAGACTATTAAGCATTCCAAATGGATAACCCTAGAAGAGAGCTGGGATCACGACCACTGTGCATTTTGTTCCGACAAACTGGATGCCTCCACAATCGAAAAAGCATATTGCACAACGGATTACTACCATTGGATATGCCCAGAGTGCTACAACGACTTCAAAGAAATGTTTGAGTGGACGCTTGAAGAATTATAATCACTTGATCGTTTCGCTTTGCACTCTGTGGCCACATTTTATAGCCGATAGCCACTAGCCGCTCGCAAATTAGGAATCCACATCATAACCCCAATAGAAAAGGCTACTGTGGACAATAAAAGATAAAGTTGCTATATACTTACAGCATGTATTTTAATTTGTTTCTTGCGACCCTCATTCAGATTTCCAGCCCTGTGGATATTAAGATAGCTGTCCAGAATGAGGTGGCATCGCGCCCTGTGGCCAATGCCAATGATTTATACAAACTATTGCACCAATCTGTTTTTGGAGTTGGACACATTATTTCTAGCAAAGAATCAGCTAGGGAGTATTTGCAAAGCGAAATGGCCTCGCTGGGGCCAGCCTTGCCAAATGAACTGTTGTATGACGATCTGGGGGGAGGTATTGCCAGAGTAAATCTGCGCCCATTCAGGGATGGAAATGGTTCTATAGAAGACCTGTTGGTAGCAATGGTTGAAACGGCCAAGGCCAATAAGGGAACCCAAAAGATGATGACAGAAAGAGTCAATGAGGCATGTCGAATCCTTGCAAAACAAAAAAAGAAGGTGTTGGCAAAGAGCCTAAAGTCATTGGCTAAAAAACAAGCCTCCAGTGGCTATCCGGCTCTGCATCACTCGGAAGCCTACCGCAATGCCTACCTTCCCGCATACCGCATCGTTGATAGGAAATTCCTTCCCCCAATGGAAGAACTTTGAGCAGGTGTAGTCATTAACTTCTGCGAGCGAGAGTGACCTGTCACCTTTGTACCACGTTGCTACCTACCGGGTGCAACTTGGTATAAACCCCCTTCTTTCCACCTTCGGTGTCTTGCACAACCGGTAGTCTTGCAAACGGCTCTATTGAACTTCAGTAATATCACTAATTTGAATAGCTTTTGGTCGCATGCTCTGGTCCTTGATTATGTTTAATAAACTTCTAACTTCAGCATCGACAACATTTTTATTTTTGTAATTACCTGCAAATAGCCGATAGCAGTCCCCTCCATTTCGTATGCGATAGGGGGTCAAAAAGAAATCCGGCCTTGATGAGCCAAGTATTTGCGCATAGTTTTGTAATGTCTCTTGCTGACATGCAACAACCAACACAATGGTCCAATTTGTCTTGGGAAGGTTTGCCCGAAATGCTTTTCCCTGCTTTAATGCAAGGGCTACATCTCCATCTGCGATAGCCCTGTAGCGAGCATCTTTTGATATGTTTACAGTGCTTTGTTCTGGGATTGGCTGAGTGGTATCAGGTGTTTGCGGAGAGGTAGGAGGAGCAATTGGTTTGGGTGGTTGTGATGAAGGATCATTGCCTAGAGTAGGTTGGCCTTGTTGGAGTGTATCTGTTGCCCTTCCGTCCGTATTGGTTTCTTGTATTTCGAGAGGAAATTTACCCCCCCCCCAACTTTGGTTTGGGTCTCGAGGGCTTGTTTTGAGAAGCCACAACTGATAAAGAGCCCAAGCAATTGTGGCACCAACTACAACCAAAACCAAGGTGCGGATAATAATAACAAAAGACCACTTGCCACTTTCTGTATCTGCTACTTCATCTGTGACTGGCGGTCCACTATCTTCATAATCATCTTCATAAGAATCTTCTTGACCAATCTTAATCGAAGGCTCAAGTTCAAGTGGCTCTTCTATAGTGGAACTTGAAAACGGAATTACCTTGCCTACAGATTTTTTTATCTCCTCTTTTGGCAGTGGCTCTTCGATTTTTTCTGGAATAGGTTCGGGTACGTCCTCTTCTTGAGGAGTTTCTGGTTCTTCTTCCTCTCCGATATTTCCAATATTGTCTATTAATGCCGCTAGGTCTTTGTCAAATTTTATTGTGTCAAGTCTTACTGTTGGTTTGCCTGCATCATCTATGTCCTCCATCAGCTTTTTCTTCTGAGGCGATTGGATGTTGGATGGGGGCTTGGTTGGATCAGGAGTATCTAGGGCTTTTGTGATGGCTTTTTTGTCGATGGGTGGTAACTCAAAGAGTTTTCCCCAACCAATCTCGCGTAAAAATAATGCGAAGGCACTTGTTCGTCTTGGCTCTATACCAGTCTCGCTACTTAGCTCTAATATCGTGTGTGTGCCATCCATCAATCGAGCCATTTTTAACAAGTCGGCGGGCAGATCCAAGTCGTCGTATATGCGCTTGCCCTGCAAGAGCACTACCTGATTAAGGGGACCTAGTAGCTCTAGCAGACCCTCATGGTCTGTTACTCCCATTACACCTGCAAATAACAGAGAAGGAGTATTGAGTGGTAGCCGAACTATGGATTCATCTAGCTCGTCTTTATTGTCAAATACAGGCGACTCAGTTGCAACCAGTGCTGACCGCACTATTTGCTCAACTTGTAGTCGAGCAACTTCTATTAGATCCCTTTGGGTGATATACCCCATTTCAATCAAGTTTTTTCCGATGGACATGCCTGACCTTAGGTTAGCCAAGGCATATTCCATTTGCTCCTTTGTCAATTTTCCGTGCTCAACCATGATCGTGGAGAGTTTGTCAGTAGGGAAATTGCTTGAGGCAAAGACAATATCCCCAGAGTCGATATGCACTGTGCGCGTAAATTCATCTCCTACGCGCCAATGGCCCGTTTCCCGCCCGCGGCAACGACGGAAGAGATCGGGGATTGTCTTTATTGTCATTTAACCACCCAACGCTGTAGCTTAAGTTTACCTACTCTTACTAGCAAATCATCCCCTGACCTCAACCAAATTTTTGCTTGACCATCGGAAATTTTTTGTCCATCCACGCTGATAGCCCCTTGGGATATAAGTCTTTCTGCTTCTTTGCGGGATACAGCCATCCCTCTTTCTGTTAGCAGTCTGGATAGGGGGACTTCATCACTTGTGGGGCATACTTCTACGGTGGGGGCATCTTCAACCTTACGCTCGCTAAATCTGCGTATCCATTTTTCTTCTGCCTCACGGGCTACAGAGGCACCATGAAATTGAGCTGTAATATCTCTGGCCAGTGCCTTTTTTGCTGACATTGGATGGCCTTTTTTTAGTTCATCAATTTGAGATGGCAGAATATCAGTCAGAAGGAGATACCATGACCACATTGTTTCGTCACTGATACTCATCGTCTTTGCAAATTGGGAATCTGCATCTTCAGTAAACCCTATGTAGTTGCCCAAGGATTTTGACATTTTTTCTGTGCCGTCAGTCCCTACTAAGAGTGGCACAGTCAGGACAATTTGGGGGGCCTGCCCAAAGCTGATTTGCAAGTCGCGCCCCCTCATTAAGTTGAAGAGTTGGTCGTTTCCACCCATTTCTACGTCGCATTTAAGGCATACGGAGTCATAGGCTTGCGCGAGTGGGTATAGTAACTCGTGTAGTGCAATAGGCTCGCTTGCGGCCATTCGTTTGCTAAAATCATTTCGCTCCAATAGCTGGGCAACTGTAATCTTAGCCGCCAAGCGTATCCAACCCTCACCACCCAGCGGAGCAAGCCATTCGCTATTGAAGCGAATTTCTGTCAGATCAGGGTCTAAAATATTGAATACTTGGGTTTTATATGTTTCTGCATTTTCTTCTATCTCTTCTCTGCTCAATGGCGGCCTAGTTGTTTTCTTACCGGTGGGATCACCTATCATCCCAGTAAAATCACCTATCAGAAAAATTACTGTGTGGCCAAGTTTTTGAAATTGAGCCATTTTTCGTAGCAAAACTCCGTGGCCGAGATGTAGATCGGGGGCGGTAGGGTCAAACCCAGCCTTAACTCGCAATGGGCGACCTGAAAGAATGCGCAGTTCCAAGTCTTCTGCCGTGTGACAGGTGACGGTGCCTTTTAGTAGGAGGTCGAGGGCTCCCTGGACAGAAACAATGCTCATTGGAAAATTTTGGCTCAAAAATGTAAATACATACAGATACTTTGTAGATTTTTCATAAATTTGTTGTTCCGCCTTGCGTGGTCAAACTCAAAAACTAGTATCATCGGATGTCGATCTCGACAAGTTTTTCACCCTCCCAACGTAGCCAAATAGTCGTTCTATCTGGCATTTTGTATCTTATCTCATATGTATTTTTACCATTTGTTGGCCTATGGTAATTTAACTGCAAAATATCTTTTTGTAGCTCCTCAAGAGTGGGGGGTGAAGAAGGCAGGTCTTTTACTTTTGTCCGCCAAATCGCTGAATTTTTTACAAATTCTGCCTCTGTAGGATAAATAGCCAAAAGCTCTGGGTTGTCTTTATACAATTTTGATGCCCCTTCGTCAGTTTTTATGGCCTCCACGACTGAAAGAAATTGGTTCCAAGGTTTTTCTAGTTTGGATAAAACAAGGCCATTAGCCCACCCTAAAACAACATCTTTGCCAGAATGGGATGCCCAATATGCAAAACTGACACAACCAGCGATTGATAAGAGCATAACAATGCCACACCCCATGAGTATCTTGCCCCAGAGGGGGAATTTTTCCCTTGGTTGTACGCTAGATGTATCCCCATCAGAGTTATTCATGGCCTATTCCAAGTCATAGTAACGTACTGGCCAATTCAGCCAACTTGCTACGCTCACCCTTTGTTAATATTACATTCCCAAACAAGTTTTGTCCCTTGAAATGCTCAGCTAAAAAAGTGAGGCCGTTTGTACTACCATCTACGTAGGGGTTGTCAATTTGATATGGATCGCCAGTCAGCACTATTTTAGTGCCATCTCCAGCCCTTGTGAGAATTGTCTTGACTTCATGGGGAGTAAGATTTTGTGCCTCGTCTACAATGATGTATTGGTTTGGAATACTACGCCCCCGAATATACGTCAACGGCTCAACGCTTAAATATCCTCCTTCTTCTAGTTGGGTCACGGTCATGGCTGATCTGTGCCTCATTTCTGTATTTGCGGCGACAATAAAATCCAGATTGTCATAAATTGGTTGCATATAGGGTCGGAGCTTATCTTCTACGTCCCCTGGAAGAAATCCTAGGTCATTTCCCAAAGGCATAACCGGACGGCTAACAAGCAGTTTGTTGTATTTTTCATCGTCAACTATTTGTTGTAGCCCTGCGGCTATTGCTAATAGTGTTTTACCGGTTCCTGCGCGGCCAAGCAGAGTCACAACCCGAATGGAATTGTCCAACAGTAACTCTAGGGCAAACTGTTGTTCTCTGTTTTTTGGCCTTACCCCCCATGGCGATGCATCTCGAAAGCGCAGAGGATGTATTCTTTGGTCGGATGCGTTGAAGCACCCCAAGGCTGTGTGGGATTGGTTCGCCTTGTCAATCAATGTAATACATTGGTTGGGGAAAAAGCGTTCTGTTTCAAGTACGGGCAATCCCTCCTGATACAATAGAATAAAATCATCTTCTGATGTGTATAACTCAGCCGTTCCTGAATATAGCTCCTCGATCTCTATGCGGCCAGAGTTGTAATCTTCAGCAATAATACCAAGCGCATCCGCTTTTATCCTCAGGTTGGTATCTTTGGATACCAAAACAACGTTTTCGCGCCTTTCATCCAATAGATGCTTTGCACAGGCAAGAATAATATTATCTGCTGGCCACTTATTAATACTGGCAAATCTGGCATTGATTGGATAATCAGCAATATCTACCGTAAGTAAGCCCCCTCCGTCTAAGCGGATTCCTTTGCTTAGACTACCTTTCTCTCTCAAAGCGTCTAGATTTCTGGAAACATTCCTTGCATTTCGCCCTATTTCTGTTTGGTCTTTCTTAAAGGTATCTATTTCTTCAATAACAACTATAGGGATAACCAGATCATGTTCCTGAAACCTAAAAATAGCCTGGGGGTCATGTAGCATGACGTTTGTATCCAAGACAAAAATTTTTTTGCTGGATGCTGACATAATTGGCTCCTATGCCACCCAAAGTTTGCTTGAAAACCAAAGGTAATTAGCGAAAGCACAAAAGCAGAAAATCTACAATGGCAAGCTGAAAAACAACAAAACTTTATGGTTGATTGCCATTTTTTGTTTGTTGTTGTTGCGACAGTTTCAAAAACCATCAAACTACTAGAATATACTGCATTAAGTGAAATGATGCAATTGTATAAAAATATTTCATTTACACAGCAAGGAAAAAAATGATAGAATCGTAATATGTCTAGAAAGTCACAATTAAGGGTGGCCGATCGCCTGAGTCATCCGCATCCGGACAGGTTTCTCTCCTTCGTGGTGGTGCTAACTCGGCGTACCTTCACGTTTACGGTGCGAAAAAAGTTTGTTTATTGGACTATTGGACTATCTGCTGGTATTTGTCTTGTTGCCTTCACAGGTAGCTGGTATGGCCTTTGGGCAACAAAAAAAATAATGAGCTATAGCGAGCTTGAGCAAGAGACAAGGGAGCAACAGCAACAGCTACAAGAGAGCTTGGAGCAGGCCGGCCTGTTGCAACAAGATATAGACAACCTATCCGTACTGGTTCACAAACTGGTTAGCGAAATAAATCCCAAGTCCACTTCTTCTGAGCCTTCCAAGAATGTTGAAAAAAGCAATGACATTGATACAGAGTCTGCACAAAAGGTAAGCGCGTTACAAGATGAACTTAACTCTGCGGATGGTAGGCTAAAAGCAATCCAAACCCGCACAGCACCCATCTTACACGCATGGTTCCATACTCCAGCGGTGTGGCCAACAGTAGGCACCATTACTTCAGTTTATGGTCAGCGCATTCATCCTGCGCAAAGAATCATGGGGGGCGGTGGTGACGATCTTTCCCACCATGCCGGAATCGACATTAGCAATGCGCTAGGTACGCCCATTCAGGCCACGGCTAATGGAACTGTGATTTTTGCTGGACAATCAGGAAACTATGGAAATACAGTAATAATTCGCCACTCTCAAGAGTTTGAAACGCTGTATGCCCACCTGCACAGAATTAATGTTAGCGTAGGTCAGGAAGTTGGGCGAGGCAGTGTTCTGGGTACCATGGGTAGTACAGGCCGATCGACTGGAACTCATCTGCACTACGAAGTCAGAAAAAAGGGGCAGGCCGTTAACCCAAGACCTTATTTAAAGCTTCAGCTCCAGTGGTTGAAGGGCATTAAATAACGATGTCTCCGGCTGGAGTAGAGGATGTTAAATAAAAAGCAATCAGGCAATGGAGCTTCTGTTAATTCGATTCTTGGGCGCGCCAGCCTTTGGAAGGGTGAAATTCATGCAGGGGTTGAAAGCCTTAGGATTGAAGGTAGTGTAGAGGGTACCATCTTCTCTGAGGGTGAAGTAACTATTGCCCCAACGGGGACGGTAAAAGGTACCATCCACGCCAAGCACCTTATCGTTACAGGTTATATCGAAGGTAATTTTTTTGTTTCAGAATGCCTCGAAATTCATGGGACAGGTTGTGTTGAGGGTGAAACTGAAGTAGGCTCGCTCGTTGTCGATGAAGGTGGCACGCTACAAGGGGCATGCGTTAGGCGTGGTTATACAAAACCCCAGTCCGCACAACATATGCAAAATAGCCAGGCAAATAACTAATGGTAGACAATTGGCTGTAATCAGCTAAAATAGAATCTTGCCTTAGGGTCCCGTAGCTCAGCTGGATAGAGCATCAGACTACGAATCTGACGGTCGGGCGTTCGAATCGCTCCGGGATCACCAATAATTACAATTCATACCGTGTCGTGTCCAGATTCATTTGAACGCAGGATGGTATTAAGGAGAGCTATGCAGAAAAAACTGGGGCTACCTGAAAGCCAAATAGCTAAAGCCCGCGACCTTGCAGTGCAAATAACAAAGCCCGTCATTAACTTCATTGATGCGCACACCACGACTGCTGTTGAACGAGCCGCGTTGCGTTTGGTGGGGGTTGATGGGGCAGACTCAAACGGAGTACCTGTTTCTAACATCATCATCGACCAGCTTAGGGGCAAACTGGAAGGTGGAGCACTGCGTTGGTATGTAAACGCTCTGCTACGAACAGGACAGTCCCCCGAGGCCATGAATGTCCAAATTGCTAATGGGCATAAACTAACAGAGCATCCCCTAGCCGACCAGATGGCTATTGAAGCTAAGGGGACGGAGCTTGCAAATCAATATCTGGCGCGCATCTGCTCAAACAGACAACATAGGGAAGAAAAGTTAGAGCAATTTATAGGTAATAACCATGACCCTCTGTTGTATGCCATAGTTGCTACTGGCAATATCCACGAGGACGTAAAACAAGCCCAGGCGGCGGCTTGGCAAGGTGCAGATGTAATTGCAGTAATCCGAACTACGGCTCAGAGTCTACTGGACTATGTCCCTTATGGGGCAACTACAGAGGGCTTTGGTGGCACCTATGCCACCCAAGAAAATTTTCGTATTATGCGAGAAGCCTTAGATAAGTCTTCTGAACAATTGGAGAGATATATCTATCTCACCAATTACGCATCAGGGCTATGTATGCCTGAGATTGCCGCTATGGGAGCCTTGGAGCGACTGGACATGATGCTAAATGACTCTATGTATGGCATTCTATTCCGCGACATTAATATGTATCGAACATTTGTTGATCAAAAGTTCAGCCGGATGATAAACGCCTATGCCGGAATAATAATTAATACTGGAGAAGACAACTATCTCACCACTTCTGATGCAGTCGAGAAGGCTCATACTGTGCTTGCCAGTCAATTCATTAATGAGCGATTTGCGCTAGAGGCAGGTCTTTTACCCAAGCAGATGGGTTTAGGCCATGCTTTTGAAATAGACCCAGATATAAAGAATGGATTTTTGTTTGAAGTAGCACAGGCACAAATGGCGAGGGAAATATTCCCAGAAGCTCCATTGAAATACATGCCTCCTACCAAGTTTATGACCGGAGATATTTTTAAGGGGGTGGTGCAAAATGCAATGTTTAATTTTGCATCGAAACTTACCAATCAAGGCATCCACTTGTTGGGGATGCTCACTGAAGCGATACATACGCCCCACATGCAGGATCGTGGGCTTGCCTTGGACAATGCAAAATATGTGATGAACAACATGGCAGACTTGGGGTCGGAGATTACTTTCAGGCGGGATGGTGTTATTGTAAAACGTGCTCACCGAGTATTAACTGAAACTATTGAGTTTATGGAATCGGTTGCCAGTATTGGGCTGATGGAAAGTATGGAACAGGGAGCCTTTGCAGACATAAAACGCCCAAGAGATATGGGCAAGGGTCTGGATGGGCTGATAAAAAAGGGAAGTGATTATTGGAATCCTATCGAAAAAGCCATTGCAGTCAAGTAGCTGGTTGGAGGAAAAATGTTCATAAGATCTTATGGGGATACAATAGACGACGGAGCGGTGCAACTTTCCTTTACGCTACCAGTGCCATGCAATGCAAAAGGGTGCGAAGCCGCACGCCAGTATGCCGAAAAACTGGGCTTTTCCCATGCTGATGTAGTGCACAGCCATCCACTGTCTGATGGATATTCTTTCTATGTAGTCTATGGAAAAACGAAAGTAAGTGTTGACTATGACCAAATACAGGTTGAAGAAGCCACCGGCGATAAGCTGTACTCAATGGAGACTGCCTGCGAGATAATTCGGCAACGTATTGGCAGAAAGGTTGTGATAGTGGGTGCTTGCACGGGATTCGATGCGCATACGGTTGGCATTGATGCAATTATGAACATGAAGGGATACAACCACCACTATGGGCTGGAGAGATATTCTGAGGTAAACGCTCACAATCTGGGAGCACAAGTCCCAAACGAAAAATTGATCGATTACGCAGAAAAAATAAATGCAGATGCTATTTTGGTTAGCCAAATCGTAACCCAAAAGGACATACATATTCAGAATCTCACTGAGTTTATTGAATTGATTCAGTCCAAGGGATTGCGGGAAAAATTTATCCTGTGCATAGGGGGGTCTCGAATAGGCAATAAATTGGCAGTGGAGTTAGGCTTTGACGCTGGTTTTGGGCAGGGTACCTATGCCGAACATGTGGCAACTTTTGTGGTTGACCGCCTTCTGGCTAGAGTATAGATTTTCGGACCTTTTTTCACTGGAACCAGCTCAGTTTTCTGATCTACTCCCCGTGGTATCTTCCCTGAACTCAACAATTGGGCTTGGTGGGAACCAGATGTCCCATACAGCCTTATGGCGTGCAAGGTACTCCCTAAACCAAAAATTCATGCTGGCCAAAGTTTTAATGCTCTTTTGGCCACTTGGGATTCCGTAGGCATCAATGCCAAATCTCTTTGCGAGATAGATTGCTCTTGGGAGGTGAAATTCTGATGTTACGATCACTATTTTTTCCTGAGCATAAACCATCTTTGCGCGGATAATGCTGTCGTAGGTGCGTCTACCCTCAAAGTCTAAAATAATTTTCTCCTCTGGCACGCCATTTTTTATGAGCCATCGACTCATAGCCAAGGGTTCGTTGTAGTGCTGAGTTCTGTTGTCCCCAGATACGAGAATCCATGCAACCTTTTTTTCCCTATATAGTTCCAAAGCCACTTGGAGCCTTCCTTCTAATACTTGGGATGGTTCTCCACTTGATTTGACACTCGCTCCAAGGACAAGTGCTGGCAATCCTACGGGGAGTAGTTTTGGCTCAAATTGCTTATGCTCTAATGGGAACTTAACACAAAACCAAAGCACGTCAAATATGACAACCAGAAGTATAGCTGATGCCGGAATCCAGCAAATTGGTTTTTTGAGAAAACTGGACAAATAATTTTTACCCATATTAGGATAGGATAGAGTCTTATTGCTCTGTTTTTGCAAATAATCTTTTTGAGAGATGAACTAATGTCAAAGTCACACCACAATTCGAAATTTTTCACATCTAGAAACATTCTGTTTTTCTTGACTATTGCCCCTATCCTAGCCGTTCTTGCTTCGGTCGGATGTTATCGCGCAACTGGTTACGACCGAGCCGCCTTGATAGCACAAGAGATACCGGCTACAGGGGGCGACCGCGTTCCAGGGCTTAAATCAATGGCCGGAGCGGGGGATTATTTCATTGGCAACGATTTTGTGGCACTGGCGGTTGATGGCACCCCAATATCGGCAAAAACTGGCATCGCAGGTGCGGCGGGCGGGGGTAGCATCGTTGATGTGGGCTATATTTCTCTAGATACAAGTTTTCGCAGAGTTTCGATGCCATGCGACATCCTGGATCGAATGACCACAGTTGTAAACCAAGACCCAGATATTTCACTTGTTTTTGCTGAGTTTTTGACTAATAACGAAATCGGGCTATCCCACTTGGAAATGCGTGGACAGATACATGACCCAAAACACAAACTTGAGGGAGCGTCTTGGGATAACAATGGTTTTGTCCAAGATGTATTTGCTACAACCACTATCAGTCTTGGCTCTCTAGATAGAAGGTTTACAATAGAGACGACAATTACTAACCATCGCTCTAACTCTATTGGAATCCGCAATATTGGCGACTTTGTGTATCAGCGAGGAGGCGGTTTTCGCATTCTGGCTCCTGCTTACGCAGATAAAAATGGCAATCCTCTTTCAACATGGGGGGTGAACATTCCGGGCACCGATTTTTCTAACCCTCTTTCCAACAGCGCACTTTGTGGAGTAGTCGTATTTATGGGTACTGAGCCGGGATCAGATACAGTTGACTGCCATGTGAGCTTAGGACTATTGACATCTGATGGCGAACCATTTTTGGTTGCTTCAGATCCCCAAGATAGTCTCAATGAAACAAGGCCGAAATTTCCTGAGCGGTTTGTTGCAGGATGCCTCGACACAGGCGTTCCATTGGCTCCAAACGAAAGTCTTTCCCACAAACGCCTGTTAATTGTTAAGGGTGGCACAAGCGGGGAACCAGAGTATGCTCCGAGTGTAGTCACTGTAAATACCCCCAATCAGGCCACGGGACTTCTGAATGAAATGTTCGCCCAACGAGCCGATATTAAAGAAACGAAGGTGGGTTTGTTGCGCTTTGTCCTAGAAGGAACGGCTACCCGATCTGGCCCTATCCCGTCTGAATTGCGCTTTGAACGCTACATCGGAGACGGAAACCCTGCCACAGATGCTACTCAAACAAACTGGCAGTTGGAAAGGTTGGAATGGATGGAGCCTGTGGAAACATCAGAGTTTCTTTCGGATTATTATTTCACGCCGACAACTACTTTTGGAATTTATCTGCCAGAGGCCACTTACCGCATTGTTTCCAAAAACATCTATCAATCAACCACCTTGCAAGTAGGAACAAATTATTACATCGAAGACAGGCCATCGCTGGAAACTCCAATTGACATTGACTGGGAGATGCCTTTTTTCCTGTCAGAGACTCTTAGTCCCGAAAGGTCAGATGTGTTGTCCCCGTTTGGCTCCAGGATTTCTGTTGCTCAGACAGGTTATTTTATTTCCACTCGAGGGAATGATTCACCTCTTGGCTTTATTCAACCAATAAGGTTCACAATCTCTGGCATTGATGGTTCAGCAGACCCACATATGAGGAGATTCAGAGGTCTAACATCTGCTTTCGACCCAACTGCAAAGTTGCCAAGGCCAGCAATTGAAATGCCCGGCAATTTCCATTTCATAGGAGGCAATTCTGCATTTGGTGTTCAACTGGCAAACTCTATTATTCTTTGGACCATTCCCGGCAGATACCAAGCGTTTGGGGCAAGGGGGCCACTTTCTACTCTGGAGTCATTTGTAATAGATTCAAGACCAGGGTCTGGTAATTCAACAACCACTCTCACTGTATTCCCAACTCCCCTGCCAGAAGGTTGGATAGCTTTTGATACCCCAGGTCCATCAATGGCAACTATTGGTGGGATGTTGCCAGCTGAACAACTATCTTCAGCCTTGGCTGAAGGTATTAATGTAATAGCCCGTACCGAAATAGATCACCAGACCAATGGTGAAGAACTGTACAAATTCTTTAGGTATGAGATTGATTACTCAGAAGACTATGTGACCGCAGTAGACAACAATCCCCTGATTGTTAATGCTAGGTCTTCAAGCCTAGATAGTTATGGAACTGTGACTGCCTATTTTACACCAGTAGACCCAGAAGGGCGAAATGGAGGGGCTAGGCCATCAAAGGGCTGGACGCTAGCAGATTTTTTAGCGCAGGCAGATGGCAAGTATAATGTGATACATAGGCCTCGAGGTCCTCACGGGCTTTTCACCCAATTGGGCTTTGACCCCAACCTTCCATTGGCAAGCGGTGCTCCTTGGTGGCACGATTCCGGATTGCTTTCCTTTGGCGTCACAAATGGACAGTTTGATGCCATCGAAATCCTCAGTGCGGGAGCAATTGCAGATTCAGACATCAATATTTGGTGGTCAGAATACAAGGAACTCAGAAACGATTGGTTTTCCATTCTCAATCAACAAACCCCAGATTTTTATACAAAAGCCCTTGGTTTTTCATCCGGTAAGTTCAGCCAAGATACACCTGTGGGGCTGGCTCGGACATACCTCAATGTTAATAACTCGGAAATAAGCCAGACCGAACAAGAGCCAATCCTCCAAGCTCTTAAAACTGGGTCTGCCGTAGCATCCACTGGCCCACTCTTGGATGTTACGATTGACGGCAAAGGGCCAGGTAGTCTAGTAACTCTTAGCGGTTCGCCAGCTTCAGTATCCCTAAACATCACTTTGGTAGCCACAGACTGGATGCCTGTGGATGAACTCAGAGTTATTGTCAACGGGCAATTGGTCGCAACGATTCCAGACCCCAAGACTGTCCTTGCGCCTTCCGATGAAGACTATAGGTTTTTTACCGGCACAATTGCAGTTCCAGTTCCGGTAGGCAAGGATGCTTGGCTAGTAGTTGAAGCAGGGGTGGCATTGGGAACCACCGGTGCTTATAGACCTGGAACTCCCTGGAATATACAAATGAAGGGTATTTACCCTATTGCAATTACAAACCCCATTTTTCTTTCCTTGACTCATGGCCAGTATTCCCAGCCTGGGCTTGAAAAATAAGGGCTTGATACTACATTTTCCATTCAACACTTATCATTTTATACTAGCCCATGTCCGAAGACTGGATTCCAGAACACATGCCCGAAGACCTTGATGCTGAAAGGTCTCTCATAGCAACTTGTTGCGCTCCGGGCATGGAGGAGGAAGCGGCTGAAGTAATTACCAATCTTAACGAGGACGACTTCGTTCATCCAGCCCACAAGGCTATTTTTCGTGCTATGGGAAGGCTCATTGATGCAAGTCTACCTATTAATGCCCTTACGCTCAAGGATTCACTCGGAACCGCAAAGGATCTATCACGCGTAGGGGATTTTGCTGGCATTGTTGAGGTTCTCGTTTCTGAGGAGGTTAGGGATCCACAAGTACTGGCAGATATCCTGACCAGAAAGCGCAAACATAGGGATTTAATTCGCCTAGGAGCACAGCTAACAAGAAAAGCGGTTCACGAGGAAGACGCGCCTGAAGTATTGGTTGAACAAGCCAGCCATGAGCTCTTCCGAATTGCCCAAGGAAAAGACACAAGGGGATTAGAACCAATCTCCCAAGTAATGGCTGAAGCCTATAGACGCATCCTTGACCGCTTGATAAGTGGTGGATCGTCGGGCGTTAAGGTGGGTTTTTCTCGTCTGGATACCCTGACTCAAGGGTTTCAGCCTGGAAACCTAGTTGTGTTGGGAGCAAGACCAAGTGTCGGTAAAACAGCATTGGCTCTCAATTGGCTTTTGCACGCATCTGTCCGGCACCATAAACACGTTGCCTTCTTTAGTCTGGAGATGAGTAAGGAAGAAGTCAGCAATCGACTAATTTCCTCACACTCCAAAGTTGACTTAAAAAAAGTTACCCACGGACAAATACAAGGGGAGGAACAACAAATAATTTGTAACGCTCAGGAAGTATTAAGCCAATACAACATTTACATCTGCGACCGAGCGGCCATAACTATACGAGAAATCGCCGCGATGGTTGACAAACTTTGCTCTCAGTCAGGCAAAAAACTAGATTTGATTATTATTGACTACCTCCAGCTAATATCGAGTCCACAAGACAGCCGCGGAGCAAGGCAAAACGAGGCAGTCCGAATCGGAGAAATTAGCCGCGCCCTAAAAATACTGGCCAGAGAACGAAACGTCCCTGTAGTTGTATTATCTCAGCTAAACCGTGAAGTAGAACATGGGCAAGGCAGAAGACCCCAATTGTCTGATCTCAGAGATTCAGGGGCAATAGAGCAGGATGCCGACATAGTAATGTTTATTCACAGCTCAAAAATCAAGCCTGGCTCTTCTGAGGATATTCCCGCTTCGACCGATATTAATTCCGGCTTGGATGATTACGAACATAACAAAAGAGAACTAATAATAGCAAAGCACAGAAACGGCCCAACATCAGTGATTCCACTCTATTTTGAGTCACAATATACTCTCTATCATGAATTGGAACCAGACAATTATAGTGAAAGGGTGTAATTAAGCAAATTCAGCAACATTCTGCAAACACTACCTCCGTTAGATAAAATAATGCAAATACCTTTCTCATCCAAGCTCGTAGCCCTCAGTGGAGTTGGAAAGAAAACTTGCGAAGTACTTGCCTCAGCGGGATTCAATACTATTGGAGACTTACTCTGGGGCCTACCATACCGCTATATCGACCGTGGCAGTATCCAAACAATTGCGACTGTAAATAATCAGTTCCTACAAAGTATAGACGAATCGATTGTTGTCACACTCCAAGGACAAATAACAGATTTTCGCCAAAGCACTTCTCGAATACAGAGGATGCCACTAACCGAAGTGCTACTACAAGATGATACTGACCAGATCCGCCTCATTTGGTTCAACCAGTCATACTTATCCAAATCAATGAAAAAAGGTGACACGCTTTTGGTATGGGGAACTCTTTGCATAGGACGCGGTGGTATTGAAATGAGATCACCCTCATGGGAACGAATCACTAGCAAAGAAGAAACTGAAAGTAGCTCAATTGAAACCACATCTATGGCTAGGTTTTTACCAATTTATCGTCGCATCGCCACGCTGTCAGGCAAAACTCGCCAAAAGCTGATCGATATGGCACTAAGGCAAATCCAAAGCCCACCGGCCATTCTGCCCCTTGAACTATCAAAGTACCTACCAGATGCTACAACGGCACTGCGTCTACTCCATCGCCCACCAGATGACAGCGATCCCAGAGACCTAGATGCCCGCCAAACTCCTGCACACCAGAGGCTTGCTACCGAAGAACTATTTGCATTTGCCCTTGGGATTGAGCTGAGGCGCAAAGGGATACAAAATCAACAATGTCAAAAAATCCTCACATCAGTAGAACTCAGAAATAAACTGAAATCTTTTCTTCCTTTCAGCCTCACTACTGCCCAACGTACTGCCTTCAGAGAAATTGTTCAGGATCTTACATCTGGGAGCACAATGCACCGCATGCTACAGGGAGATGTCGGCTCAGGAAAAACCTTGGTGGCATTCCTATCGATGGCAATGGTTGCTGAGACCGGTGGTCAAGCGGCCCTGCTAGTACCAACCGAAGTACTAGCAAAGCAACATTTCGCCAGTTTTACTAAACTTCTAGGGGGCGATAGCCACCGAATGCAACTCCTTGTTGGGGCAATGAAAACCGCAGAAAAAAGACAGGCAATAGAACGTATCGCAAATGGTCAGGCCAACTACATCATTGGCACTCATAGCCTATTTCAAGAATCCGTTTCTTTTTTTGATTTGCGACTAGTAGTAGTGGACGAGCAACATAGATTCGGTGTCAAGCAGAGAGAGGCGATTAAAGATAAGGGCAATGCACCTCATTGGTTGGTAATGAGTGCCACTCCAATACCTCGTAGTTTAGCGCTGGCACTCTTTGGCGACCTCGACCAATCAATCCTCAACGAGCTACCCCCAGGGCGCAAACCCGTTCGTACTTGCCTATACCATACCGACAGTGCTGAGAGCGGTTGGAACATTGTTGAACAGGAACTTAATAAAGGGCACCAAGTCTTCGTGGTTAGCCCAGCAATTGATTCTTCAGAGAGTTTAGATCATAAAAGAATATCTCTGCGGGATATAAATAACATGGAAGCATACTTGCGTGCCCGATTCCCAGATGTTCCATTGGCAATTGTGCATGGGCGACTAAAAACTGACGAACTCAGCATCCGCATGACAGAGTTTCTCGAAGGACGCGCTCGTATATTGCTTGCAACCACGGTTATTGAAGTTGGCGTGGACGTACCAAACGCATCGGCAATGGTTGTAGACCACGCAGAGCGGTTTGGCTTAAGCCAGCTCCACCAACTTAGGGGAAGAATTGGCAGGGGAAAAGCCGGAGGCACTTTCATTATGATTTCTGATAGAGAGACGGAGCGCCTCCAAGCTCTTACACAAACTTCCGATGGTTTTCGCATTGCTCAAAGAGACCTAGAAATACGTGGTCCCGGGGAATTTTTTGGGGCAAGACAATCAGGATTGCCCAGATTCCAAGTTGCCGACTTGTTTAGGGATCGGCAATTATTAGTAAAGTGCCGGCAGGTTGCCGCCCACGAAATAAATAAGGGGCTGACTCCAGATCAGGAGGCTTGGCTAAAACAAGAACAAACTAGGCTACGACTGGCAGAAATCAGCTAGGGTTGTTCTCTTCTGCGAGCATAGCGTCTATCGCTTCACTCGCCTCGTCATATTCTCCTATGAGAATACAGTGCAATAAGTGTTCAATAGATTCGCTAATTTTCTCGACATCCTCAAAAGGCTGGAGTTCCTTTGTCGCCTTTTTGATCCCAGTTGGGTCTAATTCGTCTACAGCCTTCTTTAGCTCTAGGAGCTTGCCGTTAAGCGTTGATAAATCAATGTCTTTCCCCTGCGAACCCGCTTTGGATGCGTGGATGGCATTACTAATGTTGTTAAGAATTTGCTGTAAATGTTGTAGCAATTGATCGTTATTTGCATGGATGTATTCCATATTTTCTTCTCTACCGGCAGTTTCCAGTGCCATAGCCATCTCAGATAACTGCCTAGCTCCAATATTGCCAGCCGCACTCTTTAGGCCATGAACAATATTTATGTATGACGGGAGGTTGTTTGAAGTCAGGAACAAATTAAAATCATCAAATTTTTTCATTCCTTCCTTATAAAAGATGGATAGCGTCTGCAGATATTTTTCTGTACTCCTGCCTGTCCTCTCCAGACCAATTTTAACATCAATACCCTCGATAGCTATATGATTTCCCGCGTTTGAATCGAGTGGTGCAACCTTTCTGGTAGGTTTTTTCTGTTTTTCTTTTGGAATCCATCTTTTTAACATGGCATCAAACTTAATCATATCAACGGGTTTGGATATATAATCGTTAAAGCCACTTTCTAAGAACATTTCCTCAGTTCCGGAAACCGCATTAGCTGTTAGGGCAACTATTGGGAGGTCTTTATAGTACGAAAGGGTATTGCCCATAGCTCTGATACGAGCAGTAGCCTCAATGCCATTCATTTCAGGCATCATGTGATCCATCAATACCAGATCGAAATTTTTGGATGAAACGGCAACAATGGCATCGACACCATTAGTGCAAAGATGCGCATCTATTTCATAAAGTAGCAAAAGTCCCTGTGCCACATTTAGATTTGTTGCCACATCGTCTACAACCAAAACCGAAGCGCTAGGAGAGGCAAAGCTAACAATAGAGTCTGTAGTTTCGTTAATAGCCGAAATACCTGAGTGGCCATTAAGTACGTTGGCAACAGAAATAGCATGGGCAGGCGTAGACAGTATGACGACATTAGGATCAGATGTAATTTCACCAAATCCGGATAACAAAACCAACTTTTGTTTTAATTTCAAATTTTTTAGAGCTTCCGAAACCCCTGCATACTGATTCGAAGCAATGAAAGCATGGGAATATGTTTTATCCTGAAGCTCTTCTTGGAGTTCAGAATCACTATAGACAAGCGTATGGGCAATTCTCAGATTTCTCAATGTGAGGGCAAGTGATTCTGCACATCGCTCTCTAGCCTCATATACGAGTACGCGGTATTTTTCAGGATTTTCTACTTCGGCCAATTTTTCATTGCTCACGATTCCCTGCTGTAGATTAATAGTAAAAGTACTTCCTAAACCGTATGTCGACTGCACAGATATTTCGCCACCCATTTGCCTGACAAGGCTTTTTGTTATAGAAAGCCCCAAACCAGTACCTTCAATGCCTCTATTACCCTCTATATCCACTTGAATAAAACCATCAAATATTTTTTCAATATCCCTTGATTTTATCCCTCTCCCGCTGTCAGCAACCTGAAATTTCAAGGAAACAGTGTCCCTAGTGAGTTTGTTGGCACTGATAGAAAGTGATATAAATCCACATTTTGTATATTTGACCGCATTTCCCATTAGATTGAGCAGAACCTGACGAATTCGTATCACATCTCCAAAAAGCGAATTTGGCAAATTGGGATCTATATTTGGCAAAAACTCTAAGTTTGCCTCGTATGCCTTTACTCGAATGATGCTAATCACATCATTAATAAGAGAGGACAAATGGTAATTGTTTTGGAGAATATCAAATTCGCCTCTCTCAATTTTTGTAAAGTCAAGAATATCATTAATAATTGTCAGCAGATCTGCGCTGGCGTGTTTGATAGTAAAGATATGCTCCCGTCGAACAGTGTCGGATAGGTTCGGTTGGAGAGATAGCTCTGCCATGCCCATGATTGCATTCATAGGGGTTCTTATCTCATGGCTCATTTTTGCCAAAAAATTGCTCTTGGCATTTGAAGCAACTTGCAGTGAGTCCATAGTGGCATTTAACTTAGTGTTATACCTTGCAACAAACGTATTGAAAACAGCCACCATAATAACAATAACTATCATCATTAGAAAGAAGAGCCACGTCATAGAGTGTTTGAAATAGTCTCCAATACTAATTTGTTTTATTGCAACCGAGTGCC
This sequence comes from Holophagaceae bacterium, assembly GCA_009783055.1. GTDB lineage: Bacteria > Acidobacteriota > Holophagae > Holophagales > Holophagaceae > WRHW01. The sequence goes on from WRHW01000002.1 coordinate 59,938, forward strand.
AATTCAAGGTGGGGACATTTCCAATAGCAACTAGCCTGCCTCCAGAAACAAACGTATAAACCTCGCCATTCTGAACCCTCTTCGCCTTCTCGATAATTCCTATTCCAATTGCGCCAAGCTCTGTCTCAATACTCCTCTTATTACTGTGCAATTCTAGCAAACTATTCTCTTCAGATATGTTCGCACCAGTTATTATTCCCATATTATCAAAGAAATATAGCTGTGTACCATCTTTAATAGCATCATATACAGGATCAAAAAAATCAGACAAGGCAATTCCAGTACCCACTATCCCAATTGATTTATGGTGTTCATTAAAAACCGGCACATTTACCCAAAGCTTTATTGCATCTAAATCGGGATTATAATTAATGTTAAAATTATAGGTTTCTGTTCCTAATAGTGTCAGATTGTACCAATAATTCTCCGGCAAATTTGGGTCTACAATATATGAATTATCAACTCCGTAGAATTTTTTATCTGAATCGCTCGCCCAAAAAAGTTCGGAATGCCCAATCGAATCCCGGTACGATTCCAGTTCTTCAAAAGCCAGTTTTTTCATGTATTGGTCACGAACATCAGAAAAGTGCCGCTTAATCAGTGAAGATTTAGCCAGTCTCTGAGCAATATTTATATCACTTTTTACAGAGGTATCCATCTGGATTGAATATATGTCAAGTAATTTAGATAGTTCTGCTGACTTGTTATCCTTAATAATCACCCGCATAATAGTAAAAAAAGCTACACAGCAAATAACAAATATGAACACAAAAATTGCGATAGAGATACGAAAGAACATCGACAGCAAGTAATTTTTTTTGCCTTGTAAAGTTTGCTCAAATTTACTAGATTTCTTTGATTGTCCATTCATAGTTATAGCTCCAGACGCCATGTGAAGACACTTGAGCCATTGGCATGGAAGCAGAACCACTGCTTCCGGAAAATATTTACTATCCTAAAACTCATCTGAAACTTCCAAAAAAAGATCAACTATTCGCGGATCAAAGTGGGTACCCCTGCCTTGTTTGATAATATTGATGGATTCCTCCTTGCTAAACGGCTTCTTATATGGCCTGTCAGAGATTAGTGCATCATATACATCAATAATAGCCATGATTCGTCCTTGGAGTGGAATCTCATCGCCTTTAAGACCCTTTGGGTAGCCGGTTCCATCCCATTTTTCATGGTGGGCTACGGCAAAAATGCCTGCGTACTCCAGAAAGGTATTTTCTGGTGTCCGTTCCATTGTTTTGTTGATGATTGATTCGCCAATCACTGTGTGCTCTTTCATCTGATCGTATTCTTCATCTGTTAGCTTACCAGGTTTCATCAGAATGCTATCCCTTATTGCGACTTTGCCAATATCGTGCAACAGGGCCGATTGTATGACCATTTCTGTATCCCATGAAGCAATTTCGTTTTTATACACCCCCCTTTGATTCATAGCGGCTAAGAGTTTGCCCAAAAACCGCTGAGTTCTATCTAAGTGGCCACCTATATTGTCATCACGGTATTCCACTATGTCTGCCATGGTTTTTATTATGGCATTCTGCATTTCGACTACTGTTTTTGTCTTTGCATCCACCATGTTCTGTAAGTTCTCATTAAAATTAATCAGCTCACGAGTTTGTGACTCGACCAGCAGGTGAACTTCTATGCGCTTTAGAAGAAGTGGTGGCGAAAAGGGCTTGGCGATATAGTCAACAGCTCCAAGTGATAAACCCTCTAATTCGCTATCACTGTCACTTCTGGCTGTAAGAAAAATGACAGGGATGTTTGCAGTAGTAGGATTGGACTTGAGAATTTTGATTACATCATAGCCATTCATTTCCGGCATCTCGATGTCCAGCAAAATTAAGTCTGGCACTTTTTTTTCGAGCATCTTTATCAGTCGTTGGCCGGAACTGAAAGTGAATAGGTGGAAACTATTTTCTAGCACATTAGTTGCTGTAACAAGATTGGTTGGTTCGTCATCAACCAGAAATAGTGTCTTTAGGTCATCCATAAAATTTTGAAATTACCTCATAGTACACTTGCCACTTACAAGCAGTATAGTCGTTTAACTTGTGGCAAGCAACGCTTGGAGCAAGTGAGACGACTATACCGAGAGGAAGATTACTTTATTGGGTATTCCTGCATTACAACCTGTAGTGCCTCTCGGATGGCTACTAATGCTTTTTCCAAATCTGCCTCAGTGTGCCTGGCACTGATGTACCAATGGTGGAAAGGCTGGATAAATAACCCCCTCCTAATGGTCTCTGTATAAAAGCGTTCACGCCTCTCTTTGTAATAATCGTCAACTTTGTTAAAGGTCAGATAGGGCATCGGAGGAATGCCACTGACCTGTGCAGGCGCGTTGGCGGCATTTGTTATATCCTCCAACTCTTTGAGGAAGATTTTTCCCTTTTCCCAAACCATGTCAATAATCTTGTCTCTTTGAAGAATCTCTATACATTTCAAGGCCGCGGCCATTTCTAAGCTGTTTGGAAAAAATGTAGAGCTAATAAATACTTTTTTCTCGCAGACATCCATGAACTTTGACTTACCGACAACGGCACTAATTGGGTATCCGTTTGCCATGGCCTTGCCAAAGGTGCTTAGGTCAGGAGTGATTCCATACTGAGCCTGTGCCCCGCCAATCGAAACCCGGAATCCAGTTCGGATTTCATCAAATATTAGTACGGCTCCATAGTTATCTGCAAGGTTACGCACAGATTGCAAATAACCAGCAGGAGGTGTCATTACAGGCTTTGCCAGCGGGTGACCAACAGGAGTGATGATGATGCCTGCCAAATCATCTTTGTGTTCTTTCAATTTTGTTTCTAGGTCGTGGAGGTCTCCATACTCAAATTCAACTGTCAGGTCTTGCACACACTTTGGAACTCCGCCATGCACTTCCACCGCCCAGTCGTGCCAGCCGTGGTAGCCACAGCGGAGGATTGTATTCTTTTCGGTGTAGCCCCTAGCGATGCGAACCGCAACACTTGTAGCATCTGATCCGGTCTTTACAAGAATTACCTTTTCGGCGCAGGGGATGATGTCAATTAGTTTCTGTTCTAATTCGTTTTGTATTGGCTGAACCAATGAAAAGCAAAAGCCCTTTTCCATCTGAGCTTTAACCGCGTCATTAATTTCGTTCTCGTCATAACCCATGATTATTGGACCGTAGGCGCACAGCATGTCGATGTAGTCATTGCCATCAACGTCAACAATGTGACCACCATACCCACGCTCCAAAAAGATGGGATACTCACCAGGAATAAAGTTGTACGGTCGCCTTATCCCCATCATTCCACCTGGAGAAAGTTTTTGGGACTCCTCGTACATCTGCATAGACTTTGCAAGATTCAGCTTCGGAGCGGACAGTGCCATGATAGACCCCCTCTTTGATGTGATTAAAGAAAAAATATTTACCCGCCAAAAATTTAGGAGGGGATCATGTATCAGACAAATTTTTCTTCAAAGAGCTTTCGAAGCCCTTTGTGTTCCCGCAGTTCCCAAAGGGTGATTTCTGCATGGTCTTTAGAATAACCATTACCTACAATCATCGTAATATCTTTGCCAACACCTTCGGCACCAAGAGCCGCTTTCCCAAAATGGGTAGCCATGCTAAAGAAGTAAACTGTGCCGCCTTGGCGACAGGGCAGGATGGTGGTCATCTCTGTGTCTGGAATATTTACGCAATTAAATACAACGTCATACTCTGCACCACCATTTGCCTCCAAAGCCTTATGCAGATGGGCAACCGGTGCTGTAGCATTTTCTACAATCACTTGGTGGCAAAGATTAAGCGACATTAATGTATCAGTGTAACCAGCGTTGCGAACACTACATACAACTCGGCCTGTTGGGCCAACTCTCTTCATAGCCTCATATGCAACCAGCATCCCTGATTTGCCACCTGCCCCAATAATTAGGACGCTCTGTCCAGACCCAATGAGTCTGGCCGCCTGGGCTGGGGCTCCTGCAACGTCCAGTGCCGCCAGTGCCAAACCTTCATCCATATCATCAGGCAATTTGGCATAAACCCCTGATTCAAAGATGATCGCTTGGCCTTTGATTTCCACTCTGTCTATTTCTGGGCGAATGTTGAGTATTTTTTCTATTTTCAGAGGTGTCAGGCTTAATGAAACTAGGGACGCGATGCGATCCCCAACGGCCAATTGCCTACCTGAAAGAGCACTCCCAACTTTTGCTACTGTGCCAATAAACATACCACCTGAGCCGGTGACTGGGTTCTGCATTTTGCCACGTTGCGAGACGATATTTAATATCTCAGCTTCTAGCTTTTTCATGTCCCCACCGGTGGCCTGCTCGAGCTGAGTAAAACTAGCTGAGTCAATGTTTAAGGCAGACACATCTACCAGTATCTCATTGTCAAAAGATTTCGACATATCGTTATCCAGCCGTATGGCCGGCTGGGGCAGAACTCCAATTGGCTCGATTACCCTGTGTGAACCGTACTTGCAACCCATGCTCATAGAACCTCCTATGTTGATTGTCAAAAAAGCATTCGATTAGCCTTTCTAACCTATCGCCTCCCATAATATTAGCACTAAAGCTACCCATTTGGCACTAGTACCTAGTAACGCTTTATACCGGTTTAACTTTTTGTAGCTGAACTGTTATATGCAAGGATTTGCGGGCAAATCCCGACCTAGTGCAATGTAATATTTAAATGTTACATTGCACTAGGCATCTAGCGTATTGTTTTTGGAATCTTTGAATAACAATTTCCATCTTATATAATGATGACTTGAGGTCTACAGATGTTTTTTCCGCCCCCGCAAGAGCCTCCGGCGATAATCCAAGAATCCTTCGCGGACGTGCCACGCCTCCATCCTGCTGACTATGGCCCCCCAAAGTCTGCGATGACTGAAAAGCATCTGGACATAAAAACGCTAGGGACGTTGCTTTATGGGGTAGTGGTAGTTATCGAAGGCACCCCGTTTGTATATGGACATGAGAGTTCCCCAGTTGTACGATTTAACAAATTTAACAAAAATTCGCTGGGATTTAGGATAGCCAACGCATCATCCTATTCAAATTACGCATGGCGAGCACCCTATTGGTGGGATGCTGGTGCTCTCAAGAGTGGCCCAAATGTAGTCCAAAGAATCTACCCGATAGGATTCTGAGATATAGTACCAAGTTGCACCCGTATGTGTGCAACTTGGTATGACGGCAATGCGAAAGCGGTGTCCGCAGATCAACTAAAAACTGAGAATTTGCATAAGAGGCCAACATGCCACTAATTTCCCTAGCTATGATTGTAAAAAACGAAGAGGCACATCTAGCTCACTGCCTTGAGTCGGTAAAGGCACTTGTAGATGAAATGGTGATAGTAGATACTGGCTCTACAGATAGAACTATCGAAATCGCAAGAGAATATTCTGCAAAGATATATAACTTTGAGTGGTGCGATGACTTCTCCGCCGCCCGCAATGAGAGTTTGAAACACTGCTCTGGGAATTGGGTATTGATCTTGGACGCAGACGAGGCCATCGATCCACTTGACTATGAAAAGATAAAAAATGCCTGTCTGAACCCTACTGCGGATGCATATTCCCTCATACATCGCCACTACAGGACTACTGCCAATGTTTCAACTATGGGTTACATCAAAGTTCCCAATTTATCGGGCTATACAGAGGGAAAGGAAATATCTTTTTATTCTGACAATGAAACTTTGAGGCTGGTCAGCACATTCGATGGTTTGGCTTTTTCTGGCAGGATTCATGAACAAATTTCATCTTCGCTTTTATCTCATAACAAGTACTTTGAGGCGTTGGATGCTGTAATTCACCATTACGGAAAGTTGTTTGCCAACAGGCAAGAGCATAAAGCCCAATATTACTTGGAGCTTGCAATCCAAGAGGCAGAAAATGATCCATCAAATTCTTGGACACAATTTAATTTATTGCAACAGGCTCTGGCGGCAGGACGGTGGGAATTGGCACACAATGCGGCACAAGCGTGTTTAGAAAATAGCGCAAAGGTAGAACCATTTGTCCTGTATGGCAACGGTGTTGCTCTTAAAGAATTGGGCAGGCATGAAGAAGCAATTAGATACTTTGATATGTTGCTGGATATAAACCCCAAACATGCTCTGGCGTTGTGTGAAAAAGGTTCTTCGCTGGTAGCAACAGGAAATATTTCTGCTGGCCGTCTGCTTGTCATTCAAGCTATGGAAGTAGAGCCAGGCTATGCGCCGGCATACCAATATCTATCTCAATTGGACTTTAGTATGGGAAAAATAGACTCTGCCCGCACAATAGCAATGAAAGCACTTGAGATTGCCCCTAGTGAACAAGACCTGTATAGCCTGTTGCTGAATATCGAATTGGCAAATAATAACCACCAACAGGCCGCAAAGGTTGCAATGGCAGGCGTTCAGAATTGCCCCAATGGTGGTAATGGCTTGTGGCACCGCCTAGCATCGGTTTACCTGATGAAAGAGGGCAAACTGGAGGAGGGGAGGTCTATACTGAATAGGGGTCTTAAAGCCTTTCCAGACGACCCTGAGTTGGAGAGGTTGAAGGGGATGATTTAGTTTCTAGTCACCAGGTACTAGTTGCTAGAGAAATGGGGAAGCCGTATGGGTATTTCAAATTACCAAAACTTGGAGGTATGGAAAAAAGCGATGGGTTTGGCAAAGGAAATATATCTACTAATACTGAATAGTGTTCAACAGGTTGAACGCAACCTAGTATTAACCCTTTTGGATACGGAGCCAACAAAGCAAATGCTTACTAAAGTAGACAAAATGGCAACCGCCCTCCTAAATCGGAAAAATCTCCAATCTAGCGACCAGAAACTCCAAACTAGTAACTAACATGAGGCCATCATGCCGCTGATCTCCCTAGCTATGATTGTAAAAAACGAAGAGGCGACTTTAGCCCACTGCCTGGAGTCGGTAAAGTCCCTTGTAGATGAAATGGTGATAGTAGATACCGGCTCTACTGACATGACTATGGAAATTGCAAGAGAATATTCTGCAAAGATATATAACTTTGAGTGGTGCGATGACTTCTCCGTCGCCCGCAATGAGAGTTTGAAACACTGCACTGGGGATTGGATTTTGATCATGGACGCTGACGAGGCCATCGACGCTCTGGACTATGAAAAGATAAGGAATGCCTGTCAGAATCCTACCGCCGATGCGTATAACCTAATATCACGTAACTACATGCCATCTTCCAATTCGACATCCCAAGATTCAGGAACTGTTCCAAACAAATCAGATTACAGCGAGGGAAAAAATCTCCCCTTTTATGCAGACAATCCATGTCTTAGGTTGGTAAGAGCGTTTGATGGGCTTTCTTATAGTGGCAAAATACATGAATCAATCGGGCCATCATTGGTGGCGAACCAAAAGATCATTGTTGAAAACAACGCAGTGATCCACCACTATGGCAAGTTATTTAGCGACAGGGAAGAACATAAAGCCAAATACTATTTTATGCTAGCTCGGCTGGATGCAGAAAAAAAACCGGGCGACAGAACAGCACTATTCAACCTTTTGCAACAGGCACTGGTGGCCAAACAATGGGAAGTGGCACTGAATACTGCCCGCACTTGCATAAAATTGTTTGCGGAATTAGATCCCCTCATTTTCTATGGGGCTGGCCTTGCCTTACAGGAACTTGGAAGACACGCAGAGGCAATATTATATTTTGATAAGCTGGTAGGTGAGGTTCCAAACCATGCTCTTGGAATAATACGAAAGGGATATTCCCTAGAAATTCTTGGGGATGTCGAAACTGGTCGCGAGTTGATGAAGAAGGCTATAGAAATTTCACCGGATTATGTTCTTGGATATGGATATTTGGCAGAATTGGAAATGCGCGCCAATAATTTCGACGTGGCGCGCAAAATAGCCTTGGAAGCAGTGAACTTGGCTCCTAAAGAGCCTACACTCTATGATTTATTAATTAAAATTGAACTTTCCAGAAATGACTACTCGCAGGCGGCCACCGAAGCAATACGAGGAATACGGCGGTGTCCATATGGTGGTGGGGGAGTGTGGCACCGAGTGGCGGCCATGCAATTATTTCAAACAGGCGAAAACGTTGCGGCGCGATCAATGCTAAGATTGGGGCTACAGGCTTTTCCAAAAGACCCAGACTTAATCCGACTAAAAAAAATGATGTTTGGGTAGTCATACTGTTTCCTTGCTAATTTGATAAATGACTGAGGAAAAGTTACACTATGCAAGGCTCTTCGGCTTGCATGTAGAAACTGGTATAATTTCTAGGTACACTGAGATTAGCTACTGGAAACAGCCGTGTAGCCTATTCGCAATCGCCTTTTTATAAACACACAGTAGAACGCAGTGGGCTAGGATTTTACACCTCCAAGGGGGCAACCATCAACCACTCATCAAAAACAAACAAGCGCAAAAAACCCACCAGTCGCAAAATATCAAACAATTTTCGCAATTCAAGCGCATTGATATTTATGTTTGCAATTATTCTGGTGATGTCTATTGCTCTCTTAAATGTACAAAAAATAACTAATACGGTATCCAAGGATTATGCTCGCCTATATTCAACTAATACAGCAATAACCCTCGGTTCACACCTTAATAACGAAATTGCCCTCATCAACAAAGTTTCGCATTCTAAAGTTGTAATGGATTGGTTCGAAGATGAATTTAATACTCGCAAAAAAGCTACTGCACTTGATGAAATACTTGAAACCATAAATGAACTACATTCTCATAATATATATTTGGCGATAAATAAATCCTTTAATGAGTACACTATAGGGAAAAAAACTACTATTAATACCCTTGTATCCCGCTCAAAACTTACTCCTGGTTATTTTGATGATGAATGGTACTTTGAGTGTCTTAAGTCTCCAAATGAATACCGGTTAAATGTCGATGTAGACAAGATATTAAATAGAAAACTGGTATGGATTAATCACAAGGTTGTTAGGAATGGCGTACCTTTAGGCGTAATAAGCTCCGGACTGGAATTTTCCAAATTGGCAGAGAGTCTGTTGTCTAAATACGACAGCAAATACGTACGGGGCGTTATTATTGACGAGAAGGGCATCGTACAAATGGATAGTGCAAGTATAGGCGATGAAAGTTTTATCCAGTACGGACATGGCTACCAAGTTGGAGATGAGTTTAGAGACCCTGCTTTTGTAAAAGCTCTTGAAGCCTACCTAGAAAACATTGACGGATATTTTGAAACCCCCGAAACCATCGCTCAACAATTGTCCACTGGTTATTACAATTTTTCCACAATTGCTTCTATTGGAGCTACAAACTGGTCTGTCATTATCTTTTTTAATTCATCTTCTTTATTTACAATAAAATGGTTATTGCCAATGTTTATAGGTATGTTAGCGATTTTTATTGCTTACGCCTTTACCATCGGATACGTCAGTTTTCGCCTATTATTTAAACCAATTCAGCTACTTATTAGCAGCCTTTCAAAGGTTAGAGAAACCAAAAATGCAAAGATTTATGGCACCGACCGAGATGATGAGATAGGTAGCCTTTCGTTGGCTATTAAAGACCTGCTGGGGCAGGTGCATTATGATGCTCTGACCGGTATTTATAACAGGCGTTTTTTGGAAGAAAATTTGTACACCATTGTAAATACCATGATTCGCTCGCATGGAATTCTTTCTGTATTTATGATCGATATCGATTTTTTTAAAAAATATAATGATACCTACGGGCACGGGAAAGGCGATGAATGTCTAAAATTAGTGGCAAATACGCTAAGCGACAGTCTCAAGCGAACCAACGACATAGTAGCAAGGTATGGGGGCGAAGAATTTGTAGCTGTATTACCATATGCTGGCGAGTCTGGTGCAATGGAGATAGCTAATACCTTAATAGATAATGTTTTAGCCCTTGGAATACCCCATGAAAAAAATACCGCCGCCGACTGCGTTTCTATTTCAATCGGCATCACCACAGCAGTCGTAACGCAGAGACTAACGGCCAAAGCATATCTTGAGCGAGCAGACGAGGCGTTATACAAGGCCAAACAGGACGGTCGGAATAGGTATTACTTTTTGCCCCTCGATTGATTTTGACTATTCATCAGGAGTTACACCAAATGTCCATATATATGAAAGCCATTCCCCTGATTTTGATTGGGGTTTCATTAAATGCCTTTGCCCAGATCGCCATGAAAAAAGCCGTGGGGCTGGCAGGCATGGAGTGGAGCTTTTTGCCTCTGGTAAAACTATTCCTTCACCCATGGATGCTCGTCTGCATGGCTTGCTATGCCATCAGTATTCTCGCTTGGGTAGGTGCTATCAAGTGGGTTCCAACCAGTTATGCCTTCCCCTTCATGGCTCTGGCATTTGTGTTGGTTGCACTTATGTCGAAGTGGCTCTTGAGTGAAACAATACCTCCCATGCGCTGGCTGTCTATATCCATCATCGTACTAGGGGTATGTCTCCAAGCGTTTTCAGAGGAAGCACAGCCAATAAAAGAACAGACTACTGTTAAAAATACCACAGATCGTCAGTGATCAGATACTCGTTCTGCCAAGAGCCAAAGCTAGGAAAACTTGGCATTAGATATAATCCCCTTGTGACAACCTGCCGATAAGTAATGTGCGGGTATATTGTGTACCATGCAGGAGTCAGGGAATGTCGGTAATAAATTTTGCAGGGCAAACAGATGGTGATCAAAAAGTACTGTTACAAACCGTCAGAAAAAGTATGTCTCAAAGCAAGTCTGGAAAAACCCTGAATCTCCAGCTTGGTCAGGATGATCGCCCCATGGTCTCATTTAGCAATGAGGCAAAGCAAATGCTTGAGGCAAGAGAAGCTGAAAAGAGGGCAAGAGCAAAAGAAATGGTTGACAAGCTAAACGAAAAGGCAAGGCAGATGCAGGAAGCGGCAAGGCAGATTCGGGAAGCGGACAAGGCGAGACAAAAAGAGGCACTGCAACAAAAAATAGCCGATACAAAGCAAAGGCTGAAGGCACTTGTAGAAATGATGCGCTCAGCCCTGTTGTTTGGCGATAAAAAGGCCGCGGCGGCCATAGCCAAAGAAGCCGCGAAACTGGCCAAGGAATTGGCAGTGGCTCTAAAGGAATATGGCTCCCAAGATGCCGGTGGCGATATTTCTATGCCCGAATTTAATATTTCTGAAGACCCGGAAACATCCGAGAATGCAGAGAGTATAGCTGGTGCAAAAGATGTCGATAGTGTGGAAAACATCGACTCAGATGCCGCTGAGCAGGTGGCCGCCGCCGAAGCCGCTATCAAGACAGCCACAGGCTCCGAAGATGATGACGCTGGTCGGACGACTACCGAGAACACAAAAGATGCTCTAAAAGAGCTTGTCAGTCAAAAACTCCAGAAAACCAAAGAAGTCAAGGGTGGGTTGGGATTTGAGGACGACCTAAAAATAATTGTTGTCCTGCTAAGGTCTATTGCTTCAATGGCTAGAGCAACAGCAAAGCAAAAAAACACCATGGCAAATAACCCGCCCGCAAATAGCCAATCAGAGAAAAAAACAGCTGAAGAAATCGAAAAATCAGCCAAAGATATAGAAAAAGCCATCAAAGAAATCGAATTGGCGGCGGGGGCGATTTCCGTCTAATAGAGTTGGAAAATTAACTTATCCTTCTCTAAACGTCACCTTGTTTATTTCCCTAAATGTGGTCATTCCCATCCGCACCTTTTCGAGGGCACTCTCTCGGAGAGACTGCATGCCATTCCTTCGGGCGGTAGTCTTGATGTCTCTCACGCTGGCTCTATTGGTGATAAGCTCTCGCAACTCGTCATTCATCCCCATAAATTCGACAATTGCCTGCCTACCCCTGTAGCCTGTGCCGTTACAGTCTACACAGCCTACTGTATCGAAAATGGTCGCACTCTTTGCCCAGCCAAGGTCTACCCCATTTTCTAGTAGTTCAGTTTCCCCTACCTCTATAGATTTTTTGCACTTGGGACAGAGAACACGCACAAGTCGTTGTGCCAGCACGCAATTGAGGGCGGAAACAAAGTTATATACTTCAACCCCCATGTGCTGAAAACGTCCCAGCACATCCAAAGTGTTATTGGCATGGACGGTGGTAAACACCAAATGCCCTGTAAGGGCTGACTGAATGGCTATCTGGGCGGTTTCATTGTCACGGATTTCGCCCACTAGTATTTTGTCAGGGTCATGTCGTAGGATCGAGCGCAGTCCGAGGGCAAAGGTCAAACCCTTTTTTTCGTTAACTGGAATTTGTGTCACGCCTTCAAGCTGGTATTCAACCGGGTCTTCTATGGTGATAAGTTTATCTTCGGGGCTTCGAATCTCGCTCAAGATGGCGTACAGCGTAGTAGTCTTTCCTGATCCAGTTGGCCCTGTAACCAAAAACATCCCATAGGGTTCACGGGAAAATCGCCGTATACGAACCAGTTCATGGTGCTGGAAGCCCAAAATGTCTAGGTTTAGCTGGCGAAATTCCTCAGAGAGGTTTTCTTTGTCCAAAATACGAATAACTGCATCCTCACCATGAATGGTAGGCATGATGGACACACGAAAGTCGATGGCTCGGCCCCGCACCTTTAGCTTAAAGCGACCATCCTGCGGTTTGCGCTTTTCGGCTATGTCCAGCTCAGACATTACCTTGATTCGGCTGATGATGGGGGAGGCAAACCGCCTATCCACCGGCTCGGCGGCGGGATAGAGGCTACCATCAATACGATATTTAATATGAAATCCATTTCCGGCAGTTTCTAAGTGGATGTCAGATGCTCTTCTCTGTAGTGCATTAAAAATTGTGGTATCAACCAACCGAATGATGGGTGCCTCGTCTTTGTCGGTGAGGCGATCTAAGTCTAAAACTTCCTCGTCTAGCTCCTCTTCAGAGACTACCAGAATGTTTAATGCTTCACCTGCCTCATCCAAAACCTTTTGGCCGGATTCAGATTTTTTAAGCACTTCCTGTATCTGGCTTGGGGGGGCCGCGGCAAATTTCAATGGCCTTTTTAGTAGCCTTCTAAGCATGTCCTGAGTAAAAACATCCAGTGGGTCGGCCATAGCAACCCACAAATGCCCGTCCCGCTCGCGCACCGGAACAAAATGATGTTTTAGCATTAAGTCTAGGTTAACCATCTGGAACAATGCAAAGTCAACATATTCAGTAGTTAAATCTAGGGTGGGGTAGATTTGGATCGCCTGTGGACGCTCCAAACTACCGGTCAACTCAGCACCAATGTCTGGAGTGGGGGTGGGGGAAGGTGAGAATGTCATAATGTAATTCTAATGCTTTTAGTCGGCATAATGTTCAATAATCAGAGTCAATTGCGCTGTAGTTTTTTCTGCCTTTTTGACCAAAAATACTGGTTCAAGCCCCTTGCCTCTGGCCAGACCCACCCAAAATGACCGGAAAAACGCTACAACGCAATTGGCTATATTTGCATTGGAAGGGTGAAACGGTATAGCGTGCATTTCCAACTCCTTTCAAGGCATCCAAAACCCATCAGGGTATTGAAAACAGATCAAAATTCTAAAACTCCTTATTTTGTTTCAACTGCTCTACATAGGTCTCAACCCTCTTTAACTCTTTTGGTATATCGAGTCTTTGAGGGCAGGTGGGCTTGCACTTATCGCAACCATTGCAGAAATCAGCCTGCCGGGGCTTTGGTATGGCGCGATCATAAGCAATCAAAAACTCTCGGCGGAGCTTGCGATAGTTATTGTCTGTAGAACTCTTTAGTAATTTGTCTTCGCTAACTATTCTGTTGTAAAGGTCGAATGTCTGGGGAATATCCAGCCCATAAGGGCAGGGCATGCAGTAATGGCAATTGGTGCATTGGATAAAATCCGGGTTTCTCATTATGTCGGTTACTTCCAGTATCACTTCTTTTTCTTTTTCGGTCAGCGGTTCAAAGGGCGAATAAGAGCGGATGTTATCCTGCAGGTGCTCCATGTAGGTCATGCCACTCAGAACTGTAAGGACATTTGGGTGGTCGCCGGCATAACGGAACGCCCATTTTGCGGCTGTGTCTTGGGGATTTACTTCTTTCATCAGTCTAAGGCCGTGGGCATTTACTCTTGCCAGCCGGCCTCCGAGCAGTGGTTCCATCACTACAGCCTGAATATCGCGCTTTTCAAGTTCGCCCATAAGATATTCGGCAGGGGTGTTCATGCCAGTAGCATATTTCCAGTCGATATAGTTCATCTGGATCATGGCAAAGTCCCACTTGACCTTGCCCTTGTCCTGTTGCGACAGCAGAAAATCGAAGGCCGCCACATCCCCATGAAAAGACCAGCCCAAGTTACGGATACGTCCTGCCTGACGCTCTTTTACCAAAAAGTCTAGCATTCCATTGTTATAAAACCTCTCCATGACCGTGGGAACCCCGCCCGCGCCAATGAAGTGGAGTAGATAATAATCTATATAATCAACTTGCAGGTCACGGAAGGATTTATCATACATTGCCTTTGAACCTTGGAATGTCCGTAGCCCAGGTGCGTTTCCTTGGGTAGACAACTTGGTGGCAACAAAAAATTTATCTCTTGGATGGCGTTTTAGGGCAATGCCGGTCGCTGTCTCTGAAAGAGCACGAACATAGCCCGGAGCCGTGTCAAAATAATTTACGCCATGGGCTATGGCATAGTCGATTAGCTGGTTTACAGCGTCTTGGTCAATTTCGTCTGTGCCATCAGATTTTTTACGCAATGGCCAGCGCATACATCCGTAGCCAAGCAGTGAAACCTTTTCACCCGTGTTGTTGTTTGTGCGATAAGTCATTTTGTCAGACGGCACAGGTCCCAACGCTCCACCTTCGCCTGAAACACTATTGCGCTTACAACCGGCAAAAGAGGCTCCGGTTAGTACCGCACCAACCCCTGCATATTTTAGAAAATCCCTGCGACTAAGTTCAATTTTATTTTTCATATCCGTATCGATCCTTAAATTGAGTGATGCCTATGATGGCCTTCCACAAAAATTGCACTGAAGGGGCGGGCAGGACAATAATATTCACATGCGCCACATCCTATACACTTTTCGTTATCGATGACTGGTATTTTTAGCTTACCGTCTGCCTCGGGGTCAATTACTAAGGTTATGGCCTCTGTGGGGCAACGCCGTTGACAACTATTGCATTGAACCTTATCGCGATTGACAACACAATTTTCTTTTACCCAAACCACACTCCCAATTGATATGGTTGTTTTTTCTTCTTTGGTTATCTTTTGAATTGCGCCAGAGGGACAAACCAATGAGCATTCAACGCATTCAGGGCGACAATAGCCAGCCTCGAAAGACATTTCTGGTTGCATAAGCGAAGACAACCCATTGGATGGGCGTAGCACATTATTAGGGCAGGATGAAACACATAGCTGACAGGCAGAACATTTTTTACTGAGGTTAGAAAGGCTCTCTGCGCCCGGAGGCACTACTTGTGTTTTTCTCTCAGGAATCTTTTTGTCCTGCAACTCTGCTAAGCCACCATCTATGTTGACCAAGCTCTCCTGAGCTTTGGCAACCCTTGCAAATGCAACCCCCCAAGCAATTGCTAGAGCACTTCGGCGGGTCATGCTGGCAGTATTGCTTTCGGTATCAGGTGTTGTTGGTTTGTACTGCTTCGATTCAGGCAAAAACTCCATCTTAGGCACATACTTTAATCCACCCAATTTGCAATTTCCAATGCAGTTAAAGCAAGCCACGCAACGACTGTGGTCTATGTAGGAGTTAGCCGAATCAATACATGAGGCCTTACAGCCCTTTTCGCACAGCCCGCATTTAGTGCATTTCTTGGTGTCGATGGTCAGCTTATAGACTGCATTCCTGGAAAAAATACCGAGGAATGTTCCAACAGGGCATATGGTATTGCAATAGGTGCGACCGTTCTTCCAAGCGAGTAGCCCTATCGCGCTGATTGTTGCTAATGCTACTCCGAGAGTTATCCAGCTCTTTGTCCAAACGCTTGTTGGATAAAGAGCGTAGCTGTCAACGGATTCAGCCAAGGATGCAAGGATGTTGTTTCCAAAGCGATACACCGGAGAAAAAATGTTAGAGGCAACCCGTCCAAAGGCGGCGTATGGGTCGAGGAGAGAAACAACAACGCTAATCCCCGCCAATAGCCCGATAATAAAGAGGATGAAAATTCCATTGCGTAGCAGTGGCATCCCCATAGAAAATCTAAAACGACTACCCTTTCCACTGCGTCTGCCTGAAATATGGGAGATGCAGTCCTGTAATATCCCAAAGGGGCAAAGTATGGAGCAATAGATGCGCCCAAACAATTGGGTTAGTAAGACCAAAGCAAGAACAATGATTGCGTTCGACACAAAAACGGCTGGAATGAGCTGGATTTTTGCAAGCCAGCCAAACCACAAGTGCAGGACCCCAGAGAAGTCTAGGAACAGCCATGTGATTAGTACAATTACAATAGTTGCAATAGTTATTCGAATTTTTTTGAGCATTTTTTCAACCCACTCCTTGTCATTCCAAGTTGCACCCAAAACAGGAGCAACTATCTGTAAATCATTTTGTTCGCAATTTTGGTACGACTACTTCCAAGGAGTATCGCAATTGCTTTAGCCTGCAATACCCAGTTTCTTTAAAGTAGCCGATGCTTTGTCAACTATTCCTCCAATGACTTTCTCAAATTCTTCTTCGTTCTGTGGTTGTGGGCTAATGTTAAACGAACCCTTCAGGTGTAGTGATTGCATTTGTTTTATCACTTCTTCACGATTCCAGTCCCCTTTCAAGAGGGGGATCATCAGCGCATAAAATGGGTCGACGGTAATAGTCTCGCCAAAGGCATTGGAAGTTGTTTTAAGTTCTGACTGCATATCTAGGATGGCAAGGGGAGTAGCTCCCTTGGGGAGTTCTGGCAGATAGGGATCGGCATAGAGTTCTATAGCACCAAATGATAGGAGTGAAAACAGTATGTCACCAAATACCTCTTCAGGTATTTGTGATGATTCCATGATTTTTTCGGCCAGTACCTTAAACCTTACTGGCACATGGGCTTCGGCGGCCAATAGCTCAACAACAGCAGTTCCATTTGGTGGGTTTGCATTGAGCTTGCCCAGCTTTAGATGGGAAAAAACCACTTCGCCTTTGTCATCTTTCATCTTGGTGATTCTGGTCTGTATGGATAGGTGTTGGAATGATGCAGAGGACAGTGCTCTTTTGATTTGTCCATGCCGGAATCCTTTTACGAGTAGGGACTGGCGGAAAGTGCGCCCGGAGATGATGTCAACCGATTGTTCCGACTCACCCATGCTGGCTGTTGGATGATCTTGAAAGAATTTTCTCAGGCGGGGGTCTACAATGTGGCGAACCATGCTTGCAGGTTCGGCATCGCCCAGATATGCCAAACCGGCCTCATGGGATTGATTTAGAAAATCCCTAAACAGGAGTGGATCGTTGTTAGGTTCCAGATATTCATGCACCAGGTATCGGACATCCTTTTTAGTGAGTATGTCATCGAGTTCTTCAGCCAGAATTTGATGCAGGAGTGGCCTTTTTTCATCATTGGCTGTCAATTCGAGAGCATCTTTAATCCACTTCACGCCATACTCATGTCGCTGGTGGGCAGGCATTTCGGGAGGTGTCAAAGCCATAAAGACATCTCTGGTGGTCTGCTTCATTCTCCATCCGGGTTGGACGTTATAGCTAACAAACGCAATCCCATCCTGACTTAAATTCTCGTTGCACACCCTTAAAATTGCTTTTTGGATGCTCTCCGGAACCCAGCTAAAAATACCGTGGACAATGATGTAGTCAAAAGTGCCAAAGTCAGGCGTAATGTCATCGATACTCATGTGATGGTAGGTCACATTGTTTGCGTTGATAAGATTTGCTCTGCGTTTGGCTTCATTGATTTGCACTACAGAAAGGTCTACTCCAACAAATTGGGCTTCTGGCATAAAATGAGCCATGCCCAGCAAATTAACTCCGGAGGCGCAACCCAATTCCAAAACCTTAGCCGTTTTTGGCTGGACATAGGAAAGCCCAAACATACTCGCAATTGCGGCCAAGTGGGATGGATGTGTTTGAGGAAGCGGCTTTGCCAAGTATGGTACTTGGTCATAATGGGTCAAGGTTTGAGTACTCACAGAAAACTCCATGGAATATTACAGTATAAATTGTACTGAGTTATTTTGCTATAACTAGTTGCCCACATGCACCGCCAATATCTTGCCCACGGCTTCTGCGAATACTCACAACATGCCCTCTATCAGCAAGATAACTACCCATTTCATTTAGTAAGGTTTCAGTTGGGGGTAAGTATTCAGACATTTGAAGTTGGTTATAGGGGATTAAGTTTATTTTGCTAGGAAATTGGTTTGCAAAGTCAGATATTCGCCTTGCATCCTCCATACTGTCGGAAATGCCCTTGATTACTACATATTCAAGCGTGATTTGCTCATCAGCGTGTAGCGGAAATGACTTTAGTGCTCTAGACAATTGATCCAAACCCCATACAGAATTAACAGGCATGATTTTAGTTCTAGCAATGTCTGTGGTTGCATTAAGGCTCAGAGCCAACCGTGGGCGAGGGCTATATTCTCCTAGCTTGATTATTCCGGGCACAAGCCCAGATGTAGAAATCGTCACCCTACGAGGGGGAATAGCCATCCCCTTTGGATGGTTTAAGATTGCAAAAGCGTCCATAACCTGTTTGAGGTTGTGTAATGGCTCACCCATACCCATTAGCACAATGTTTAGAGGTAAATCCTTTGGATGCCTGTGGTATTTCGCCATTGCCAATACTTGACCCACAATTTCTGCCGCCAATAGATTTCTGACAATACCCATACTGCCTGTAGCACAAAAGGCACAGCCCATTGCACAACCAACTTGGCTAGAGATACACATGGTAGCCCGGCCGTCATAAGGGATATAGACGCACTCCACATGTTTGCCATCAATGAGCCTAACTGTATGCTTGCTTGCACCATCTGAGGATAAAAGTGAACAATCCAACAGAGGCCATTCAATTATCAGCTCAGTGGCCAATTTATCCCTAAGCTCCTTAGACAGATTGCTAAACTGTTGCCAATTGCTCCACCGATGTTTATATATCCCCTCGAAGACCTGTATCGAGCGGTATGCAGGTTCACCCCACCTCCCAAACAGCTCATTGAGAGCAACCAACCCCATGCCGACAGCATTTTTTTCAGACTTATGCAGTTGGTCTGTATTTATATCTGGGGCTTCCCTCTCCCATGCTCTCATTTGAGAATAGAATTAGTCAAGTGAGATGCGGAAATTGCACATCAGTGCCTTATCTTCTTCAGACCACTCATAGTTATTGGTATCTTCCAGGTCGGGAAATAATTTTGGAACATGGTTATCTTCTTGCGAAGCCATTTCGTCAGAATCATCGCATTCATCAGAATTTTTTTGGTGGAGTGCGACAGTGGCTTCCAGCATTATGCCCACGTCAAAGCCTGTTTCCTGAATCTTCAATATCAATCCCTGCCCGACTTCATCAGTCATGATGGCCTGAACAAAAGCCTGACCAAGCTGATCTATTAAGCTACGTACTTCCTGTGGCGGTTCCATTTTCAACCCCTAAGTAAAATATATCATAACAGATCGATTGTTGGTAAAGCCTCTTGCAACACCACCGGTTTTGCAAGACACCGAAGGTGGAAAGCTGTGCCCGAAGTGTAAACGAGTCCAGCGAAATTATTGATATGTCAACACTTGCACAGTCTAAAATGGAGGCGGTGGAACGGAGGGAGCAGGCGTATTACAGGGTTTTGAAATCACCTCACTATCGTCACTTGGTCGAAATCTGCTTTGAAATCCAACGATTATACAAAAACATGCTGACTGCACTGGCAAAACCACAACACGCGAGGATTATCCAACCAAGGCTGGCCTGCTGTGGGTTAAGTTGCAAGAGCCCATCGGGTAGTATCGTAGCTTTTTTGCACATGATTTCATTGAATAGCCATGCACCCAGAAATCCACCTGCTATGCTACCAAGAGCTATTGGCAGGTTTGCAAAGCCTTGGTAAAGTCCCTCTTGACCCTTTGGAGCCAACGTAGCAAGGTATTCCCACATTCGGCCACTAGTAAAAATCTCGCCGAAGCCTATCAATGCCACAGTCAGAACTATAAAAATACTACCGAGTGGGATTATGTCATTGGCAATCTGTGTTACGCCACCAGCCATGTAAAGTGGAAAAATATTTACCAGCATTGATGCGCCGGCAATTGCCGTGCCTATGAAAATGCTTTTTATTGGCGAAAATTTTCCAAATATTTTTGTGAATAATAATTGGCATGTAATAATGACAATTGGGTTTGCGACTGTATAAATATCCATAGCTGGTGTTAGTTCAACAGTTTTCTTTGTGTATAGCGGTAATAAGTTATAGATTTGGGCAAAAATTACGTAAAAGCCACTTGTGATAATTAGAAATAAGACAAGCCTCAGGTCTGTGAGGGATTTTTTGATGGTAAGTATAATATCTGCAATTGGGTCGGATGCTTTTTTTTCTATGTTGGCCATTTCTATTTCTGTATCGCGGTAAAAAATGATCACCAGGAAAAATGCTATGACTGTAGCCACCATACTTACCAGAAAAATGGAACTTAAATCAAAACCGTGTGAATTCCTGACTTTGTAGCTAATGATACGACCAAAGAGGTTGCCAAACTGAATAATCATAAAAAATATAGCAAAACCAAGGGTTATCCGAGAACCAACAGTTTTTTGGATAGTCCCTGCTATGCTAGGTCTTACAAAACTGGCACCAACGCCAATAAACAATACGCCCAGACATACTGGTATTACAGAGCCAAGTGGCACAGTGACTTCATTTCCAGGCACGATTGCTAGTAATTCTCCACCAAACCATACCGGGTAGCCCATTGCAAAATATCCTAGTGACAAAAGGATGAAAGCTAGTAGCAGTGCTCGCTTAAACCTAATTCGGTCGGCAATAGCTCCTGCGAGAGTTGGCAAGAAGTATATTATTCCCCACAAAAGAGAGTTCATTAAGCTCGGCCAGTAATTACCAAAACCTAACTGTCCTAAATAAATGACCACAAAACTGGCCATGCCATAATAGGATGCTCTTTCAAAAATTTGGATGACATTTGCCGACCAAAAATTGCAAGAAAAGGGGGCCGACTTAGGTTGCTGTTTATCTGTACTCATGGAACTCCACGGTGCTAGTATGACAGTATTTGAAACGAGTACCAAGACTGTTCCATAATACGTCTGTAGCAACTTTACTTTTTATTGTCCATATTTTCTAATGGCAAGTGGCTAAGCGATACAAAGCCTTAGAGATAAGACTAGGTTGAGTTTCTTGTAGCAATAGTTGCTTTCCGAAAGAAAACAACTATTACCTTGAACATCAACGGGCTAGTTCTTTCTGAATACCGTGGTCTAAGTCGTCCAACCATTTGCGAGCTTTGCCATGAACAGTCTGATTTGAGGCATTGTATTTTAAATCCTTACTGTCTTTATATGTTATCGTGTATTCAGAACTAGAAAAAGTTATCGTGACAACCAATTCGTGAGTACGAACAATCAACTTTGCTTGGATTTCCCCATCCTCACCTTTCTTTGTCATCCAATCAAGTCTGGATGCAACAGATAAGATTGCTTTTTCAACATCCGCTAAAGTCGCTTTGTTTGAGTATACCTCCGAAGTGCGAGGTTTAACTGAAGCCGGACGCATAGGTTGGGCAAATAGCACATTACTGTTAGCCACGAGCACTAAAAAGAGGAAGGCAAGCAATTATTTCATGGTAGTACCTTTAGGGAAATAATCTCTAGCTCAATGCCAGAAGGTGTAAAAGTTATACCACTGGTATGGATATTTCAATACCAACTTTTCAAGATAAACAACAAATTTTTTCATCACTTCGTCAGGATTTCGCGCCATTTCTGCACTGTGATAATCAACGTGGACATCATATTTTCCAGTCTCATTCCGGCAGATAAAGACAAAGCAAAAATCACACTTCATTACTTTTAGAAAGCGGAAGGCTCCCTTCGGAAAAAACGCACTGCCTCCTAAAAAGGGAAGGAGGGCACTGCCTTTTTCATTCATGGATGGTTCTCTATCCGCCGCCATTACAACAACTTCGCCCTCCTCAAGTTTTGTCTTGATATGAGAAGCTGTATCGATGCCTATGTCTTTTATTGGGATTAGGTTTAATGCTGAGTCTGGGTTCATTTTGGCAATGAAGGCATTAAAATCCTGTGTACGCTCCGCTTCAATAAAGCCATTGACTACAATTTTTTCTTTTCGACTGGTTGCCATAGCGCGCAGAAGCTCTATATTACCCAGATGGGAGCAGAGTATAAAAACCCCCTTTCTAGCTTTCAGGCTTTCAAAAAAACGATTTACGGCTTGCTCGTCCTTGTAGACCACCTCTGTTTCTGTGATGTCGCCAATCCAAGCCCCGATTTTATCTATGAGAGAGATTGCAAAAGAATACAAATGTCGAAATGTTTTTATAAAAGATGGCTTTAGTTCAGGGTTATTACTGAAGGAATATAGTCTTGCAAAGTAATCCCATGATGCCCTACGAGCGTTTTTCATAAAGATGAAAGCAGTAAAGACTATTGGAAAGATCAATACTTTAAGAACTCTTTTTCCAAAAAAACGATAGATTCCTAATAGGAGATAGAGCCTAAATGCCCCTGCTCCAAATTCTTTGTACTGTGCCCATTTAGCCATGTTCAAATGGTGCACTCTAATAGCGTGTAGCTGAATTCGCCAATTTCTTCGTGGGCATGTAAAACTCTTAGTCCAGCTTTATTAATGAACTCTTCCATTTCTGTCTGGCGATACATCCGACTATATCCGTTGGCCATGCAAGTAAAATATAAAGATATATTTGTGAGTGCCAAGGCGGCAATATCGTTACTGCTATCAATAAAAGGCTCCAGCACAAAAATTCGCCCGTTGGTATTAAGTGCTCTTTTTGCTTTTTCCAAAATAAAAACAATTTTTTCTGGCGAAAAACAGTCTAGGAACTGACTCATCCATATTGCGTCAGCTCCTTTTGGAACTTCTGTTTCAGGATCAAGGATGTCCATTGGAAAAAATTCAGCCCTGTCTACCAAACCAACTGTTGAGAGGTTATCTTTTGCCTTTTCAATCATCAATGGCAGATCTATAATCCGGCAACGAACATCACTATTGGCGCTAAAGAGGGCAACCTCAAATTTTGCAGTATTTCCGCCTATGTCATACACTAACTTCGGGTTGTTTTTTATTACTTCTTTGACCGCTATATCGAAAACAAGGTCGGAGTAGTAATTGTCAAAGTTAAACCAAACCTCCTTGGCCTTGTCCGGTAAATGGTGGAGACCTTGGTATATCGTTTCCCAGTCACCAAAAACTTTTAGTCCTTCCGGCTTGCCAGTTTCAAAAGATTCATCCAGAGCAAAAGCCCCTTGGTAACATACATCATGCATGAAGTCCATATTAACCTTCACTGCTTTATCTTCGTTTAGTAGTAGGGCTAACTTTGTAGGAAAATACTTTCCGTCTTGATTTCGGACTATTTTCTCTAATAGAGCAACCTCAAGCATTAGATCAACTGCATAGGTAGAAAGCCCAGAAATACGAACTATTTCATCCCGGCTAATACCACTACTTTTACAGATGTCAGAAAGAATACCGAATTTCATCATGGAACGAATGGCTTGAAACATCATGGGGTAGAAAGCAATCCGGTGCGCTTCTCGGAATGCCTCCACCATTGTCATAGGATCTTTTCGTACTCTCCTATAGTGTTCGGTCATGTGTGCCTCGTATCGATTGTAAGCTATCAATTGTCAGTTATCAGTTAGCAGATTAGGATGTTTGCATGCTGAATTTGGTGTGTCGTAACTACAGACATGACATCCTTTTCCTAACCAGTATTATAGTTCATGTCGGCTTTCCGCTTTATTGAAAGTGTTGCCAATGGAGATAGCAGGTAGGCTATCGTGAAACCAAGACCCAAAGTAATGCCAAGTGCCCTAGTAACTGCAAAGCTAGTGAAACCAAGTGCGCCAAAAGCGACAATTGATGTGAGACAGGAAAGAGCGATTGCTGACCCCGTTTGGTTGCCTGTATCTCTTCCTTCTACGCGGAAGATGACATAATCAGCCCCAAGACATACCACTAAAAATAGAGCAAGTACGTGGAACAGAGTAATCTGCTCCCCCGCAAAACCTAGAACTCCCAGTGTAATGAGTACAGACATAAATGCAGGTGAGAGCATATAAAATGCATCTCTCATTGATCTGTATACAACGGCAATGGCACTAAATACGGTGGCGATTACCAAAAGAAAAATAATAGTTACCTTATTTCTTAGGGTATTGAGTATGTGAGTAATTTCTTGGATGCGATCGCTGAAATGAGCTCCTGCTTCTCTTGCCAAACTCGCCAACTCTGCTTTGTCGGTTGCATTTTCGACCAAAACAACTGATGTATTTTCTGAAAGTAAAAATTTTAGTGAATCTGGTATTTCCGATATTTCCAGCGGTCTGTCTTTCTGGGCAAGGAGGTTGTTATACATTTTATTTTTCAAACCTTTTGGAGCACTGATAGTGGAGAGGAGCGTATCCAGCTCATTTTCATAAAGGTTTTCTGTCAGTGCAAAATTTCGATTTTGTTTTCTAAAAGAAGGGATAGCCTGTGAAACTGCTCTGTAATTAAAACTATGCAGTGAGTTTCTGAAAATCTCTTCCTTCTCTAAAACATCCTGTTCGTCTGTGCCTTGTATTACTACCATCACAGGTGCAGATGTGGCTCCGCCAACCCTGGCAAAGAGGGCCTCACTTTCAATCATGTCTTTTTCAGGTTTGTAAAGGTTTTTTAGATCATCGCCTGAGCGCAATTGGATGATGCCAGCCAGTGAAAAAATCACAACTACGGCTAATTTTATGGCTGTGTGCTTTCTAAACGCCACTCTGACAAAATTTGCAAGACGTTTTTCCAAGCTACTGACAAAAGGTGAAATGGCTCTGACATTTGATTTTTTAAGAAAAACTGGATAGAGAAAGCGTATTATGAAATAAGTATTTATAAGGCCAATTGTTGCAATTACTGCTATTTGCATGAGGATGGGTACACCAGAAAGCATCATAACTCCAAAGCCTGCAACACTGGTGATGAGGCAAATACTAACTGCCCTGCCGATATTTATCCAAGGTTGGTTAGAAATGCCTTTTTCAACAAAATAGTGGATGTGGTAGTCAAGGCAGAGGCCAATCAGACTTGCTCCAAACACTAGAGCAAGTACGTGGATTTCGCCAAAAATAATTGCTGTCAACATTATGGCAAGGGCAATCCCCATTCCCACCGTGCAAACTGCATATAAAAAACAAACTGCCGATCTAAAAACGATTAATGAGATGAGCATCAAAAGAAAAACCGATGCCCCAGTGATAATGTTGGTTTCGGCAATGCTCTTTGAAATTGCTCGCGCGCTGTGAGCCGGTATGCCCGAAATATTTATCGAAACATCTGGAAAGTCTACAAATGTTTTGGCCTTTGCTCTCTCTATTCCATTGAAAACATGTTTGAAATATGAGGGAGATGTATCCTCTAGTTCAATCGACATGTAGGCATAGAATAGGCCGTCCAGCTTTGCCGAAAGGACACCTTGGTTTGGGAAAAAACTAGATTTGGTAATACCTAGATTCATCATAAAATCGCTTGCCAGGAGAAATGGGTCTTGCTCTAGTGGCAAAACGTTTACAGCTACTGGACTGTAGAGCATTGCTAGCGAGTTGTTTCTTATTGTCTCGTAATCACACATTTCCAGAAGATGGGCAGTAGCATCTGACAACAATCTATGGTTGTATGTGGACAGCAAGCTCAGGTAATCATTTTCTTGTTCACTAATAAGAAATTGCACTTTGAAGGGTTTATCGGTCAGATTGTCTTTGAAAAAAACGCCGGCATCCTTTGCTTTTATTAGTTCGCTTGCACCAAATAGAATGTTTAATCTACCGGTATAGGCTCTAGAGAGCCTGTCCAGTGCCTTTGTGACTTGAGGGTCTTCTCTTACTACCGGGGCGACATCCATAATGTCTGTTCTCAGCGTAAAAGGCCGGGTAAAAAATATTGCAACTATCGCAAAGGCATAAATGGCAAAAAATATTGCAGGTCTTCTCATTTTCTAAAAATCTTCCGCGGATTCTCGCAGGTTTGAAAAGTTGATCGTAGTCTTATCTCCCTGCGGGTTGTAGAGTATAGCTATATCTACGTATTTTCTCCCTTTTATGTAGATTTCTGAAAAAATCTTGGCAATTGTTTCGTCTGTTGTCTTTAGATTTATTTCAAACCCATTTCCTTTAATCGTCCGCTTTACTACAAAGAACTTTTGCAAAGCATCTAAATCCTGGATAAGCAATCCACCCATGATTGATGCCATTTGTTTTGCAACCTCACCTCCTTCAACTACGGCCTCTGGATTGATCACAATGGTTTGCTGAAAGGGTTTTTCTACAGTCCATTTGATTCCCTTAGCCTTGTGGATAGAAAAAACACCTTCGGATTTCAGTGTGATGCCGGCATCCTTTATTTCCCTTGTTTGTGTAAACTTGCCCGAAAGGGCTTCCGGTACATAAATGTCTTGGGCTATAGAACCTACTGCCAACATAAATAATAAGAAAAATAGCTTAAGATTTTTCAAGATAACCCCTAACTTTGTCCAGCAATATCTGAGGACTGAAATAAAGTGATTGCATAGTGTTCATGTCAATAGCCATTTGAACTGTTTCTGCCTTGGCAATGGTTTTTTTTGTTTCTGCGTCTGTGATGATGTATTTGATCTTTATGCAATTTTCATATTCTTCCAGCATTGCGCGGACTCTGATCTTCTGATTGAATCGGGCGGGACTGATATATTTGATCTTCAAACCCACTAGTGGCCACGCATAGCCAGAATTTAACATGACATCATAGTTGTAACCGATTTTATCTAACAATGCACATCGAGCGTCTTCTAGGTATTTAGCATAGTTGCCGTGCCAGGTAATGCTCATTGAGTCTACATCGTAGAACGGAACTTTGATTTCAATTTCCGCGTTTATCATTGTTTCAGCCAAAAATAAGCCTCCTTAGCCTCGTGCAAACAAGCAATGTGTGTAATGCAAAAATATTCATGTTGTCTTTCAACAAGGAAAAATTTGTTATGCCATCTTTAGGATAAGAAACTTTTGTATCGAGTGTGATAATTTTAATGTTCGCCCAACATGCCCTGACCAATAATTCGATGTCTACGCCCATTCGCTTAAATACTAGCCCCTTTTTCAGTATCGGAGACATTGCTACGAGCGGATAGACCCTGAAGCCACACATGGCATCCTGTATTTTATCGTTTCCTGTCTCGACCCACACCCAAAAATTTGTTATTTTTCTGCCATAAACACGCGATTTTGGCGCACTTTTATCATAAATAGGACAACTGTTGATGAAGGCACCAGGATTATCCTGTGAAGTACTGAGAAACCTTGGAATATCATCTGGATTGTGTTGACCATCTGCATCGATTTGGAGTACGTGTGTATACCCTTCATCCATTGCTTTATTCATTCCCGCAAGTAAAGCAGTTGCCTTACCTTGATTGACATCGAGGCGAATAATCGGAAAACCAATATTTCCCAATATCCTTGCATCCTCATCTGTGTTGCCGTCATCAATGATGATCACAGGTATATCTTTTGGCAAGTACGCAGAAAACGCCTCAAACTGCTTAGCATGACGATACACAGGAACTACTATGCAGGGTTTATACATACCAGAGTATGCCAGAGGAGCATGGCATGTCACTTTTATCGCAGTACTTAAAAAACACTTCCTTCCCTGAACGCTTTAACACCAGCTTGACCTTCTGTAATGGCATAATGATTTGTGAAAATTTTAGCTTTTGAATTTCTCTGAGATTTCCATTAATTTTCCAATTCAGGTGTGCAAAATGGTCTGCAAAATGAATCTGCGCAACGCCAGGGAGTATCGCATGAACAGGAAAATGGCCACTAAAACAGATGTTTTCAGAAAGGAAAACAATCTCATAGTCCGCTTGGTTTTCTGATGTATTCTTTTTTACAACTACAGGTTCAGTTAAGTCTGATTTCATGATGGCATTAATTTCACCAGATAATATCTTACTCTGCTCATTCACTGGAATCTCATCCACAAAACGCCATCGCGATGGTACGGCAGTTTTATCGACGTATTCGGTCATGTAATCTTTTAGGTGCTTGACTGTTTTTTTATGTCCCCAAGAGATTAAATAATCGCGACCAGCATCGTTAAGGCAAACACAGGCACCCACTCTGATACGACCATTCTTGTCTTTGATGGCCATACAATGGACATTGCGTACAAAACTATGGGCACTTAGAGCAACCTCAGACTCTGGTAGGGAAACCCTCTTGGCATCTATCTTGACCATCCTATCAATTCGGCCTTTCAGGATAAAGTGATCGTTATCAACAAATTCAACTGCATCGCCCATTACAAATTTATCATAATCAGTGTAATCGGATGTTACTACCAGCCTACCTTCAGAATCTGTGTGTGCTTTGGCGTATGGGAAAAGAGCCCATTTTTCGTCTTCAAGCTGTTTACGATTGGCTATTACACCCGTTTCGGTACTGCCAAAAACCTCAATTGGAGATATACCAAAAAGCTCTCTGGAAGCCATAGCTCCGTCGCGAGAGAGAGGGGCTCCTGACGTGACAATCAGGTAGGGCTTGGACTTGAAAGCATATACGTCCCTGTAGCGTCCTAAAGAATCCAAAAACATTGGAGATGAAATTAGAAACGTGTTTTTATGTTTATTAAGTGATTCTATCAGCGACTCCGGTGTTCCTATCAGGGTGGTGTCAATCAAAAAGCCACTGGCCATTGAATACAAAAAAGAGAATGTCATACCAAAAAGGTGAAACATACTCACAGTTGCGAGTGCTACTGTTTCTTCGCGCAAGAGCTGTGAAAGCAGGGCATCAACAGAGGCTAGTTCCAAAAAGAGGCTGTGGAATGTTTTTTGAATGCGCTTTGGTTCGCCTGTACTACCTGAAGTAAAAAACACCACCCTTGAATCTTCTGGCGAAAATGAGTGTATTTCTACATCTTGGCCGCCGGAAATAATGTCAATATCCGATAGGACTTTTCGTACTCCAATTGCGTTCAGTGTGTTTTCGCGCAGGTTTGATGCGAGAATGATGGTTTTGTTGCTATGCAAAAGGGCGAAAAACCCTATGATAAATCGGAAGTTATCCTGCGTAGCTAGAATTACCTCCGAACCCTTAAAGTTCCTAATAGCAACCATCTGCTTTTTAATGAGGCTAGTTACTTGCGCTTTTGTAAATACATCGCCCTCATGCAGGAATAGCGCCCTGTCTTCCTCGGAATCATTAGAAAAAAAATCATTCAAGGTTCTTAGTGCCATGTTTCTTGCCCTTCATGTAATAGATTCTAAAGCCAAATTCGCCTGCCATCAAAAGACCTATTAAAATATACGATATTAATCCATTATATAACATCCAAGCTCTGGCAGAGAGGAACACCGTGTATAGTGCTATTGAAGCATTAAGTATAAAAAAACAGCACCAGACCTGCGTAACCTTGTGGCAATAGGTAATGGCATACTGTGGCAGGTCAGGGTTAGTGATGCGAGCGAAACGCTCGATGACACTTGGTGGAAATTTGAGGCTAAAGGCAAAAACTGCAAGCAAAGAAGCACTTATCAGGACGGGGTAGAGTTTTAGGAATATTTCATCGTTGTATAGCCAAAGTCCGGATACCAAAATGGTTGCACAAACCAGGAATGCGTTTCGTAGAAGCCTGATTTTTTGGGTATTAAACTGAAAAAGTGCAGAAAGAATCAATATCAGCGAAAGTACTTTTGGCGAGTAACCCCACTTCAGTGCAAAGAAAACTGCAAAAGGATAAGCTATTGCCAACACCAAGAGTACCGCTTTTTTCATCAGTCATCCGTGAAAGGAATCACGACAGCGAAAAGAGAAAAAAGGCTCAATTCTGCTGATTGTTAAGTATTCTGTGGACTACTTCAGTAGTATCCCGAAGAGTTCTGATTTGCATAAAATCTTCAGGAGTGACATCTAATTTTGCAATCTTCTTTAGCTTGACTATCAGGTCAACAGCATCAATGCTATCCAAGTTAAGGTCCTCAAACAGATTTGCATCGGGAACAAGTGATTCGCGTGAACACTCGAAATCTCTTTCCAAAATATCGACGATAGCATTAAAAACATCTTCTTTGCTTGTTATATCTAGCATGTCAACACTCAGCGGATGCGGCGACAAATTTAGCAAGGGTACTAACCGATGAAAAATGTGCGCGGTTTTCTTCGGTTTGAGACTTAAAGTCAATCTTGTATTTTTTCTTTAGTGCCATGCCTAGTTCCAGTGCATCAATACTGTCCAGACCCAAACCCTCCCCAAAGAGGGGTGCATCTGTCTCGATGTCTTCCGGTTTGACATCTTCTAAATCAAGTGCATTTACGATGAGTACTTTTATTTCGCTCTCGAGGTCTGTCATGTTCATGTTAGACATCATCCTTCATTCTCGTTAATAAGACCACAGATACCAAATAGTTCTGCAGGATAAAAATCATATCACATACTTTCGTAAAAGAGTCAATTGCTATGCTATGGTTATAGCTATATTTTCGCAAATGCTGAATTGTATCATTTTGCAGTAATGAGATAAAAGTTTTTGGATGTAGTCCCTGATATGTTTGGAAGGAAAATAGCATATGGCATCTCACCGCCAATTACGCAAAAGTGCAATTTATGGACATAGAAACTAGCGCAAGAGTAATGTATCATGATTCTATGATACAGAGAATTTGCTTTCTGCTCCTACTACTAGTATGCGGGATGAGTGCATGTAAAACTTATGAAATGAGGCAGTCACATGAAATCTTTATCACGCAGGATGTCAAAATGTCACTCCTGCCGCCTAGTGCTTATGGTGGCGAACTGACCTGTGTGCAGGAAATCACGGGCAATTATGGCGGTAGTAAACGTGTATTAACAGGCGTTGTCAAGCTGACTTTTGAGGAAATGCAGGTGACTCTCCTAGCAGAAATGGCGCGGATAATGACAATCAAATACGGTGTAAAAGGGATTGAATACGATTTTTCACCCCTTATCCCAGTTACCAATATACAACCTGAATATGTGCTTCTTGATATCCAATTGACATATTTTCCGGCTACAGCAATCAACAAGGCACTTCCAGGGGGAATGACATTCCATGAGGATGGCACTACACGTACTCTGTACCGAGGTGATCAGGCCATAGTTAAAATTATCCGAAATGGAAAGAATATCGAATTTATCAACAGCGAAAGGTCATACTCATACTTGATCAGGGAACAGGATAACTAATGACACTTAGCCTGTATATCCAAGCATTTTCACAAATCACCTGTCTCGAAGATGACCTAAAGGGAATTTTAACCAAAGACCAATCTGGGATGATTTTGCGGGATGATATTGTTTTTGGCCGTTCACTACGCTTTGGAACGATAAGGGCAGACATGCTCCCACAAATCCCTGAAGGTTTCTCCAATTTAGCATGTAACAGACTTACCTTGTACTGCCTTAGCGAGCTAAAAAATGAAATAGACGAGT
The DNA here is from genome assembly GCA_009783055.1 of Holophagaceae bacterium. Lineage (GTDB taxonomy): Bacteria > Acidobacteriota > Holophagae > Holophagales > Holophagaceae > WRHW01. The sequence goes on from WRHW01000002.1 coordinate 91,531, forward strand.
TGCTTGACAGATACGGCAAACACAGGGTTGGCGTAATTGTAGGCTCTAGCAATGCAGGGATTCTTGAAACTCAGGCGGCGGCTCAAGCCTTTGTAGATCACGGCAGATTTCCGGATTGGTTTGGTACTCAAGTTTTGGACATGGGTCTGCCTTCAAATTTCATTGCAGAATACACAGGAATTGCCGGACCCGCTTACACTATTTCGACAGCTTGCACATCCAGTGCTAAGGCATTTAAGGTCGCTTGTCGCCTGATAGATGCCGGGGCGTGCGATGCAGTTATTGCAGGAGGCATAGATCCGCTAGCCACATTTGCATGCAACGGCTTTTATGCACTTGAAGCCCTGTCTGAAGGTTATTCAAACCCTCTCAGCAAAAACCGCGATGGTATCACGATCGGTGAGGCAGGAGCATTATTCATAGTCAGTCGTGAAAAGAGCGGATTCTGTATAGCTGGCATCGGCGAGACTTCAGACGCACACCACATGACAGCTCCGTCTCCCTACGGGGAATATGCCGCCGAAGCAATGCGTCTGGCTCTGCAAGAAGCAGGGATAAAACCACAGGATATAGGTTATGTCAACCTCCACGGAACAGGAACAAAGCACAACGATGCGGCGGAAAGCCGTGCTGTCTATGACGTTTTTGGTGGCGATGTTCCATGTAGTTCTTCAAAGCCAATTATCGGGCATACCCTAGGAGCCTCGGGGGCCGCCGAGCTGGCCCACTGCTGTCTTCTACTCGACAGGCGTTTGAATCCAGAAAAAAAGATTCCACCGCACCCTTGGGATGGGTCTATTGATAATGACATCGCACCAATACACATTTCAGATGGAAGCAGTGTTTTGGATATGAAATATGTTATAAGTAATTCTTTCGCCTTTGGGGGAAGTAACGTCAGCATGGTATTGAGATGTGAAGCATGAAAAACAATAAATACTGTAATCTCGCAGAAATACTCCCGCATGAGCAACCCATGATCCTGATTGATAGGGTGCTTTCATACGACTTAGAGAAAATGGCAATAACTACCCAATTCGACGTTACCGAAAAATCTTTATTCTATAACGAAGCCCTAAGGGGCATTCCACCTTATATTGGCCTCGAGTGCATGGTACAATCCATGGGTGCTCTTTCAGGAATCAGCAACAAAGAAAAAAATGAATGGCAGGGAAAGCCAAAATTAGGCTTTTTACTAGGTACAAGAAAATATACAAACAGCGTTGAAACATATAAGGCGGGCGCAACATATACAGTAGAGTCAAAAGAATTGTTCAATGATGGTACTATGGGGAGTTATGAATGTACTATCAAGGCAGAGGATGATAGCATTTGCGCTATGGCCGAAGTGATTGCCTTTTCACCTAAAAATCCGGAGGACTTTATTGAGGGAAACGGGGCAAATGGATAAGCAGGTATTGATCACAGGCTCAAGCCGTGGCATTGGCAGAGCCATGGCACTTTATCTGGGAGGATGTGGGTATAAGATCATTCTCCATTGTCGCTCCAGACGGGATGAGGCAGAAAGTGTTCGCACAGAAATAGAATCGACAGGGGGCTATGCCCGCATACTCCAATTCGATGTAAACGACAGACAGGCATGTGCAAAAGTATTGACTGCAGATATGGAAGCAAACGGAGCTTACTACGGTGTAATCTGCAATGCCGGAATCGCAGACGATGCCCCTTTCCCCATTCTTTCAGGGGAGCAATGGGACAATGTTATTAGCACCAGCCTAAATGGCTTTTACAATATCCTTCAGCCAATTGTAATGGAGATGGTGGGGTCGCGAAAACCTGGGCGAATCATTACGATTTCTTCGGTTTCAGGAGAGATAGGTAACAGGGGTCAGACCAACTACAGTGCCGCCAAAGCAGGTGTGATTGGAGCCACAAAAGCCCTGGCTCTGGAACTTGCCAAGCACAAAATCACGGTAAACAGTATTGCGCCAGGACTGATTGAAACAGATATGACACAGCATGTTGATCTGGAAATGATGAAGAAATATATTCCCATGCGTCGTGTGGGCAAACCTGAAGAGGTGGCATCTGTTGCGGCATTTCTTCTTTCTCCAGATGCATCCTATATTACAAGACAGGTAATTTCTGTAAACGGAGGGCTTCATTAATGACAAGGCGCGTTGTCGTTACAGGTATCAGCATATTAAGCCCAATGGGATTGGAAATTGAGCAATTTTTTCAAAACCTTGGCGCATACAAAAACAGTGTCCGCCGAATGGATGAATGGGACAAATTCAAAGGCATGCACACACGCCTTGCGGCACCCATAGTGGGTTTTGAAAAACCGGAACACTTAGGCCGAAAAGAAACACGATCTATGGGGCGTGTTGCCATACTTTCTGTCTATGCTACAGAGCTTGCACTAAGAGATGCGGGGCTGTGGGGAGAAGCCGAACTCAAAAACGGCAGGACAGGTGTGGCTTACGGTTCATCCTCCGGTTCCATTGATGCCATTCTGGATTTTTACTCCATGCTGGCTACTAACATCACCCGTGATGTAACCTCTTCAACCTACTTAAAAATGATGGCGCATACCTGCGCTGTAAATATTTCTGTTTTACTTAAGCTGACAGGGCGACTTGTCCCTACAGGAACGGCGTGCACATCAGGTAGTCTGGCTATTGGAAACGCGTACGAGTTAATACGCCATGGTACCCAGGAGATAATGATTGCGGGGGGTGCCGAGGAACTTAGCCCGACACAGGTAGTAGTATTCGATACACTTTACGCAACCAGTACCATGAATGACGCACCGGAATTGACACCAAAACCTTACGACAAGGGAAGGGATGGCCTCGTTATCGGCGAGGGCGCAGGGACGCTTATCCTTGAAGAATATGAACATGCCAAGGCAAGAGGAGCTAAAATCTATGCCGAGATAATTGGCTTTTCAACAAACACGGATGGCACACATATAACCCAACCAAATATGAAAACTATGGCGATAGCAATTCGCGATGCCATAACTTCCTCAGGGGTTCCAGCCTCAGAGATTGGCTATGTGAGCGGTCATGGAACAGCAACCACTCAAGGAGACGTGGCAGAGACATTGGCTACTCGTGAAATCTTTGGCCGAGCCGTGCCAATAAGTTCACTTAAAAGCTATATCGGTCATACACTCGGTGCTTGCGGTGCCATTGAGTCAATCACTGCAATAGAAATGATGAACCGCGACTGGTACCACCCCACACTTAATTTGCAAAACATTGACCCTGCATGTGGCGACCTAGATTACATTAAAGGTGAGGGCAGAAAGATGCAGAATGCTTATGTCATCAACAACAACTTCGCATTCGGCGGGATTAATACATCGTTGGTCTTTAAGAGGATGTGATTCTCTGCAATGGCATGGTCTATATAGTCTGTTACTAATGTGTTGTGTTGAGCATGTTGAATACTATTCGGCATTAAATGGAATCAAGGGTTTCTTTGATTCGTCTGGTTATTATTCTGGCATTTATGTTTCGGCTCTTTTCACTTTCCACTATTTTCTGCGCCCTCAAGACAGCCTTGATGTTTATATTGTAGACCACCCTCTTTTCCCCTGCATCTCGCCACCCTTTCCCTTTTCGGAGGTGGGGCGGATCGGCATCAATTCGTAGCACAAGGATATCGCAAAGGCTTTCCATTGCGATATATGCAGTACCTCTTCGGAGCATTGCTTCTCCTTGGCTTCTTGTCCCTACAGGAAAAATTATTAAGTTGTACCCACTCTTAAGGGCAGTGGTAGCGTGATTAATTAATTCTATTGGGTCTCCGTCATTACCGATAAATGCGTTAGCCAGGATATAGCGTATGAGAGGGTTTTGAAAAAGCCTCCCTTTGGTAATGCAGGTGGCATCCTTTGTCAAGGAAACAAGGATAATAACGTCTATTAAAGAAGTGTGATTGGCCACAACGATTGTCGATGTAGCAGAGGACAGGGTGAGAATATCTTTTGGAGATATCTGAATCTTTATCAGCCAAAGTGCTTCCATAATTTTACGGAAAAAACACCAAGAAAGCCTGACGATACGTGTAAATAACAGCCTTCTTTGGGTAGCGTTTCTAAAAAACAACCACAAACATGGGAGAACAGTCACCGATATTGCTAAGGATCCAAATCCAAAAATTATAAAGCAAAGCAAGGTTCCTAATTTTCGGAGGTAAATGAATGCTTTTTTCATTTGCACAATTTGTAGTGATGACCGGTGAATGAAGAGTTCATTGAGCTGAGGAAATTAAAGAAATCTACTGAACGGGAGTATTCATCCCCGTGCACATCATTCCTCTCAGAAAAATCAAAAGAAACCGGGATGGATGTTTCATCTGCTTTTACTCTGCTTATCCAAAGACCGATGGCAAATCTATTAAATTCCTCTGCCAAAACAGCACGATAAGGTTCCGGAGTTTCCTCTCCAGCGCATATGTAGATGACATCTTCATGTTCTAATAACATGGATACAGATTCTGTTAGACCTGCATCAAAAGTATGAGTGCCGCTTGAGATAGCGGTATAGGCACTGTGGTTGTTCTTCAGGATGGAGAGCTGGGCAGGGACAGCGTTATGTACTGAATTTCCAAAGCCAATCGGTGAAATTTCTTTTTCCGTGGAATAGCGAAATACTTGCTCCAATGTCTGTCCCCAATCCCCAAATCTTGAGGCATAAACGAGCGGAAATTGCTTGCCTTTGGGGATGATCTCCTCGGCAATACCTATGACAAGACGTGTCAAACGTGACATTTTTCGACGTTGCATGGAGGGAATGAAGCTTGTGCCAGGCATCTCATCACTGGGAGCGAAAAATCTATATTTGTTTACATAGAATTTCATAGTGTTTAACTCAAATTCTGGAGACTATCGTATTGATGGAGGGAATAGTTTTAATATTTCTTCAGGTTTCAATTGCCTGTAGACAGGTTTGCTATCTGTAAATGTAACAAGGTAAAACTCTTCGTCATAAAACGAAAGTTTTGAATTGGTATCCGGATTACATTCAATGTAGACAATTTCGCAAATGTCAAAACCCTTTTCAGTGCAGATTTGTTCAGCAAGACTTTTTCCTGTATCTGTAATCGAAGTCCCAGAATTGTCCTGATATAGTTCTGTTACTATAACCACGGTCTTATCATTATTGACAATTTTTAGGCCACAGCATGAAGGCACTCCCCATAGACCCTTATATTGAAAAATTTCATCATAGTATCTTTCTGGCACTTTCATTTTATGTCGCGTCCAAAAGATTTGTGAATGAGTCGCTTGTTGCGAGTGCGGTAGGTTCCGTCTTCCATCTCGCGTTCTGCAAGCGAATAGAAAAGTTTGAACATTTTTTCCTCTTGAGATTCTTCTTTATAGAATGTTTCCCATGAATAAGTGTATAGCTCTTGTAGGCGTGTGGCAGTTAGATGTTTGGGTGTGAAGACTACCTGTCCGCCATCGAAATGGTTCCAGTCATGGTTAAAAATGCGCCCTTGGCGTTCTAGATCGTCCCAAGTTTTGGTATGAGGGAAGGGAGTTAAAACTGTAAACTCTGCAAGATCAAGATTTATCTCCAAAATAAAATCAATGAGTTTTTTAATGTCGTCTTCTGTCTGGTTATCCAGTCCCAGAAGTATCGTACCCTCTACGCCAATGCCGTGGTCATGGTAGCGTCTCACCCTTTCCCTGATGTAATCTGACGTATCATAGATAGATTGATACACATACCAGGCACCTGCCTTGGATGCCATGTTCAGTATTTCGGGATCATCTTCAATAGTGTGACTAATCCACTTCTTTTTTAATGGAATCATTTCACTAAAAAGTTCCATTTCCCACTGCTTATCCTGAGCCAGAGTATTATCCACGATAAAGAGGCGATTATTATCTATTCCAGCCAGCTCCTCAATAACTTTATCCAAGGGGCGGGGGCGGAATGACCTGCCGCCAAGGTATGAAACGGCACAGGGATAGCAACTAAAACGACAGCCACGGGAGGCGTGAAAAAGGTCTACCATCTGTACTCCCTTGTGGTTATACAATTCGCGCTTGTATAAATCCCTCCGAGCTGGCCCTACCATCTCAATTGGTGGGTGTTGAGACATGAAATTATATGTCTTTTTTAGTTGACCGTTTTTCCAGTCTTTGATGACCTCATCCATTCGTCCTTCGGCCTCACCCAGAAATACCGAATCCGCATGCTCCATAGTTTCCGTAGCATGAAGCATTGTGGATATTCCACCAAAAATAACCTTTTTGTTTTTGCTACGGTATTCGTCTGCGATTTGCCAGCCGCGTTTCACTTGGGTGCTAAGCATCATAGAAATTGCAACTAAGTCGCAATCGTCGCAAATGTCTAGGTTTTGAACATTTTCATCAATAAAGTCAACCTCTATATCAGTTGGAAGGGTAGCCGCAAAGACCACAGGACCGTGCGGAGGCAGGTTGAAGGTAGTTTGACCAGAAAGTTTGTTCCATTTTGGATATATGAGCTTAATTTTCATACCTATGCCCTATGGTGCATGTCAGTCGTTTTGATACAGGATAGAGAAAAGATTAGGATGTTCTTTGAACAGCTAAACATCCGCCCTAGCAAAACCAGCCGAATCAAGATTGATACCTGATTTTGGCTTGTTGATCCTTGCCCACACGGGACAAAAGGATGTTTGGCACTCCTGAAAGAATATCCCAAGATGCGTACCATGCTTTGATAATAGCACATTTTCTCAATGACAGTTTTAGCTACATCCTCAAAGAGAAGTAGACCCAATGATTGCTGATACCCTACATGCCAATGATGTGTGAGACACCTAACCAGGACTGAATTAATGTATAAGGATGTTGGTGAATCAATGACAAAAAACAGAGAAAAGAAGAGCCTTTTGCCCCTGTAGGACCGAATTGACAATAATTTTTCTTCGTGGTTTTGAGGCTGTTTAGAGTGGTTCAACTTTTTGTAGCTGAACTGCAATACCAAGACTTGCTCGCTGTAAGCAAGCAACAAAAGCGTGAATAGCTATAAAGTCTTTTGATCTCAATTTGGTATTAAACAACTATACATTCTACCTCAATTTTTTTCCTTATTTTCTAAGGAGACAATTTTATTATTAACATCAACAAAAACAATTTTTGGAGAATGTGTGGCTATTTCCTCAGCAGATAGCCATCCATACGACACAACAATTACCAAATCACCCTCTTTTGCAAGATGAGCGGCGGCTCCATTGATGCCAATCTCGCCTGATCCCCTACCGCCAGAGATAGCATAAGTGGCAAAGCGGGAGCCATTTGTAATATTGTAAACGTCCACTTTTTCGTTTTCTAGAAAACCAACAGCTTCCATCAAAATGGGGTCGATTGTGATTGAGCCAACATAGTCTAGGTTAGCCCTGGTAACTGTGCAACGATGAATCTTCCCCAACATGAATTGCCTTAGCATTTTTTCTCCATAGCTCTGACCCCAAAAAAGTTGAATGATGTGAGCTGGTACAGTAAATCATTCTACCCTATAAAAAATTTTTGCACCATATAGCTATAAATATTGTAAATAAACGACTTGCGTTGATGAAATGTTTTATACAAAAAGTCACTTCTGAAACACTGTAGCATATCCTAAGAGCATTTCCATAGAGCCAATTTCTGATTCTGTCAAAAAAGTGATCAGTGGCCAGTGGTCAGAAAAATACATAACCCTAATTGTTCCCGCTAATTAAGGGTATTTCGCATATTGATATGTATCATTCTGTATAAAAAGTTTCATTCTGAAAAAAACAAACCCATAGTCGTATCGGAAGACATCGCACCGGTATGGCCACCCAACCAAAACAGGAGAGCAATAATGAAAAACGCAACAACTCAACTGACCGCAATACTTGTCGCTATTCTGATGGGGATTTTTTCCCTAGCATGTCTCGGAAACGACAACCCAAAGGCAATGGTAGGTAATTGGATTCATGAAGACGGTCGTCAAACCATGGAACTATTTGCAGATGGGACTGGGATTACTGATGGAATGGCTATCACATGGAAAGTGGTGAACAAGCGTTTTATTTTTGGATCACCAAAAGACAATTTTGCCTGCAATTACAACATCTCAGGCGGAAAACTCGTTTCGGAACGTGCCAGTGATTTTGAGACACGGTTGTTGAAAGAATCAGTGTAGATTTCTCGGTCATGGAATTCAAGCCCCTTTTTTGATGGAATCGGTTTCATCGGGGCTGGGTTTGGGTTTATTT
>WRHW01000003.1 GCA_009783055.1 Holophagaceae bacterium
TGCCACAGCCTACCTCACTGATACTCTGCTACACTCTCGTTATGCGTTTCATGGGAATCCAGGTTTTATGCTCGCTTTGCAATTTCATTCCAACATCACGTTCATTCTGCGGGCACTGCTTTCGCATTGCCGTCATACCAAGTTGCTCCCGTTTGGGTGCAACTTGGTATGAAAACCTTGTAGCACTAAGACAACCGCCTAGCACTCCGTGCTTCTGAGAATTGCTATAAACCATACATCTATCTAAAAGTGAATATTCTCAAACTGCTACGGTCGTTTACTTGCTCCAAGCGCCCTTGTCACAAGTAAACGACCCTAAACGACTATAGTATATTCATTTACTACCTGCGCGATACGTGTATATTATTCGGGGTTGCGTTTACATCATCCATAGGATATGGCACACCGTTTATCCATAGTGTCGCTTTGTTGTCTTTATTTAACCCCACCAGATAAACGTCACCGTCTAATACATGAATATTATTTATGTAGTATGCACCTTCGATGTGTTGTGGAACGCTGTTTTTCCAAAGTATTCCTACCTCTTCGCCATTGCTGTCAGCACTGCCGGCTACATACACGTCTGTTCCGCTTGTAAATACCGAGGAAAACCAAAAATCGCTATAGCTACCATTATTGTCACCAAGGGGTTGCGGAACTCCGTTGGCGAGAAGTGCTTGAGAATAACTTACTCCTGCTCCCACTTCTGTGCCTATTTGGCCAACCAGATAAACGTTGCCGCCCGATACAGAAATGCAACCGCTAAGGCCCGATGGCCTGAACAAACTGGGGAATTGCATTGCTTCGCCGTTTTTATAGAGAGTGCTTACATATCGTGAGGATGTTTCAGCATAGCAAGCTAGTGCGTAAACATCACTACCTTCCACAAACATGAAAGAGGAATAGCCACCCATTATTCCCGTAGGGTATGCGTCAAGATACTGGATGTTTCCATTTTTCCAAATCAGTGGACACATTCTGGTTGTACTATTCCATGCCATATCAAGCCCACTGACATAAATATCACTGCCGGAGACAATTACGTCCTGTGCGGTGGAGCGATGTGGCAGGATGCGCTTTGCTACTCCATTAGTCCAGAGAGTGGCGAGGTTGTCCTCCTGACCTGCAACGTACACATTGCCGTTCGATTCTGTGACAGAATACGCCCGTACGTTGGCTTTATAATCGGTGAGAGCGGTTGCGACACCATTTTTCCACAACACGCCAGCAGACTGGCTACCGCTTATTGATAGCCCAACTACGTATATGTCTGTGTTTGGCATGGGTGGCCTGATGGTTACATGACAGCCTGTCTGATAACCACCATCTTCTGTTGTAACCGTTATTATTGTGCTTCCGACTGCTACGGCTGTAACCACACCTGCGCTAACTGTGGCAATACTTGGGTCTTCACTCTCCCAGACCACTGCTCTGTTGGCGGCGTTATCAGGTACAACCGTCGCTGTAAGTGTCTCTTGGTTGCCTATTGTCATGTCCAGAGAAGTCTTGTCTATATGTATGCCTGTTACTCTGACCGGCTCACTAACCGTAACGGTACAAGTTGCCTGAAAACCGCCGTCATGCGCTGTAACCCTTATCGCCGTGCTACCCACTGCTATGGCTGTAACTACGCCATTGTTTACGGTTGCTACTCTTGTGTTGTCACTCGCCCAGGTTATACCTTGGTCGGTTGCTGTAGTAGGCTCTAATGATGCCCTGAGTGTATCTGTTTCACCAACTAACAGGGCTATATTATCCTTGTTCAGGCTTATGCCTGTGACGGGAACTTCATCTGAATCTACCGTAACTGTGCAGGTGTCTGTTTTGTTGCCTTCTATGGTTACGGCTGTCACTATCGCAGTGCCTCTAGCTATGCCTATAACTGTGCCGGTGCTGGTTACAATGGCTACTTGGTGGTTGTTGCTATGCCAGTAAAGGTTTTTATTTGTGGCATCACTGGGTAGTACCGTGGCTACCAATGTTTCGCTTTCTCCCTGAAATATGGTAATAGCCTTTTTGTTAAGGCTTACGCTCGCAGGCTCTATGGTTGTTGTGTGGTCTGTAACGGTAACATCGCACGTAGCTACATTGCCACCATCTTCTGTGATTGCTACGATGGTTGCTACGCCTTCTTCCAAGGCTGTCACTACACCTGTGCTGGATACTATGGCTTTTGCCGGGTTGGTAGTAATCCAGTTGATGTTTTGGTTTGTTGCGTTGGATGGTTGCAGGGTTGCTACTAATGCCTGACTGTAGCCTTTCGCCAGTGTCAGGCTGTCTTCGTTCATCTCAATGCCAGTGACTGCAACTGGGCTGGCGGCAACTACTATTTTTATTGGGGCTGGGAATAACCACCTGCTCTCTGATGTATACCAAGCTCTTATTTCTGCTTCTCCCGGACTTAGAGCTGTGACTACGCCGTTGCCGGATACTGTTACTACGTCTGTATTACTGTTTTTCCAATCTATGTTTTGGTCGGTGGCAATAGATGGCATGAAGGTTACTGCTATTAATTCGCTACCTCCGGTTACAAGTGCCATTTCATACTTGGCTGGATAGGCATCTATTGCTGGTATTGGGTCTTTTACTATTTCTACAAAGCAAGTGGCGACTGTTTTGCCACTATCAGCGGTCACGGTTACGCTACCTGTGGAAATGGGTGTCACTGTGCCTGCGCTATTTACTGTAGCTTTGGACGTGTCGCTGGATGCCCAGTTTACTGTGTCACCAGCGGCATAAAGGTAAGCAAAAGCGGGTAGCTCGATACCGCTGTCGCCTCCGTTTACCCCTGCTGGCGTGGCGATGACAGATGCCACTAGGCTACCTGTGGCATCTCCTGCGGCCAGTGTCATTGTGTTTTTACTAAGGGAGACGGCTTCACGAATTGGGGCAGGGCTTACGGCTACCTGGCAGGTGGCTGTCTTAGCACCATCCTGCGTGGTTGCTGTTATTGTCGCACTACCATCGCCAACTGCGTTAATTGTTACGACTAATCCTGTGCCGGACACTGTTGCGACATTGCTGTTGCTCGTTGTCCAGGTTACGGCTTTATTTGATGCACCGGCAGGGGACACTGTGGCTGTTAGTGTGCCTGTTGGGGTGGCCTCCATCTGAAGTACCATGGTAGGCGGGCTTAAACTTATACCACTGACGGCAACAGTGCTTTCTTTGTTGCCGCCACTGCTACAGGCAGAAAAGGTAAATGCCGTAACACAAAGGGCTAATAGCACCGCGAATGTGCTGGCTAAAGGATTGTTGAGAGGAAGTTTTTTGGGTTTCATAGCTCTCCCTATTGTGAATGTTGATAGTTGGCATCTCTAACTCTGTTGTTGACATGCCTTTGTGTGAAATTGCGCTACTGAGATTTTCAAGATGAAACACTTTATGTAAAAAGTTGCATTGTATTTTGTACAACGCCCTCAAATAACAGCAATATCGGTGTTTTGATTAACATCCGGTTTTTGCCATGAGTCGCCGACCATTTTTTTATTTGTATCTGAAACTGAAACTATTTACTTGCTTTAGAGACTTTGCTATAGTAATCAAGTTGTATCTTTTTACATAAAGTGTTTCATGAGACCATAAACACTGTATTAATTAGAGTTATTACTCGATCAAGTTTTGATGACTCAAAAAAGAAATTGAATCTGAAAACCAGAGTGTTGCATTAATAACGATATGAGCGACTTGCAAAACCGTATATTTTGCAGGTCGCTTAGGTATAATTCAAGAGGATGGGTATCGTATGACACATGAATTTGTTCTTCCACTCTTTTTGGGTAGTCGTGACGCTAAGGATGCAAAAATAGCTTTGTTTGGTGCATGTTGGGATGGCACTAGTTCCTTTAAGGCTGGTAGCCGGTTCGCAGGCTTTGCTGTCAGAGAGGCTTCGTATGGGATGGAAGAATTTAGCTTTTACCAGCAAGAAAGCCTTTTAGACATTCCTTTTACAGACTATGGTGACTTGTTTTTGCCACCCGGACAAAAAGAGATTGTCCTTGCTAGTGTCGCTTGTGCAGTAAGGGAAATCAGGGCAAGAGGGCAGTTTCCTATGGCCTTTGGGGGTGAACATCTGTTAGCGCACCCATTGATTTTATCTGCCTATGAGTTCCATAAGGACTTGGCTGTTGTCCACATTGATGCACATGCTGATCTGCGTCCAGACCTTTGGGGTGACACATTGACTCATGCAACGTTTCTAGGCAGGGTAGGGGATGTGATTGGGTTTGAAAACATTAAGCAGTTTGGCATTAGGTCTTGTAGCAGGGAAGAATGGGAAATAGCACAACAATTTGATATAATGCGCCCCTTCGAGTTAAGAACTATCAGTGCTCATTTAGATTCACTGGGCAACCGGCCAATATACCTTACTCTTGACTTGGATGTGCTTGACCCTAGCCTATACCCAGGTACAGGCACACCAGAACCGGGCGGAATTTCATGGGAATTGCTTATCAATGGATTAAAGCTGTTCCGGGGCAGACATCTTGTAGGGTTAGATTGTTTAGAACTAAGCCCACACTACGACCCCACCGGAGTTAGTGCCCAGACGATGGCGAAGACTCTGCGAGAGCTAATAATCATTGCAAACGCAAGACGCTAGTAAAGACTATATCTAGAACTGGCGCAAACCCTTGCCAGGTTTGAACCTGATGCTTTTGCCGGTGGGTATTTTTACGCTTTGCCCGGTTTTGATATTTCTTCCATACCCGCGTTTCCTTGGTCGCGGCTCAAACACCCCGAATCCACGTATTTCAATTCTTTCTCCTAATAGGAGAGCTTCTTTCATTACGTCAGTCAGCAAGTCGACAACGGCTAGAGCGGTTGCCTTTGAGCATGGATATGCTTGCATCAATTCGTTTGCGATGTCGATCTTTATCATCAGTAGCCTCACTTGTTAATAATAAACTTGACATAATTATTAAAATATTTCAAATACAACACAAATAAACCTTCATGTCACCAAGTAATATCTTGTTTCAACATTTTTTCTGCATCTTCGGCTGGCATTGGGCGGGAGAATAGGTATCCCTGACCTATATCGCACCCGAGTTTCCTCAGGTGAACAAGTTGATCGGCGTTTTCTATCCCTTCGGCTGTCACCTTCATATTCAGTGCCTTTGCCAACGAAGTTATTGCCTCGACTATGGCTGTGCTTTCATGGTCTAAGCCAAGTCCATCAACAAAACTTTTATCTATCTTTAACGTGTCGACTGGCAATCGCTTCAAATAGCTGAGGGATGAATAATCCGTGCCGAAGTCGTCGATGGCAAGATGGATTTTTGAGGATTTTAGAGCGGTCATAATTGCCAAACTCGTTGAAGCATCTTTCATTGTCGCGCTTTCAGTAATTTCTAACTTTAGGTACTGAGGCTCTAGTCCTTGTTTTTTTAGTGTTTCGAGGACCCTTTCTGTAAGATTCGGTTGCTGAAATTGGCGCATACTCAAATTAACATTCATGATCGACTCGGAATATGCAGGAAATTTTAGTTGCCAACTTCTTGCCTGACGGCATGCCTCTTCCAGTACCCAAGTCCCAATCGGTATTATTAGTCCTGTTTCTTCGGCAAGGTTGATAAACTCTATTGGGGGAACCAAGCCTCTCTCAGGATGTTTCCAGCGGACTAGTGCCTCCCAACCTCCAATCTTTCCAGTAGTAAGTGTAATTAACGGCTGGTAGTAAACCAGGAATTCGTTCCTTTGAAGAGCATGGCGCATTTCGTTTTCTATTTTCAATTGCTCGCGTGTTTGCTCATTCATGCTTTCGTCATATATTTCTAGTGTATCTGTTCCCTTGGTTTTTGCCCGATACATTGCAACTTCGGCATCCCGGATTAATTCGGTGGAAGTTATATCAGACCGGTTGCTCACAGCTAACCCCTGACTACAAGTCATGTAACATTCTTCGCCGTCAAGGGAAAAGGGATCTTCAAAGGTGTTTTTTATCCAGTCGGATACAAAAACGGCATCACCCAAATTATCCAATTCTTCAAACAAAACTGCAAATTCATCCCCACCAAGCCTAGCAATAGTATCACCCTGCCTTATGGCACTTCTGATTCTCTTTGCTATTTGGACAAGTAGCAAGTCGCCCATCTGGTGGCCTAGGGTGTCATTTAGAATCTTGAAACGATTAACATCTATGAATAACACGCCGATCCTGCTGTTGCGCTTTGCCATCATAAAAATTGCACGCGATACCAGTTCTGCGAAGAACACTCGGTTGGGAAGCCCCGTTAATCTGTCTTGGAAGGTTTGTATTGTTAAATTTGTTTCTACATTGTGAACATCAGAAATTAGTTGAAAAGAGCAAATAAAATCAACTATCTCTCCGTCATCGTCTTTTCTTGGTGTGATTGTAGACCCCACCCATGTCCAAACGTTTTGTCCGCATGCCAATCCCATGGTGACATCAGTGATTTTTTCACCTGACTTCATTGCTCTGATAAGTGGGCGTTCTTCATCTGGGAATGGGTGGCCATCTAACTGAAGTGACACATAGTCTTCTGCAAAAAGGTCTATTGCGGAAATTTCTTCATTGGAAAGTTCTCGCATTATATTATTGTGGAAGGCTTGACTCCAGTACTTGTAGTGCCCATCTATCGAAATTATGGCAACATTGGCAGGCATTTCATCAATTAAACCATGAAAATGCCTATCGAAACGAGTTGTCACGCCTTTGTGGAAGGTTTTATGTCTTGAGTGAAATATCGTCCGAAGTGTCAGGTGGTGGATTCCAAACAAAACGATAACCACATCCCCACTTAGTTGCAAGGTCCTGTCTATTACCGTTAATTCTGGATCATCGCCAATAATGCTGGGCACCAACAATATCCACAGTAGTGCCGCAACCGCATAGCAGAGTGCTACCAAAAAATTACTTACAAAATGATTGGAATGGATTGGCTTTAGTTCCATAATACTTTCTGGGGTGAGTGATTGGAAAAGAGCGTTAAGTCAAAGTAACTACTCTTAAGATAACGTAATAATTGAATTATTGGGAGTTTTTTTTGGAAATTGTGGAATCTTTTCTCGAATCGGCTCTATCTACTTTGAAGAGGGAGGAGACAAGAGAGCGTGCACAATCTATATTGACAAAATGGGCGGAGGCTTGGCAAGGGTCTACACGTAGGCTTACTCTGTCTGACTCCAATCATGGGACATACCTCCACTTTAACCAGTTAATTGGTGGAGTTTGGTGCAAGGCATTTACTTTTCATGCTACGCCGGGCAATGGTCTCAGTTTGAGAGGGCCTGATACTGACAGAACCCGCAAGTCCCATAAACTCCGCTCCAAAAGGCTGGATTCTGGGTCATTAGACAAACTATTTGAAGCATGGTCAACTCACCCGGAAGCCAGACCCGCTGGTAATGCTGTTATATTGCTCCTGGATGAGGCCCATGATGATGTTTGGGAGTCCTTTTTACATGAAGCCTTGTCTTGTTTGAACAATACTAAATAACAATAGACTATGGTTTTTTGGTTATCATTCTAAGTACGTGGCATTTGCCTCAATGATTAAATTTCGAGAAAACATGAATTTCAAGCAACCAAAATTCAAATCTGCACTCCATGTAATGCCTGGTGTTGAGGGGGGACATGATGGTTTACCTAGCAACAGAAGTGTTACTGTGGGAAACACAATACCTGAAACCCAGCGTAAGGGCATGACCACTCAGGATTATCTGGAAGGAATTTTTTGCGGGGACAGAACTCGCCTTGCCAGAGCCATTACACTAATTGAAAGTAATTCACCTAGCCATTTTGCTCAATCCCAAGAAGTTTTGAAATCAGTATTACCAAGAGCTGGAGGAGCAATACGGATAGGCATTACAGGTGTGCCAGGTGCCGGAAAAAGCACTTTTATTGAGGCTTTTGGAACGTACTTGACGAGTAGAGGCAATAAGGTTGCTGTCATGGCGGTTGACCCATCCAGCACTGTCACCGGAGGTTCCATACTAGGAGATAAAACCCGTATGGAAAGGCTTGCCACTGACCCTATGGCCTTTATTCGCCCAAGCCCTTCAGGAGGTACACTTGGGGGAGTAGCACGAAAAACCAGGGAGGCTCTCCTGATATTTGAAGCCGCAGGCTATGACGTTGTACTAGTAGAAACGGTTGGGGTTGGGCAAAGCGAAACTACTGTAAGGTCTATGGTGGATTTTTTCTTGCTTGTCTTGGTGCCTGGGGCGGGTGATGAACTGCAAGGCATCAAAAAGGGAGTTGTGGAACTTGCAGATGCGATTTTGATAAACAAGGCAGATGGATCAAATATTATCCCAGCGCAGGCCGCCAAGGCCGAATATGAAAGGGCTTTGCATTACCTCCAACCTGCAACCGATGGATGGCAAACAATTGCAATGACAGCCTCTGCTTTGACAGGCGATGGTATCCCAAAAGTTTGGGAAGAAATTGAGAGCTTCATTAACTCAACAAAGCTCTCTGGCGCTTTCCAGAGTCGTCGCCAGATGCAAGAAAGGGCTTGGTTGAGGGCTATCGTGGAAGGCTACTTGATCGAACAGTTTTATGCAAATGATCAAATTCAGCAACTCTTGCCATTATTAGACAGTGCTGTGATGAATGGGGAAATCCCTGCAACTACAGCCGCACAAAAACTGCTGGACACATTTGATGCAGATCGGACAACTAAATGAATATTGAAAAGCAGAACCCAGTTGATCGATGGTTGTTGCTTTTTGCACTACTATTGATGGTTTTTGGCGTTGCATGGGTATATTCGGCCACAGGAATTCGACATGAAAACACTTTTTTTATCAGGCAATGTGTCAGTGGATTTATTGGCATAGCACTGATGTTGGCTTTCAGCCATCTGGATATTTCTAGATTTTTAAGCTCGCACAAATTGATGCGTGGAACGTATGTTATCTTTATTTTTCTTTTGATAGCAGTATTTTTTAGCCCGACAAGAAACGGAGCACACAGATGGATTATTATTTCCGGCTTTAGTTTGCAACCATCTGAGTTCTTTAAGCCATTTTCTGTAATTTGGACTTCATGGCTGATGTATAGGCACAGAGAGTCATGGACAAAGCGGCGGGAAGCCATACCGAAATTGGTTATACTATTTCTATCGTTACTATTGCCAATGACACTAATCTATATGGAACCGGATATGGGAACAACAATTCTGATATTATTTGTTTCCCTGTTAGTAATTTTCCTTGGTAGTGCTCCGAGATGGGTGTTTGTTTTTGGCCTACCGGTATTAGTTATTGTCGGAAGTCTTATTGTCGTTTCTAAGGAGTATAGGTACGAAAGAATAAAAGCATTTTTTAACCCTGCGTCAGTAGATCTAAGTGGAACAGGATATCAAGCTGAGCAAAGCCTGATAGCGTTTGGCAATGGAGGTGTGCTAGGAGTCGGCCCAGCGGCTGGACAACAAAAATTGAGTTTTCTCCCTGAAGCGCATACAGATTTTATATACGCAATCATTGGAGAGGAACTGGGGCTACTTGGAACTTCTGTTGTATGGCTTCTATTTGCTGGATTTCTTTGGAGGGGGTGTCGAATAGCACTGGCCTGTCGCGATCCCTTTTTGCGCCTCTGCGCAGGTGGTTTTACCATTTTGATAGTCTCTCAGGCTCTTATTAACATGAGCGTAGTGCTCAACTTGGCACCAAACACTGGAATTCCACTTCCGTTCGTCAGCTATGGTGGTTCAAGTCTTATGGCAACCCTTGTGTGCCTTGGACTTTTGCTCAGTATCAGCAGAAAGGCTGTACCATGATTTTTGCCAAGGAATCCCAACCAGAAAAGATCGATTTTTCTGCATACCCTCCCAAACAGGTAATTGTAGCCGGAGCAACTGGGATGATAGGCCGAGAGATTGTCCGCCTCTTGGAGGAAAGGCCAAATGTAAAATTCACTGCTCTGGTGCGTCGTTTTGGTACGCTCGGTGATATTAGCGGGCGCGTTAAGGAAGTGGAATTTGACTACGACAACCTCGAATCATTTTCCATGATAGGATGTGATTTGCCTTGTGACGTGCTCTTGTGCGCTCTTGGGACAACTATTAAGAGGGCTGGATCGCCTACAGCCTTCAGACGTGTCGATCAAGAATATCCTGCTCGGCTATTTGATCGTTTGGCACAATTACATAACAAGCCAATGGTTGGGCTTGTTTCGTCAATCGGAGCAGAAAAGCCCAGAGGGTTGTACTTAAAAACTAAACATGCTGTGGAGCAGAGGCTAATCGCCAGCGATCTGCCACATCTGATTGTGCGCCCGTCTCTGCTACTTGGTGATAGAGAAGAGACCAGGCCAAGGGAATGGCTATATAAATCTATTTTGGTGCCGTATTTGGCTCTCATCAAAATCATAGCACCACAATTCCGACCGCTCTGGCATTTCGCCCCGATAGAAGCCTGCAAGGTGGCAGAAGCTATGGTCAGGATATGCGTCGATGAGCCGCCCATAGAAAAGAGCAAAATTTTAGAAGGCCTAGCACTACATCACCCAATAATGCAGTAATCCTATTACAAGCTGGTTGGGGAGGAAGGATTTGAACCCTCGAATGGCGGGATCAAAACCCGCTGCCTTACCACTTGGCTACTCCCCAGTGGAAATGTCTACTCTATCTGAGCTTGCTCAATTTTTCCACAAAAAAAAGCTGACAACTATCAAGAGTTTGATTTCATTCGTATTCAATGGTTGCTGGTGGCTTGGAAGTAATGTCAAAAACTACCCGATTGATACCCTTTACTTCGCTGACAATTCTCTGGGAACAACGTTCTAATAGTTCATGTGGCAGGTGAACCCAGTCGGCTGTCATAAAATCCTCGGTTTGAATAGCCCTTAGGGCACACATATTTTCATAAGTTCTTTCGTCACCTGAGATACCAACAGTTTGAACGGGCAAGAGGGCTACAAATGCCTGACTGGTTAGTTTATACCAACCAGAATTTTTAAGTTCTTCAATAAATATTGCGTCAGCTTCTTGGAGGAGTCCTATCCTTTCCTTGGTAATTGCTCCCGGGATTCTGACCCCCAGGCCTGGGCCTGGGAAAGGATGTCTCCATACCATGTCCTCAGGCAAACCCAGTGCTAACCCAACCCTACGGACTTCATCCTTAAATAGCTCTCTTAAGGGTTCTACTAGTTCCATATTCATTCGCTCTGGTAGCCCCCCCACATTGTGATGGGATTTGACTAAGACAGAACCAGTTATTCCTACGCTCTCAATGACATCAGGATAAATTGTGCCTTGACCAAGGAATTTTGCCTTTGTTGCCTTTGCCTCTCTTTCAAATACTTCGATGAATATTCTGCCTATAGTTTTTCTCTTTTGTTCGGGGTCTGTTATACCTGCCAAGCCACCCAAAAATTCATTGGATGCGTCTACCCACTTGACTGACAAATCAAATGGAGCAAAGGCTTGTTGAACATGGCGCATTTCATCCTTGCGCATCAGCCCTGTGTCTACATATACACATGTAAGCCTTTTGCCGACCGCTTTTTGAAGGAGTAGGGCAGATACGCTGGAATCCACCCCCCCTGAAAGCCCGAGGACAACTGTCTCTTTTTGCCCAATTTGATTCTTTAATACTTCGATTTTTTCTTCAATAAAGCTGGCAACATTCCAATCCAAACTCATTTGACAAATTTGCAAAAAGTTTTGAAGTATTGCATTGCCTTCCTGAGTATGAGCCACTTCTGGATGAAACTGGAGTCCAAATCTGCTTTGGGACTGATTTTCTATGGCAACAAATGCGCACTCGGCATTTTTGGCAGAAACCGTATATCCCTCTGGAAGTGTATCTAGGTGGGTACCATGACTCATCCAAACCGATTGTTCGGCCTTTATACCTCTAAACAGTAAACTATCCGCATCCACAATCTGACACGGCGTTTTTCGATATTCATGCTTTGTCTCGCCTGAGATTTTTGCGTTGGAATGTTTTGTAATCAACTGCATTCCGTAACAAATGCCCAATATCGGAACTTTAATGTCGAGTAGGCATTTATCAAAGCAGTGGCTATTTGGATCGTACACAGTACCAGCACCACCAGACAAAATAATGCCCTTGAGGTCGATACCTAAAATTTCTTCTTGCTTTACATCTGGCGGATATACAAGGGCAAGAGCACCCAGATCACGGAGTCGACGTGTGAGGATGTGTGTATAAGGGCTCCCAAAATCCAAAATCGCAATACGTTCGTGGCGCATTTGTCTCCTACCAGTTCCTCACAATAATCTGTGACATAATAGATTACGCTATTTTTTTAATAAGACCAAGAATTACTCACAACACCAAAGCAAACGTTTTTGTTGTTAAATAGGGTAGGGGGCAGGAACCATGCGGTTCTTGCCCCCTACCTACGTTGTATCCAAGTTTTGAGCTGTTGTTGTTATACCAAGTTGCACCCATACGGGAGCAACTTGGTATAACGGCAATGCGAAAGCAGTGCCCGCAAGTTTTTGAAAATTCGGGCTTTGCTCGTGTTTGCAAAAACATTTGCGCTTCGCGTTTAATCCCGATTAAACGCAACCTAGTATTATTTGATCAGAGCCAAGAATACTTGATCAACCTGATTTGTCCGTGCTAAAGCACCATTACCGGTTTGGCTCAATATCTGACCTTTTGCCAGTTCCATGGCTGTATTGGCAACGTCTATTTCACGGATCTGGTTAAAGCTAAAACTGTTGTTTTCGGGCTGTATTGCTGGTGAATCGGACAACATGGAAGCCCTCATTGTCCTAGCAGATTGAAGAGCCTCGCTAACTATTGATAGTTCGGAAAACTCATCTGCGTAGCTGACCTTTCCAGTCATCTCTGTAGGTGGTTTAGCTATTCCATGCAGGGAATTACCATACTGACCAGTGGGGGTGAATGATGGGATATTTTGAGGAATGGTGCTCATTTTGGATTCTCCAGACAACTAAAGGGCAGGCGAAATGGAAGTGTTGCAAAAAATGTGGCAATGCTTTTTGGAAAAATACTTATAGGAATGCCCGCCGAATGTCATTCTGAAGAGAAGACATTCGGCGGGCGCACGGAACCCAATGCCCCGTGCAGGGAACCAATCGTCATATTCGATTCAGGCTATCCGCCTGTTTGCTATCTAAGTAAGCTCAGTACTGCCTGGGCGGCCTGATTAGCTTGCCCTAAGGCACTGGTTCCTGATTGGTTTAATATTTGGAATTTGTTTAGAGCGATCACTTCGTCTGCGATGTTGGCATCTCTGATTTGGCTGTATGCGTTGGTAAAATTTTCTACCTGAATACCAAGAGATTCGGCCACTGATGTAAGTTGCTGTTGGTTGGCCCCAATGGATGCCCTCATCATGCTGATGGACTGAATTGCATCGTAGAGAGGCTTGCGGATCTCGTCTGCTTTATCAACAGAGGTAATCGTATCAATGCCCGCCCTAATGCCCTGACCTCCATTAATAGGGCCATCAGAGCCATCGATGGCTGTCTTAAAAATGACTGCCGGTGTAGCGTTTGTAGGTCTCGGTTCGGCGAACTGGCCTGTGGCTATCCCAATCCTTGAGTAGTCGGCCACAGATACACCAACCGTACCGGTGACGAATATCGTCTGACCGTTGAAGGTGGTTTTTAATCCGATGTCGGCTATACCATCGATGATCCTCTGGAACTCCAAGTTGAGTGCCTGGCGGTTTGTATCGTTAATGGTGCCCGTTCTGGCCTGTTCCGTCAATTCCAGTGCCCTAGTGAGGAGGCTATTGACCTCTTCCAGCACGCCATCTGCCACCTGTAAATACGAAATACCATCATTAGCATTTCTCCTGCCTTGGGCGGCAATACGGATATCGGCGCCAAGTCTGTTACTGATTGCGAGACCAGCGGCATCGTCAGCGGCACGGTTGATACGGAGGCCAGTGGTTAGGCGCTCGATAGTTTTTTCAAGACCCATCCCGGTGATGCCTAATTGTCTAGACGCTCTGAGGGCCGAAGTGTTGTGTAGGATGCTTTGACTACCCATAGTGGTTCTCCATGCCCTGAATAGGCAGAGGACGTGCCAAAACAAAAAGGCAATTTTGGCCTACTTATACCAATACGCAATCGTGGGATTGCACATTGGAGTGGCTGGTGGCTAGAAAAGGAAAGGCGGGATATTAGGTATGTAGCCTTCGCAAGTTCAACAATCCAAATCCGATCAAGGCTATCATGGGTGCAATTACCCCCCAATAGGGCGGGATTTGCCCTGCTTTTGCGGCACCTTCAAATAAGTTTTGTAGCCACATAAAGAGTAGGCTAAGTATTAAGGCATGGCCGAGGGCTTGTCCACGTCCCATGCGAGGATGCGGAAAGGCAAATCCTAGTGATGCAAAAAAAAGACATGGCCCAATTAGCCATTTCAATAGCCTACCCCACAGCATTGTTCCTCGAACTCCGCTCGGTGCCCACGCTTGCCATGTAAATAAATCGAGTGTGGGTATTTCCTCTGCTTTTTGATACTGTCTGAGCGAAGCGGCTGGGAATAGCGTTTCGGCGGATACTCCCGGCAACCATTCTTGGTCATTCCAATTGAGTTGCTGAGTGAATGTTTGACCTTTTTCCCAGTATAGAATAGATGGTGCCAGTGTTTGGGAAAGCAATGGAAACCCCCAGCGCGTCTGACCTTCCGAGTACCAAAAAATACCTGTAGCACCTAAAAATAAAGTTGTAGGTGTCTCCTCGAAACTGATGTTTTCCATTGTTGTATGGCTGTCTTGTTTTCCTACTTTAACTTGCTTGTAATACCGGTCCTGATAGGCATAGGCCAATGGTGAAACATAGGCTTCAATAACAAATACGGCAAAAATTGCAAGGCTCCAAGACTTCCAAGATGAACGAACCCACTGTATTAAACTCACACCACCTGCCCTAAGTGCCACCCATTCTCTAGAAATGCTTGCATCAGAAAAGGTTAATACCCAAGCAAGTAGAAAAACCACTGGCAAAATAAAGGGTAGGGTGACTGGAAGGTTATAGATCCAATACTTGACGAATATCCATAGTCGCCCTTCACCTATGGACACCCATTGGGCAAGGCCGGCAAACTCCATAAAAACATGAAAAACTACAAAAATTGCCAGTACACCCGCGAAATTAGCCCACCACTTTCTTGAAGTCCATCGGCCAATCAAATTCTTTCTGTTCCTTCCTAAATCTCTCCCATATATAAATTTGCTAGTAATTCCACTATTGGTTGCAGTCTGGGTGCTGAGCAAAACATCTTCGGTGCCAAAGGCATCCGCTTCTGATTTTTGAAAAAAGCCGAACAATTTATTTACAGTCTTTTTACGTTGTCCGTGTCTGGCTGGATACATCTTCTTGAGCAGGAGCAACCAGCCGGCCAACAAAAAGAAAAGAGGCACTAGAAAAGAAGCATAAACCCAATTAATTGTGTTGTTTTCGATCCATCCTTCAACTACCTTGACAATGACAAAATATAACAAAATAACACCAATGCTTTTAACAAAGCCACCACCTCGGTAGAATCGGGGATGACTAAGGCCGATAGCTATTCCAAGTAGCAAAAGGGCGCAACAAGCAATTGGGTTAGAAAACCGCCTAGACAATTCAACTCTTGCTAGACCCTGATTGTTGGAGTCCACTCTATTTGAAGTAGCAAACAATTCAGAAGTACTCAAATGTCGGACGGCAGTCGGCTGATAATAAGCCTGCTTTTCTATCTGGATTTGCTGGTTCACCTCAAAGGTTTTGTATGATAAATCCATCAATCGGCCACTTACATCTCGGTTTCTGGCTGAGGCTTTTCCAAACACGTCCTCAAACCGAAAACTCAACTGCATGCTATCAAACGACTCATTGTCAATTGATATAACTTTTTCTAACTTAAAAGTGTATTTATCTCCAATTAAATGAGATACAGAATCTGAACTGATCTGCATTATATGCAGTTTGTTGTCGTCACTCGACATTCCCCAATATATAGAATGTCCGCTTGACCGAGTAGAGCTTTTTTCGCTATCTTGTTGAGATTGTGAAAGATATCCATTTTTTAATAATTTGGGTTCTTCGCCTGTCTTTGGCATATAGCCGCCTGACTGGGCAGTTTCCTGGGCAAGGTTATAAAATAATTGCTTTTCCATCCTGCTTGCCCAAGGAGAGACCCAATGTGCATTAATAACACTGCCTAGCATTAATATTACCGACAAAACGCCCCATGGAATTATAAAGCCGCGCTTGCCACAACCCAAACCCTGAAGAGCCACAAATTCTGAGCCTTCCGATAGATATTGCGTCCCCAAAAGGCCTCCTAAAACTGCCGCCATAGGCAAAATAAGGCCAACATTCCACGGGATTGTCGTGAGGAGAAGGGGGGCTAAATGATAAATTGATGCCTGTTGATCAAATAGGATTTTGGAAATACTCTTGATTTCCCATGCCAATAACAAACCGCCAAAAAAACCAAATCCTGCCAAGATTTGTAGTCCCCAGCGACGCAGAAAGTATCTAATAAGGATAATAGGCATTTCTGATACTTCCAAATGAATCTGTCACCGCCCACTTCCAGCTTTCGATAATGTATATTATGTAACCTAAGGATGAAGAGACGATGGGAGAATTATCAAGTGATGTGACTGTAAACTTTGATATCAATGTTGTTGTTGTGGTCGAATTGTATTCCATAACTGTAACCCGCTTCTTATTTTACTCTTTTTATACGACAATCCCACATTATTTTGTCGTTCTCTTTTGCAATTCTAGAAACATGGCAGGGCAACAAAGACATAAGAGGAGTGCTGACATCTCTAAAGGCACAAATGTGCTTAGTGGCAGTAATAATGTCTTTACCTTAGTTCGCCTGTCAGGAGCTAATAACGCTCGCCTGACAAAACCGATGTGCATTAGTTGTGGCATTTTTTGTCTCCAGCTTTCAGTTAGCATGAAATACAATTTCATTCCTATCGTCATTCGTTGTATTTCATGTATTGAAGTGAAACTTTGGTTACTTTTGGCCTATAATAAGAAGGATGTGGGGGCACATAAATGGACATCAATCTAACGGCTAATATGTTAAACAAAAAGGCATTAGCACTTTTAGGTGATGAGTCATTGGAAGAATTAAGCGAAGAGGCATTAGCACTTTTAGATGATGAAACATTGAATGAGTTAATACAGTCTATGACTGAATATAAAGAAACATTGAACGAATTGGCGCAGGCCATGGCTACATTTAATGAGGCAAAACAAGCCTCACACCAAGCTCCCTGCAACCAAATACGAGCCGCTTGTGTAATAGCCACATGTACGTAAATCGCTAAAACCATCGCCATATCTTTTCTTTGTATTTGAACTGCTTAAACATCTGGGTATCCTCAAGGTGAGGCAGTATCTCCTTACCTGCATATTCAGTTATTAGCTGGTCAAAGAATTTTTGAGCATTTTTGTCAGCGGCAGTATAAGAAGTGCCCTCAAACTCAAGTAATTTGGGCATAACCTTAGGCGAACTTGCCCCAAAGTAAATCAGTTTTGATTTTTCTTTTTCAGCCTCAGACCGCTTTCTCTTTTTTATTTCCACGCCCGGCGGTCTGATAGCCGTCTTTGCGTTGGCAAAGTCTAAAGGCGAGGCATTTGTAAATTCAATCTGTCATAACATGGCATCCTGCATCTTTTTGAGGCTACCTTGCAATGCCTCTGCCCCTTCCCTTGCCGCTAGTTCAAAGTCCTCCCTGATAACCTTGCATATTCAAGTGAAAACATCTTTAGCTTGAAGCAGGCAACTTTGGATAACAAGGAGGCAAAAAAAACTACAGCAAGCCAAGCATTTCCATGCCTCCACCGTTGCAAAACAGAAAGTCCGTGCCGAATGGGACAAACTTTTGTTGACTGCCACAATTGTGGACACCTGCACCTGACTTATTTCCACCTTTTAGGGGCATTGTTCCAAATGTATGCTTGATTAATATATTCCCTAGAGCCCTTTTCAAAACCCCATGTGGTTTTGAAACAACGGAGTTGGTAGGCTGTGCCAGAATGTAGCCGAATCCTGCGTAACATTGTATTTTTCATAATTTGCAGTCACTAAGCAGGATACGGCAGATGTGAAGGCGCAGACGAGAAACTGGGTTTTGAAATTTCCTCCCTAGATTACCTTGGCAGTTAGTAAGTCATGTATGTGCAATATCCCTATTGGTTTGCTATTGTCAGTAACAATTAGAAACGTGATTTTTTTTGACTCCATCACCTTCGCGGCTTCGATTGCTTGGATGCCCTGAGTTATAACCGTGGGCTTGGCAGTCATTATTTGAAAGGCTTTAAGGTCTAGTGGATTCTGTTTCGCAACTTCTGCTTTTTCCAGTGCGCGTCGTATATCCCCATCGCTTATGACCCCTACCAGTTTGTCTGATTCCACTACGGCGGTCATTCCAAATTTGCCCGCAGTCATAGATGATAAAATCTTGGTCAACTTGTCGCTCGGTGATACATGTGGAAATTCAGTGTGCATCAAATCTTTTGTTTTAAGTAACTTAGCTCCAAGATTGCCTCCTGGGTGATATTTGGCAAAGCCATCAACGCTAAATCCCGAAAAGACGATTCTTTCTGCCGCAAGCAGGTCGCCCCAAATAACCTGTAGAGTGGTACTTGCCATTGGGGCGTGGTTTAAGGGGCATCCCTCTCCTTCCGGAAGACTGTAAGTAAATACCCACCTTGATGCCTGTGCTAATCGGCTTTTGGATTTTGAAGTTATACACCCAATCGGCACACCTTCCCTCTGCAACGCAGGTAGCAGACGCAATATTTCTTCGCTTTCTCCACTATTGCTGAGGAGTAGCGCAATGTCATCATCTGTCACCATCCCCAGGTCGCCATGGAGGGCATCGGCTGGATGCAGAAAAAAACTTGGGCAACCAGTGGAGGCAAAAGTAGCAGAAATTTTCTGTGCAACTAAGCCTGATTTGCCTATTCCACTTAGGACTAATCGACCCTTGGAATTTTTTAATGCCCCAAGCCAATCATCAATCAAGGCACGTTCTAGGCTTGCCTCCAGAGCGGTCAGAGCAGTTCTAGCGGCTCCCAAAACTATATGACCAGGAGTTTTTTGGGGTATTGCTTTTTTGGGGGGTTTCGTCGACACAATTGACTCCATATCCTGATATTGCTAAGGTGTTATTACAAAAATGTTAAATTTCACACTGGGTAAATTCAGTACTGAAATTAACTATTTTCATTCTAAATTCAAGTCAGCTATTTAGCTATATAATACTAAGTTGCGTTCAACACGGATTGAACGCGAAACGACACTGCCTAGCAGGCATAGCTTGGCAAAAAAGTTGTACCGCCTTGTCAGCTAAACCTTGGAGGCAGTAGCAACAAAATTGGCACATCAAAATGGAGTATTTGTGTTTTGCGTCAGTTTGGGATGTAGCACTGGGATGGAGAGCAAATAGCTTCCCCCATGTTTTCAAAAGGGAAATCTAATGGAAATATCAAATGTTCGCATTATTAAGATTGAGGGCGACGACAAGCTAAAAGCCCTAGCATCTGTGGTATTTGATGACTGCTTTCTTGTCAGTGACATGCGAGTAGTAGAGTCTGACGATGGCTTTTTTGTGGCAATGCCAAGCAAAAGGAAGCGGGATGGTAGCTATAAAGATATAGCCTACCCATTGAATAACGACTTCCGTCAGGAGCTAGAACGCAAAGTACTTTTGGAATACGAGTCTGTAACAGCAGTAAAGGCTATTTCAAGAATCGAGACAGGCGAAGCTCAAACCGTCAGACCTGATTTGCTTGGTGTGGAAGAATTCGGGTTTACTCCCAAGCCTACCAACCAGTAGCGCAATTCGGCTCTTGAAATCACCCAATATAGTCAAACAGGCTATTTCTACTCATTTTGGAGATCACCGAAAATGTAGCATCCTGTGATGCTTGTTCGGCGATGAACTGTGTAATTATCAATGGATAATCTGGGGCTTCATATACATTTTGAATTGACTGGAGAGTCTCGTTAATGTCCCCAAGGTTAAACCCTGCATTTTCTGTCTGCAAATGCCGAGCACCGACAGTGGCTAAACAAACATTTACTCTGTCATAAATGGCACGAATGTTTTCAAATGCTTGCTGTATCATGGCCGAATCATCCAAAAGCATTCCGTCTCGCAACTGAGAAACAGCTACAAAAATATCTTGGTTTGGATCAATAAAACCTGTGATTGGGTCCCTAGTTCCCTGAAAAACATATTCTCCAGTCAAGTTTGTAGTGACTGTAGCTGTGGGCGAAATGTCTAGGTCAATAGCTCCCATATTTCCGTCATAGATGGCGGCAAAAGGCGTTGATCCATCATTTGGGTCAGGGATTGGCCAGGGAAAAGGCGGATAGGGTTGCCCTGCCATCCAAGGTGCTGGAGGTATCAGGCCAGCATCATCCCAAGGATTTACCATTGTATATGGCTGAGTCTGAGTCTTGGTTCCGGCAAATAGAAACTTCCCCTGCTCCTTGGTATTGGCCAAATCAAGTATCGTTGTAAGTATTCCATTGACCTCAGCCGCCATTGCCTCTCTACCTCTAGGGCCTAGTACTTCCGATCGGCCTTCCTCAGCTAGTTCCAGCACCCTATCCATTTGATTTACCACTAAATTAAGGGCGGATTCTGTGCCTTTTAGAAAGCTGATTGCACTTTCACCTTGCTTGACAAACATTTTATTGCGTTCGATAGAAGTCTTAAAATCCATCACAAGCGAAGCACCGGTTGGATCATCGCTCAGCCGCGTTATGCGTTTATCTGTAGTGATCTGCTCTTGCAAAATACCCAAGC
The DNA here is from genome assembly GCA_009783055.1 of Holophagaceae bacterium. Taxonomy (GTDB): domain Bacteria; phylum Acidobacteriota; class Holophagae; order Holophagales; family Holophagaceae; genus WRHW01. The sequence goes on from WRHW01000003.1 coordinate 20,756, forward strand.
GTTCCTTAGAACGCTGTAAGTTGAGCATTGTTTGATAGCTTCGATATGGGTTGGGCGTACGTAATGTCATTTTTGCCTCTTATCTTCCGAAGTTATTTACCAACTGGTCTAATAATTGGTTTATCACACTGATAAATCGAGAACATGCCTGATAACTGCGCTGGAAAACCATTAGGTTTGTAGCTTCTTCGTCGAAGTCCACAGCCGATAGGCGATCTCTTTGGATTTCAAGCGCAACCCTGATGTTTTCATCAGTATTGGCATCTGACTGCAATTTAAGAGCCAGATTCCCGATTTTGTTTGCCATGCTGGAAATATATGAGCTGAAAGGCCCCTTGGTTACTGGCGCACCATTCACTAGGTATCTAACAGAGTCAGGTTTGTCCTGCAGTTCAGCCAGTTGAAGTGCTATCGCATTATTTCCAGGCTCGCCAAAAGCATCAGCGGACGCCACTAACCTTGGATTATCAATAATTGCCTGATTAACATTTAGGTTTCTGACCATGCCCTTATAGTTATTGTTGATGTCTATTGCTACACCTGTTCCATTATTCAATGGCAAACCAAACGCTGGGTCGCCAGGGGTTTCCTCATTACCGGATTGGGGTGGGCCATAGTCAAAATTATTACCAACGAAGAAGTGATAGCCTGCAGTTCCTTCAAGACCAGCCCCATAATAGTGAAGTTGGTTTACTTGCTGAACAACATTACCCGCCAATATATCAAGTTCGGTTAGTTGGTCTGCCAACAAGTGATCACGGAGATCTATCATTCCGCCCAACGTGCCACTCTTGATGGCGGATGTAACCTCAATTTTTTCGCCCTCATGCCAAATCCCAGGTGGGTCTTCATAAGGATTGCCCAGCACTACCTCAACCTTATAGAATCCTTCATTAAGAGGGTCACTGTTTGTTACCATCGTCATAGCCTTGGTTCCAGTAACCAGTGGTATGCCGTTTTCCAGTGTAATGGTCATCCGTTCCTGTGTGTCTTCATATACATGGATACCAACCAACTCTGCCAATTTATCAACCAGTGCCTGTCTCTGATCCCTAGAGTTGTTATCGCTACCCTTTGGAACTTCTTGGGCAATTTGGTAATTCAGTCTTGCAATATGTGCTGTAATAGTGTTCACTTCATTTACAATACTTGCTACCGACCTATTGGCTTGGGCACGCTTTTCTTCAATAAGGGCATAGCGCGATTGTAGGCCGACGATCCAAGTTTGAGCCTTTGAAACTACATTCATTCTGACCGCATCGTCCTCTGGCCTTGCCGCAAGTTCTTCAAAAGATTGGAAAAAACGTTGTAATTCAATCCCGAACCCAGACTCGCCATTTTCCACAAACAGCGAAGCAACGTTTTCAACACCTTCATAGCGAGTTTTTGTCCCAAACATCCGAGTGATGGTTTGGGTAAGTTGCATATCTAAGAATCGATCCCTGATGGCCTGCACCTGGTTTACGTTTACACCAAGGCCAAACTGGAGTTTGTCTATTTGTACTGCATAACCTGTTTCCAAGTTCACCCTCTGGCGGGCATAGCCAGGAGTATTTATATTTGCAATATTTTGCCCAGTTACGTTGATGGCATTTTGGGCCGCCTGAAGGCCGGTAAGACCTATTCCCATCCCCGCCGTGAATAGATACATTTTGCCCCCTACGCCTGAGCTTCAATTCTGCTGGTAAATACTTTTGGAAGTTCTGCCTGGCACTTCGCCTTGTACGGCACATCAGACCCAAGAGCCAAAATTGTTGCTCTAAGCGGCGAATACAGAGCAGTTATGATTTCACCAATCCGTTCTATTTTTTGCCTGATCTGACCAGCTTTTTCATTATCCTTTGGCCAGTCAACAATTTCTGACCAACGGATAGCACTAATCAAGGGCATAGGGTCTTCACCCTGGATTAGGGTGCGCTCTAATTCGTCTAGTAATGCAGGCAATGAATGCAACATGTACAAGCCTCCAACCCCTATAGGGCAAGGCTTGTACCAACTTGATTATGCTATATCAGTCAAGGTCAGGCCATGAAATCAAAGCCACCATCGGCAAAAAGTGCCTCATTTTCCTGATTGCTATCTTCAGCATCAACATCGTCGTCTGATTGGTTTCCGGACTTTCTTCGTCTTTGCCTCTCATGGCGTTCTTCAGCACGAGTGGCCTCGGAGCGTTCAATATTGCGGACAGTATTACTATCCTCGGCCATTCTATCTGCTAGGATTTTCTTAAAATTCTCTTCCCGTTGTAATTGAGTGGCAATGTCATGGGCTACCCTAACCCCCTCACTGTGGGCACTTTGAAAAACCATTCGCTGTCCAAGGGGCGAAACCATAGCACACCATCAATTGCGATCAACTGCTACGCAGTATATGTTCCCGCAAAAGGCTATCTACGACAGCAGAAGTATCAGGACGATAATTACCTGAATTAAGCTGATTTTGAACAGCCTCAATACCGGAAGTACGCACGTTGGGCATTTCATTAATTTTTTCATGCGCACCAGACACAAGTTGTGCGGCAGAAGATACTGAGAGTACATCATTTGTATCGGCGTTTACGCCCTTGCCAGGCAAACCTGTAGAGGCAATATTTCCCTTTGAGCGAACCGCATCAACCCCTCCAGAACCACCTGATATTCCGCCACCGACTCTCATGTAAACACCTCAATAGCTATTACCGTTTTTGTTGCTCAAGGACTTTGAACCAAGCCCGCATATGAGCAGAAAACAGCCATGATTTGCAGACAAATCATGGCATAGCAATAATCTGCTTTCAAAAAAACTGAATGCAACCTGCTATAAGAGGTATCGGAACTTCCATACTATTAGTTAAGGATTTTTTATTGGTTACAGTTTTGTAAGGAGTGTGCTCTTTGCACTTCCAAAGATTGTTTTGCAAAAAACCAAAAAACGAATAAAAAAACCTAGTGAACAGCCAAGTCGATAACACGCCACCTTTTTTCTTCTAAGGGAGCGTGTTGAAATCGTTGTTAATCAGAGGTATCCAGCCTTTATCTATCCAGCCTTTTCTTCCCCATCTGCCCTTGCTTGCAACATCCTCCAAGATTCTTCAAGCCTTTCAGCCAAGCCCCAAGTCTGTCCGTTTGATACGGCATGTTGCACAATTGCCTGATCCAGCAGGTATTCATAAGTGCTACGCTCTGTCTGGTTTACGTCGAAAAGCCCGGAGGGTTCGACTGTTTTTCTTAGCATCTGAATCATCTGAGCCATTAGCATCCCTTCAAATTCGGCGGCGGTTTTGGCTATCTTGTCGGTTTCATTTTTTGGTATCTGTGCGTTTTGTAGCACTGAGATGGGATCAACATTCGATGTAAGTGTCGGAAAATCAATCATTATAGTATCCTCAGCTCGGCAGTAAGTGCGCCAGCATCTTTGATGGCTTGCAAAATCGCTACCAAATCCCTAGGCGTAACCTGCATGGCATTCAGCGACTCGGCTAATTGGCCAACCGTAGTTCCAGCTTCGGCCTTCAAGGTTTTGCCCGCATCTTCTGTCACAGATACATTTCTGACATTGGCAACCGCTGTTGAGCCACCACTTAATGCCTGTGGTTGCGAAACTACGGGAGTACTAGAAATTTGTATTGATAATCCACCATGCACAATATGCACGGCATCCACCATAACGTCTGACCCCATGATGACAGTTCCTGTTTTTTCGTTGATAACCACTCTGGACTTTGGTTGAGTCTGAATCGACAAATTCTCTAAACGGGCAACAAGCTCAACTGCCCTACCAGTAAATACTGTTGGGACTTTTACGTCTACAGTGCGCGAATCCTGCGCCCGCGCAACAACCTCTCCCAATTCTTCGTTTATGGCCTCAACTACGCGAACTGCTGTGGAAAAATCATCTTCCACCAAGGCATATCTAAGGCTGGGGCGGTCGGCAAAATTTATTTCTACTTCCCGCTCTACCGTTGCACCATCAGGGATTCTGCCAACTGTGGGATGGTTTTTAGTTACTGAGTTGCCCCCTCCCCTTGTGGCCGCGGCAAATCCGCCAACTAGTACAGAACCTTGAGCTACGGCGTAAACATCGCCATTATTGGCCATTAGCTGGGTTGCCAGCAACATCCCACCTGCAAGGCTCTTTGCATCGCCCGTGCTACTAACGGTTACGTCTATTAGTTGTCCAGAGCGTGCAAATGCAGGTAATTCGGCAGTCACGATTACAGCCGCAACGTTTTTTACCTTTGTACTTGTCGGGCTAATGCTAGTACCCTGCCTGGCTAAAAAATTGGTTAGGGTTTGGGCAGTAAACCTGGTCTGGTCTTTATCACCCGTACCTTCGAGACCTACCACCAACCCGTAGCCCGTCAACTGGTTGTTGCGGACACCTTGAAGGCGGGCAAGGTCTTTTAGGCGAACTTCTACCTTTCGATCTGGAATACCAGCCGATAAAGAAAAAACGGAAAAAATGACGAAAAGAGTTAGAAAAAACCTGGTCATGTCGCACCTCAGAAAGGCCAAACGTAATTGAGTAGGCGACTAATGACACCTGGCTTGATCACCTCATCAACAACGCCTGTTCCACCATAGCCGATTCGCAAATCCGATACATTGCCCGACTTAATAATGTTGTCTGACGAAAGCATTCTGGGATCGATCAGGCCAGCCACATACAACCGCTGAGTTTCGTTGTTAAGTTGTATATCTCTTGTACCTTCAAATACTAAGTTACCATTGTTCAACACCTTTACAACACGTGCAGTAACGGTGGTTGTAAAGGTTGCACTCCTGCCAGTATTGCCTGATCCCTTAAATGCACTATTATTAGAACTCGTCTGCAATCTAGACATTAACACTGGGGTTTCCAAGCTGTTATTTCCATTTTTGCTGGTGGTAGTATTTGCCTGCGTCATTGCATTTGTGGCTTCTGATATTTGAATAGTCACAAGGTCGTTCAATCGGCTTGCTCGCAAGTCGGAAAACAGGGAACGATCTACCCACAAACTGCCTTCAGATAGCGGTCCGGTAGGTGCAACTTCTGGAATCCATGGAAGTTCTGATTTCAATAGATTTGGGTTGTGCTTCTGTGGCAATGAACAAGCCATCCCCATACAAAGTAACACAACAATAGGCAATATTTTCCGCATAACTGGTCTCCCTGAACAATTAGCGCAGTTCTTATGCCAAATTTAATTTGTTGCCACGATTACCCTGTCATGCCCTGCAATATCCTTTTTTATTTCAACATTTTGCCAACCTATTTGTTTTGCTCTGGATTTTAGTTCCTCACCCTGCTCTGACCCGATTTCTAAAATAATTCCTTTAGCATTTCTTTGGAAACCCTGTATGAGCAGTTTGTTGATCAACTCCATGCCCATATCCCCAGCAAATAGCGCAGTCCGAGGCTCAAAGGCTATCTCTCTCTGCAATTCCCCAGCATGGCCGATAGGTATATAAGGCATGTTAGAAATAACCATTTCGATGGGGTTAGCTACAGGCTCTAGCAAGTTTCCCTGTACCCAACACAGCTTTGCGTCATGGGCTTTTGCATTTTGTTTTGCCACAGCCAGAGCCTCACAACTAATGTCTGTGGCTGTAACAACCAAACTACTTTCCAGTGCCAGCGAAATACCAAGGATTCCAGCCCCCGTGCCCACGTCTACAACGTGCTTGGCACCTATCAATCTGGCAAGCTCCAATGCAGACTCAAGCACCATCTCTGTTTCTGGCCTCGGAATCAACGTAGCAGGTGTCACACAAAAACGCCTACCCCGCCAAACAACCCAGCCTAATATGTAAGCCCAAGGCTCGCCTGCTTTTCGCCTTATTAACCAACCTGCTATTTTGGATTGTATTTCCTCTGAAATGCAATCCTCGCCATGAGCGTACATCCTCGCCTTACTCCATCCCAAACCCTCATCAAACCAACGCCATGACTCTGCATTGGCTTCTTGCCCATCCAAAAACGCAGATAAACTCTTTGCTAATGTTAAACGGCCTGCTTTATAGGTAACTTTCGCCATTGTTCACTGCTGGAGGAATTATGAAGCCACTACGATTTGCATACTTTAGTCATCTGAGCCTTAATTTTTTTAACCGCCTCCGTCGGATTAGGAGCTTTAAAGACAGCATTGCCTGCCACTAAGCAATCTGCGCCAGCTTCAACTAAGGCTTGGGCATTGGCCACGCTCACTCCGCCATCAATCTGGATAAAGAATGAATGATCGTTTTTCTGCCTAATCTTGTCCAAACAACGTAGCTTGTTGTAAGTGTTTTCAATAAATGATTGACCACCAAAACCGGGATTTACGCTCATTAGCAACACAAAATCGAGGTCTCCCAAAATATCCGAAAGCGACTCAATTGGTGTTGAAGGATTAAGTGCAACCCCTGCTCTTCCGCCAACATTCTTTATGGCATAGACAGTCCTGTGCAGATGTGGGTCTGCCTCTTGATGGATAGATACCCAGTCTGCCCCAGCCTTTACAAAATCAACCGCATATTTCAAAGGCTCTGAAATCATCAGGTGACAATCCAGAGTTAATTGTGTTTCTCGCTTTAATGCCTCAACAACTGGTATTCCAATGGTGATATTGGGAACAAAGTGACCATCCATTACATCTACATGGACAACATCAGCCCCAGAAGACTTTAGAAAGGCTAGTTCGTCCGCCAGTCTCAGAAAATCTGCGGAAAGCAGGGATGGAGCTAATAATGGATCAATATTCATAGCCTCAAGTATAACACTTCAACCCAATGTGCAATCGCGAGACTGCCACTTTGGGTTGGCCACTGACTAGTGACAAGTGGCTAGGGCAAATGATGTGCCATGCTTTAATCATTGCTACATCTTGATTTCTTTCAGTACTCCACCCTCAAGGCGACTGGCTTCGGCTTGGAACCCTGCCAGGTGACTCTCCATAGAATCTTTCAGGTTGGTCGCCAACAAGGACGGATCGCGTTTTGCCACAGCGGTTGCAAATTCCCTAACCATCCGTAAGTCTCCGCCGCCATGACCAGACAAGTCGCTACCGGGTTGCCTTACATCCCATTCCCGTTTCTGACCAGTCTCAAAATTTGCTATCTGCAAAATGTGTTCATCGCCCACTATGTCGCCCTTTGTTCCCATCACCCTAGTTCTGCGACCCTCGTAGGATGTCATGGCCTCCATGGAGAATGTTGCTGTTACGCCGTCCTTAAAGCCAAAGCTCATTACCTGATGGTCTGGCTGGTTGTTATCATTTTTGAAAACACATTTCCCATATGGCCCCTTGCGCAGGGCTTCCAGTAATCCTGCCTCGGAACGGTCGGGGGTAATAATGGCTCCGGAACCCCATTTTTTCTTATGAACATATACATCGGGGGCATAGTAGGGACACTGTTTGGCCGCTGGGCATCCATCCATGCAGTATTGAGTGGCTCCCGCCGGTGCCCGTTCTGGGCGGAAAACAGACCTATCCCCTAAACAGCTTACAGATGTATACGGTTTGTCCACATACCATCGCAGTAAATCAAGGTCATGGCAACTCTTGGCCAAAATTATAGGTAGGGATGTCTTTGTGTTCCGCCATATTCCCCTTACATAGCTATGCGACATGTGCATGTGAGAAATTGGCTCCATGTGCTGGATGCTAACCACATCTCCAATTGAACCATCCTGAATTACTTTCTTAAGCTCAACAAAATATGGAGCATAGCGCAACACATGGCAGACACATACTATTGCTTGTTTTCGGTTTGCTAGTTCAAGAATTGACTTGCACTGTTGCCAAGTCATTGCAATTGGTTTTTCGAGCAGTAAGTCATAGCCAGCTTCGAGAGCCGCCATCGCGGGGCCATAGTGCAAATCATCTGGGGTGCTGATTATACAGACATCGGCAAATTTTGGCTTGCGAAAAACATGTTCCCATGTAGTAAAGGTTTGGCTACTGGGAATTTCATATGCTTGAGTTGCCGCTTCACGCCTGTAATCAATCGGCTCTGCAACCCCTACTATTTTCCATATGTTTTCCAGTTGTCTGGAAAACCTGGAATATAAACCGCCCCTGGAGCCATGTCCAATAACGACCGCAGTTGTTGGGGAATCAAGTCGAAGTGGCTCGCGACCACCAGAACCCAGCAGTGGCAAAGAATGTAACTGAGTCGCACCTAGTGCCAGACCACCCATGGCGGCTAAAAAGTCCCTGCGAGAATTATTTTTGTCCATGTGTCCCCCAGAACAGAAAAATATATTGTAGCGATATTATTTTTTGTAGTCTATAGTTGCAGAGCCTTTGCAAATGCTTTATTTGTAAATAAATTCAAGCTATACTTGTTTGGATAAAGGTCTTTGGGATTCCATGCTCGACTTGAAAACAAACATCGATATAAAAACCCGGTCGGGCAGATGAGACCGCAACCCTGGAGACTGCGACGCGAAATAGTTGGGGCTGAAAATCCCTGGAAGCAGATTCAGGATGCTTGGAACCTTGAGGATGGTATTGCTCGCTTGGCATGGATGCGGGGGGTTGACGATCCCTCTGAATTGGCTTGGCGTTTAGAGCCAAAATGGGAATTAACGCATGAACCATATTTTTTGGACAACATGGGCAAGGCAGTGTCGCGCATAAATACTGCTATTTCCAAAAGAGAAAAAATCACCATATATGGCGACTATGACGTAGATGGAGTCACGGCAACTGCATTGCTTTTCCGAGTACTAGAGCGCATGGGTGCGGATGTTTCATTTTTTATTCCAAACCGCTTCAATGATGGCTATGGAATCCATCTGGAATGCATACGCGAATTAGCCCATACCCACTCCCCTACTCTTTTAATAAGCGTTGACTGTGGCATACAATCCATAGAGGAAGTTAAAGCAAGTTATGAATTAGGGATGGAATGGATCATTACTGATCATCATTCCATCAGCCCAAAACTTCCAGATGCAGTTGCTGTAATCCATCCACACCTAGGAACCCAGGCAAATAAACACTTAGCTGGTGTAGGAGTTGCCTTCAAACTCGCTCAAGCCCTGATGGATGCTATTCCAATTCCAAGAGGAAACGATGCAAATTTCCTAGATGGACTTCTCAAATTAGTGGCCATCGGGACTATTGCCGACATGGTACCATTGGTTCAGGAAAACGCTCTATTAGTAAAAAGGGGCTTAATAGCACTTTGTGGGACTAATTCACCGGGGCTTTCGCTATTACTTAAAGCATCTGGCAGTGAAAACTCTATTAGCGCCACTGCAATTGCGTTTGGTATAGCTCCACGCATCAATGCAGTGGGAAGAATGGGGGGAGCAGAAGACGCTGTAAGGCTACTATTGACGCGAGACTTCCAAGAAGCCCAACAATTGGTAGAAAGAGTGGAGCAACTTAATCAGGAGCGTCGCCATTGTCAACGCGAATTGACAAAAATTTTGCCTCCACTAGCTTCTGCAGACGAAGCCTTCGACCTAATAGTTGAACCAACTGCCCATAAAGGTGTAATAGGTATTGTAGCCGGACAGCGAATGAGAGACCTGGGACAGCCCGCAGGTGTATGTTCTGTTATTGATGGGGTTGCCCATTGCAGTTTGCGCGCACCCGAGCCTTTTGATTTAACCGAACTACTATGCCTTGCCAGGCCATTCTTGAAATCTGGTGGAGGCCACAAGGCGGCGGCTGGAATAACCTTTGATATGGCCAATCTTGCCTTCATCAGAGAAATATTTACAAAAGCCACAAAAACTCAGGCACTAGAAGGAGTTTCCCCAGCTATCAACATAGATGGGAGTGATTATCACTGGGTTCCAAACAGACAAGCACTGGAGCAACTAGAACCATTCGGACAGGCTTGGCCAGAGCCATCAGTTGTTGCTCATGGGCAACTTGAACGGGCACCAGACCTTTTTGGAGCAGGACATTGGAGTTTGAAGCTAAAAGAACTGCCATTCCAGCTAAAGTGGTTCTTCGCCGAAGAAAAATATCCATTTGGGATTCCTAAGGATGGACAAGTGCTGGATTTGGCCATTTCCCCCCAAGATAGCATTAATTGGGGGCGAACTTGGCGGGTTGATGCTCTTTTGGATGGTAGTAAAGCACTATGAGAGCCATCTTGAACACTCGCCACCCAGCGCACTTTTGGTCTGGATTAGCTGTTTTAGTAGGATGTATTTGTATTACAGCATTGATTGCCACACGTCGCTCGGAAACTGTGGAACCGCTACTTGCCGAATCACTATTTCAGGGAACTCGTGGCGAAAAAGGGCAGTGGACAGAAATACTTCCCCGCGGAGTCTACACACTGAATTGTGAATCCTCTGAAGGAAACGAAAAAACAGTTAAGCTAATGGGAGTTACAGCCAAATATATCGAAAACCCGCCCAGTAATGCTACCTCACAACGCACCCTGACATGGTATATAACCGCCCCGACAGCCACACATGAGGCGGAGTACCCCGTAGACATATTGGATGGCCCATTGTTTATTGAAGTTAGAGATGCAAATGGGGTACTGCTTGGTTCCGGAAAATCTGACCACCATGGCCCTGCCCTTAGGAGAGAAACTGATGTTTGGCTGGGGTTGGCTCCGCTACACTGGGTTCAAATCGACGAAATGGGGCGTGGCGAATATTTTCTACCCGAAGGATGGCGTAAAGAAAGTGATGACCGGTTTGTAGTTTCCCAAGGACTTGTGGAGTGGAAAACTTCTGATGTGGGTTTTATACGCAACCTCACGGCAAAGGGTCTAAACGCAAAAGATATTACCTCTGGTATTTTGGATGATGTCATAGCTACATTGGGCAATGACGGCAACTTTGGGGGAGGACGTATCTGGGCCCAACAGGTCGAGGTTGCAGGCCCAATTCTCAATTTTGTAGCTCCGATAAGATTTCAGCACGACAATGGATGGCAGGGTACTGCAATGCGTGGAACAGCTATTCGATCTGAAACTCCAAATACTCAAGGTGTTTTGGATTTAGAGTCCTTTGATGCTAACGGTATTTTAGGGGCGGAATTATCAAGCAGAAATATTTCGCAAATTGTCGTTCACTCTGCAAAGGCTGACTTTGCAAAGTGGACTGCGTCGGGCATAAGCATGGAAGGGAATGTTTTATGGGACTTAGAGGCAAACGAAAAAAATGGAGTTGTAAAAAGGTATTTACTAAAAGCCCCAAAGACCATGTACAGAAACGCACCGGGAAACATTGCTACTGGCTTGATTCGCTCTGAGGGCAACCCTGTACTCGAATGGGACAATATAACGCTTAGCTCTCCAGAAATGACATATCAAATATCACAACAAACATGGAATCTTAAAAGTCCTGTGTCAGGAACTGTGCCGGGCGGCACCTTTTCAGCGGGGTCGGGGTCTGGATCAGATTCGGGCTGGATGTTTTCCGGAGATATTCGGGCAGACTACCGTGCATGGGGTACCCTGAGGGGTAACAGCCTTGTTTGGAGCGAAAATCCTAATCCATCCTACGTTTTTTCGGGAAACCCAGCCGTATTAACGGGGATGGGCAGACGGATTTCCGGAGAAAAAATCATCCAATCAGAAACACAACTAGAGTTTCCAAATGGCATACAAGGCAGTATTACATTTAAGGGGGATACATTTACCCTTAGGGCAGATAGGGCAATTTTCCAAGGCAAAAAAAACTCTAACAATGCAGGGCCTGGCATCTCACTAACTGAAATAACACTTTCCGGAGGAGTAGAATGTTCTGCACCCAGTTACAGGCTTTCTTCAAAAACAGCGTCTTTGAAGTTTGACAACGATAGGATGGTATTAATCACTGCAACCGGAGGGATAATTTTTGATGGGAGTTTGGGAAGCGGTGTTGGTGATACACTAGAACTGATATTTGATGACGATAGCAAACCGCCTCAGATAAAATTTTCAGGGAGTGTTCAGGGAAAGATTGATGTACCCATTGGCCGAAAAGGAACTAACGATCAAGGTGCCAGAGACAAATAACATGTTGCCTCACCCCAAACCACGGGAAAACTGCGCTCTAATGGCTCAGGGGCTATTCAAGAAGTATGGCGACAGGAGCGTCGTGCGCGATGTTTCTCTCGAAGTAACCACGGGCGAGGTTGTCGGGCTACTGGGGCCAAATGGGGCTGGAAAAACCACCACTTTTTATATGGTGGTAGGCATAGAAGCCCCAGACAAAGGAAATATTTTATGGAAAGGCAACGACATCACCCATACCCCCATGCACAGGCGCGCCAGGCTTGGTATCGGGTATCTGCCACAAGAGTCCAGCGTTTTTAGAGGGCTTACGGTGTGGGAAAACCTGATGGCTCTAGCAGAACTACAGCCCATATCCAGGGAAGAGCAAAAAGAGCACTGCGAAAGGCTGATAGAGGACTTTCATTTACAAAACGTAAGAAAAACATTGGGTATGAGCCTAAGTGGCGGAGAACGTAGGAGATGTGAAATTGCACGTGCTTTAGTGACTTCTCCGAGTATAATGTTATTAGATGAACCCTTTGCTGGTGTTGATCCAAAATCTGTAACCGAAATACAATCTTTGATAGCCGAACTAAATTCGAGGAATATTGGGGTATTGATTACCGACCACAATGTCCGCGAAACCTTGCAAATTGCCGACCGAGCATATATCTTGGCAGATGGGATGATTATGAAACATGGACATCCTACCGAAATTGCTGAAGACCCTGACATCAGGCGGGTTTATCTCGGAGAAAGATTCAGGTTAGACTAATGGCAACCCTTGGCCACAATCTCACAAACAGACTTACCACAAGCCAACAACTGGCTCTGACACCTGCAATGCAGTTGAAGCTCAAGCTATGGCAGATGAACCTTCAAGAGCTTGCCCAAACTATCGAAGAAGAGCTAGAGTCTAACCCCCTGCTAGAGGTCCCTGACGATTTATCAGAAACGCCAACCGCCGAGGCGCTAATGGAAGGGAGAGATTCAGAGGTACTTGATGAGGCTCCCATCCTCGAGGGCATCGAAGTACCCGAAGGAACCGAATCAGTCGACTTAGGGCCACTATATGAATCAGCACTCGAAATGAACCCTGGGGAAAACCTCGAAAAGTTTACAAGCGAAGGTGTTGCTCAGGTTCAGGAAACAGACATGGGGGCAGAAAACGCTTGGGATATAGACTTGCCTCGAACCAGTAACCTGCCTGATGAAGATCGTTTCAGTTGGGAAGACCGACTTACAAGTTCTGTCACCTTACACGAACACTTGCTTTCTCAGTTATACCAAGCTATTTCCGAAGATGACCCCAGAGGAACTATTTTAGAAGCGTTGATAGACCATATAGACCCAAAAGGGTTTTTCCGTATGGATCCGGATAGTTCACTTGAAACAACGCCAGAACAACTCGCCGCTGGGGTTGGTATCGACTTAGCTATGCTCCCGGAATTGCTGGAAATCTTACAGGACTTTGACCCATCCGGAGTTGCCTGTTTTACTGTTCAGGAGAGCTTACTTGTTCAATTACAGCACTCAGGGGCAGAACCAGACGACATTGCTGTGCGCATAATCAAAGACCACAGTGACCTGTTGAGCCAACGGGATAGTGTAAAGTTGCGTAAGGCACTTGAATGCACTGAGGAAGACCTCAACGAAGCAATGAATATTCTAAAGCACCTCAATCCATCACCTGGTCGCGCCTACGACCCCGAAAGTGAGAGGGTAATCAAACCGGATGTGGTAGTCCTCCGAGACGAAGACGGCAACTGGAAGGTATGGCTTAATGACGATGGCCTTCCTGCACTCCGAGTCGACAGGAAATATCAGTCCTACCTAAAAGGAAGCCAAGATAAAGAAGAAAAAGATTACATCAGGGAACGCTACAGATCAGCGCGAGATTTCATTAGGGGAGTTGAAGATCGCAATCGTACCGTCCTCAAGGTTTCTGCCTGTATCGTCAGCCTGCAACAGGATTTTTTAGAGCATGGCATCCAAAAACTGCGCCCGATGGTTCTGCGAGATGTCGCAGAAGCAACTGGGTTCCATGAGTCAACAATCTCACGCGTAGTAAAGGCCAAAACGATTCATACACCACAGGGGCTTTTCGACCTCAATTACTTCTTTAGCGCAAGCCTGGGGAGCGCAGGGGGCGATGATGTATCAGCCACCGTTGTCAAACATCGCATTAAAACAATCATCCAGGCAGAGGACTCTTCAAAACCGCTCTCAGACGAGGCCATTGCCAAGCTGATCGAAAGGGATGGAATTAAAGTTGCAAGACGGACAGTTAACAAATATAGGGAAGAATTACGCATTCCGTCTGCTTCACAGCGGCGAAGGCGATAACATACTTGAGGCCAAAGGGATGAACATTTGACAGACAATACATTGCAAAAAAGGAACTTTTCACATCGTTGTACCATAGACACGGGCAATTACGCCCAATTTTTAGGAGTCAACTGTTATGAAGATAATCTTTACTGGGAGACGCGTCGAAGTCACAGAAAGCCTGAAAAAATATGCAGAGGAGAGACTGCAAAAAATGTCTACCTATGTTGATGACATCATTGACATCCATACAACCCTGAGTGTCGAAAAACATAGACATCAAGCCGACGTAGTTCTCAAGTCCCGTACGGGAGCCTTCATTGCCAGTGCAGAAACCGACGACATGTATCAAAGCCTTTCACAGGCTATCGACAAACTTGAAACCCAAGTTCATAAAAAACAGGGTAGGAGACAGGCAAGCCGTACAAGGGAAACCGAAGTAGCCGCTGGAGAATGATGCCATCCGCAAGTCTTATAATGTATACAACCACACATTGATCGTTGCCCCCTTGCAAAATGGAGACTTGGGGTGAGCAGAGCAGAGATTTTCGACAAAAATAGGCTAAAGAGTCTTCTGGACAAGTTGGAGCCTGTACCAGAATTTAAGTCTAAGCAGTCGATTCTTAAGCGATGGATTGATTTCGCAAAGAGCGCAAATGCAACGACTGCCATAGAGTCGGGGCTGGAGGGCGAATTTGTCACTGATATTTTTAGGGACATCCTTGGCTATTCAACCCAAGATGCTGATGGTAATGCAAACCTTATCCCCAAAAGGCAAAGGGGAGACAGAGTGCCAGACGCTTCCCTTGGCTTTTTTATAGCAGGTGCAAAAGACATTGTCAGGGCAGTTGTAGAGTTAAAAAGCCCCGGTACAGACTTAAACAAAAAACAAGGGCGCGATACTGGGTATAACTTTTCTCCCGTAGAACAGGCTTTTAACTACGCTTCAAAAGAGTCAGACTGCAGATGGATCATCGTTTCTGATTTTTTAGAAATCAGGATATACCACAGTAGTACCCAGGCCGAATATGAAACATTTTTGGTAAAAGAGCTATTTGAAGAGAATATTTTTAAGAAGTTTTATTATTTAGCCTCTAAGGAAAATCTGATTGCCATTAATCGAAAATCATCTACGGATGCCCTGTACGATAACTACAAACATGAAAAGGCCGAAAAAATATCTAAAGATTTCTACAATGATTACAAGGAGCTAAGAAAAAATTTATTTGAAGCATTAACCAAAGAAAAACGCGAAATTCCTAAAGATAAATTGTTTACGATAGCGCAAACCATCCTTGATCGAATCATCTTTATTGCTTTCTGCGAAGGCAGAGACCTACTGCCAAAAGATACTCTTAAAGAGAGGCTCGACAGGGCTAAAAGTTCCTTAAAGCCAACAGACAACGGATTATGGGAAGAACTAAAAACACTATTTGCGGCCATCGACAAAGGTTTTCCCTCGAAAAAAATCAATGGGTTTAACGGGGGGCTTTTCAAAGAAGACACTACTATGGATTCTGTTGAAATTTCCGACAGAGCACTCGCACCCTTTGAAAAACTACTGAGTTACGACTATGAGTCAGACCTAGACATTAACATTCTGGGACATATATTTGAGCAGAGTGTTTCGGACATCGAGCAGATTAAGTCAAACCTCATTGGAGCCAGGATAGACCCTAAAAATACCAAACGAAAAAAGGCAGGAATATTCTACACCCCCAGCTTTATTACTCATTACATAACTCAACAAACGGTTGGGGCATGGCTAGAGGCAAAGCGGGCAAAATATTTTGACCACCTTCCCCCCCTGACAGTGGCAGACGCTCCAAAGCAAAAGCAGGCAAAAGGCAAAACCTCATATACCTATTCAGAAAACAACAAAAACCATCTCTCTGCATGGGAAGCATATCGCCAAGAATTGCTAACTCTAAAGGTTTTGGATCCCGCCTGTGGTTCAGGAGCCTTTCTGACCCAAGCACTTAATTTTTTGCTTAGCGAAGGAAAGGCCATAGATAGGCATTACGAAGAATTAACTGGTAACATTCGCTATTCTACAGACAACAGCGAAGAAGACGAAGAGTTCCACTGGAAGAATAAAATACTTGCCAACAACATCTATGGTGTTGACAACAACCCAGAGTCCGCAGAGATTACAAAGCTGTCGCTATGGCTCAACTCTGCCCAACTTGGAAAAAAGCTAAATCACCTAGACCAAAACATCAAAGTTGGGGATTCGCTAGTCCACGATGATGACATCGCCGAGGGAGGTGCAGGATTCGACTGGCAAGGCGTTACCGGTTTCCAAGAAATCATGGAAAACGGTGGCTTTGATATTGTGATAGGCAACCCACCCTACGTAAACATTGACAAGTTTGGACATGGCTCGCCAATTTTTCAGTATCTCCAATCGCATTACAGCGATGTATACATGGATAAGAGCGACGTACTGTTTTACTTCATCAAAAAAGGGATAGACCTGCTAAAAGACGATGGAATATTGGGTTTCATCGTATCCAACGCGTTTTTGTATTCAGACAAGGCGAAAAAACTTCGCAACTATATCCTAAAAACCTGCTCGGTGCTTAAAATTGTCAACTTCGAGCAATATCAGGTCTTCAAAGATGCTGACATAACTACGTGTATATTATTGCTCCAAAAAAATAAACTTAACTCAGATACCAAAGTGCTGGCATTTAAGGAAAAAGATTACGACGAGGCAACTATATTCGAAGCACTACACGACAGAGATGGTTTTTTTGGAGTGGCTCTGCAAAGTGATGCCCCATTTGCGCTAGTAAACGACAAAATTGCGGCAATAAATGAAAGGATAGACGGCAACCATAAACGCCTTGGAGAAATATTGCATGTTGGCAAAGGTATGGAAACCGCCGCGGATGATGTTTTTTCAATTTATGGCCATAAAAAATTAGGTGAAATTTTTATTCTTGGACAAGGCATGCAAACAGCGGCTGATGACATCTATTCGTTTGGCGAACAGCCACCCCAATTTCCAGCCAAATTCATCAAAAAGCGAATCTCAGGAAAAAATATCGACAGATATTCAATTGTCGGCAACCACGAATACGTGCTGTATTTTGAAGATGTTGAAAATTTTGAAGACCTGCATACAACTATTCAACAATATTTGCTTGCAAACAAAGATGTCCTTTCAAATAGAGCAGACAAACTAAGACGTAATACAACAAAATGGTGGAACTATACTTTCCCTATGCACAAAGAATACTACCACCTGCCAAAAATTATTTGTAGTAGGCGGGCTTTTAACAACACCTTTGTGCTGGACAGCGATTTTGAATACATGTGTTTTTCAAATATGTCAGTCATTTTTTGCACGAATGATGCCTATAAACCTGAATTCATGCTTGCTCTATTAAACTCTGAGTTGATGAATTTTCGATACAAATCAATTGGTAAACAAACCGGTGGAGGCAGTTTTGAATATTTCCCAAACGGCCTCGAAAAACTTCCCATACTCACCGCAACATCCGACCAACAACATTCACTGGCACAAAAAGCACAGCGAATGATTGATTTGAACAAACAACTCCACAAGGCCATTTCCAATGCACTGGGCTATATCAGGGCTGAGTACAAAAAGACTGTCCTCTCAAAGAAGCTTAATGACATACACTTGCTTAGCCCTGATGAGTTTCTTGAAGAAATAACAGCATCCAAAATCGACACTACTTCCCTGAAGCGGAGGCAGGAATTACTGGAGTGGTTTATTGATACAAAGTCTAGCCTTGACGCAACCCGCAAGGAAATTAATAGTGTAGATACTGCAATAGACGATGAAGTATACAAACTGTATTGCATTTCAGATACAGATAGAGCAGTAATCAGAGGATTCCTCCACCGATCCTAAAGCAAAGGAATGAATGTTTTGAGCATCGGAGTTATATATGAAAAAATCCAGTCCGAGCAGAGGATAACAGAGGACGAAGCCCTTTTTCTCTTTGAAAGTGCGTCACTACTGGAACTTTCCAGACTGGCAACAATTGTCAGAAACAAAAAAAACCATCCAAGTCGCGTCAGTTATGTGATAGACAGGAATGTAAACTATACAAATATTTGTAGCATTGGTTGCACTTTCTGCGCTTTCCATAGGAGTCATGGCGATATAGATTCCTATGTTCTGGATTTGAAAACACTTGAAAAAAAGGCCACAGAAACCAAGGAACTTGGCGGGACAGGCATTCTATTACAAGGTGGAATTAACACTGAACTATCCTGGGACTATTATCTCGACATGGTTTCATTTCTACATAGTCAGTGCAATATTTGGGTTCACGGCTTTAGCCCTGTGGAGATACAACACCTGGCAAAATTGAGTGGCCTTGGCCTAAAAGCCACCCTGCTAGCGTTGATGGAGGCAGGTCTGGGTAGCCTCCCCGGTGGTGGAGCCGAAATATTGGTCGAACACATCAAACAAAAAATTGCCCCAAACAAAGGTGGCGTTTCTGGATGGCTAGAGGTAATGGAAGTTGCCCATTCAATCGGCCTGCCCACTACGGCCACTATGATGTTTGGAATAACCGAAACAATTGCCAACCGTATCGAACATCTGGCACTGCTTAGGAATCAACAGGATAGAGCCTTGAAACGCAACAATGGTGGGTCTTTTACTGCATTTGCCTCATGGCCGTTCCAAAGCGGAAATACTGCATGGCATGGAAAAATATCCAGTATCACAGATGTCGAATACCTAAAAAATGTTGCCGTTGCAAGGATTTTTCTGGATAATTTCCCACACATCCAGGCATCTTGGGTGACAATGGGTAAAAAAACTGGCCAAATGGCCTTGCACTATGGTTGTGATGATATTGGTAGCCTGATGATAGAAGAAAATGTGGTCAGTGCCGCAGGAACCACATACAGGGTAAATAGAGAGGAAATTGAAAGAATGATTGTGCGGGCTGGCTTCGAACCCTGGCAGAGGGACAATATTTATGGCGAAATCGTAGTGGGCAAGCCTTGGTAATTGTGAACTACCAAAAATAATGTGGCTATACAATGGTATAATCACTATTTCAAAGGTATCAGCCATGTTACGCCCTGAAAAACTAGAAGATCAGATTCAATTTCTACTTGCCAATTTAATACAGCGAAATCTCAAAGACCCCGAACTAGGCTTTGTAACACTTACTGCAGTTAGGCTTACAGGTGATCGTGGTATTGCAAAGGTGTATTACACTGTGCTGGGCGAAGAGCTACAGGTTAAAAATACACAACAAGCCCTAGTGCGAGCTACTGGTTTTCTTAGATCAAACCTGGCAAAGCGTCTCTCTCTGCGTCGCATCCCGGAACTCCGCTTTTACCACGATGCTTCGGTAACAGAAGGAAACCGAATGGAAGAATTGTTTTCAAAGATAAAAGAAGAAGACGCATTGAGGAAAAACGACGAAAACGATTCAGAATAATGTATTTTCCAAGTCAACTATTGGCTATATCCTCTATCTATGAGAAACTGTACGGTTAAACTTTGGCACTTGGGTGTGCCATTTTTTTGCGCACGAGGGCGCCATGACAGATGAAAAAAAGAAAAAATATTCGGTTTTTCTGCCAAAAACTGAATTTCCAATGAAGGCAGACCTGCCACAGCGAGAACCTAAACGTCTAGAAAAGTGGGATTCGGAAAAAATTTATCAGCGCATTGAAACTACGCGCAGTGAAGATAACAGAGCCGGGCGTGGCAAGGGGAGGCGAATATTACATGATGGCCCTCCCTATGCCAATGGTGCCATCCACATGGGCCATGCGATGAATAAGGTGTTGAAAGACATCGTTGTAAAGAGCCAGTGGCTAAACGGCTACGAATCGCCCTATGTACCCGGCTGGGACTGTCATGGCCTCCCTGTAGAACATGCTGTTGAAAAAGAATTGGGGCCAAAGCGCCGCGAGTTGTCCAGGGCTGATTTTTTGGCCAAGTGCCGAAACTATGCTCAGAAATGGGTAGATGTACAGCGCGCTGGTTTTCAAAGATTGGGCATATTTGGTGCATGGCAAAAGCCCTACATCACTATGGCTCCTACGTATGAAGCATCGGTTGTGCGCCTACTTGGTAAGTTGTTTGAACGCGGTATCGTCACGCGAAAACTAAAGGTTGTGCATTGGAGCTATGGGGCACGTACGGCGTTGGCAGAGGCCGAAGTAGAATATGCTGACAAAACCAGCTACGCGGTAACGGTTGCCTTTCCCGTGCCTGATGATACAGCAAAAAAATATAACCTCCCTACCCCACTATATCTCCCCATCTGGACTACCACTCCTTGGACGCTACCTAGTAACCTTGCGATTGCAGTTCACCCAGAAATGGAGTATTCCATAGTCCAGACAAACGACCGTAACTACATCGTTGCCAGTTCGCTATTAGAAGACTTTCAAACAAAGGTCAGAGCCAAATTTATTAAGTTGGAAACTCGCAAAGGGGTTGCATTTGAGGGGTTAAAGGCAAGACACGCCTGGATCGACAGATTTAGCCATCTGCTACTAGCCGACTACGTAACCGACGATACCGGCACTGGCTTGGTTCACACTGCACCTGATCATGGCGTTGATGACTTTAATACCGCTCAACATCTGGGCTTGCTACAACTAGTTGGGCCTGATGGACGCTTTGCTCCAACAGTAAATGACCCGGAACTAGAAGGCAAAAACATATTTGATACAAACCCAATCATTGTCGAGCGTCTGCGCTCTATTGGCGCGCTTTTGCATGAAGAAAAACTCCAGCATAGTTATCCGCACTGCTGGCGGACAAAAACGCCGATTTTTTTCCGTGCAACCGAACAGTGGTTCATAACAATGGACGACAACCTGCCAGAGGGTATGAGTTTGCGAGAGTCCGGTTTAGATGGTGTAGAAAAAACCGCGTGGGTGCCACCCCAAGGCAAAAACCGTATTCATTCAATGATCGCAGGTCGCCCAGACTGGTGTATTTCCAGGCAGAGGGCATGGGGGACTCCTATAACAGTTCTACGCTGTACAGACTGTGGCGAACCGCTAATAGAAAACAGTATTTTTGAAAAGGCGGCCACTGCTATTGAAAAAGGCGGCGTGGAGGCATGGAGCGAACTCTCCCTTGAGAGTTTACTCCCGGAAAATGCTTTTTGTTCAAAGTGCAAGTCTGCAAACTTTCAAAAAGAAACAGACATTTTGGATGTTTGGATTGATTCTGGTGTATCGGCGACAATTGTTGCTGACACACATCCCGAATTGCGCCCGGATGACTATGGTCATTTTATCTATTTAGAAGGCTCTGACCAGCACAGGGGGTGGTTCCACAGTTCATTGTTGTTTAACCTTGCCGTCAGTGGCAAAAAACCCTATGACACAGTTGTTACTCATGGTTTTCTCCTAGATGGCAAAGGGCAAAAAATGTCCAAGTCTCAGGGCAACTCCCTGACTCCGGACGATATTATCAAGACGATGGGAGCCGATATTCTCCGCCTCTGGGTTGCAAGTGCTGATTATCATAATGATATTAGTATTTCTAAAGAAATATTGGATCGAACATCCGACTCTTATCGCAAATTGAGAAACACATTGCGCTTCATGTTGGGTGCACTGGATGGTTTTGATCCCTCCAAAGATATTGTCCCAGAAGAAAAATGGACACCACTGGATTCCTGGATATGGAATAAATTCTGTGACTTAGCAAACAAAGTTATACAATGTTATAATAATTTCGACTTCTTGGGTGCAACGCAGGCTATGTTGGGCTTCTGCCAGCTAGACCTCTCCAACCGATACTTTGAAATAATTAAAGATCGCCTTTACTGCGACAGCGCAACCTCGATGAGGCGACAGTCATGCAGGACAATCTGCTGGAAGCTGGCAAATAATCTTTGCATTCTCCTTGCACCCATCATTAGTTTTACAGCCGATGAAGTATGGGAATACTTGCCCGGTGTTGAAAAATCGGTATTTGAGCAGAGATTTCCCGACTTCAAAGAAACACAGTTGTTTGATAAATGGCCAAGGTTTTGGGAAATACGAGAGGCAGTGCAAGCGGCAATGGAACCACACCGTGCATCAAAAACCATTGGCACAAGCCTTGACGCTTTTGTCACCTTGACCTTGCCCGAATCAGATATAGAAATGCTTAACAATTTTGGCGAATGTCTGGAAGACCTTTTTGTTATTTCTGGCCTTAAGCTAATAGCCGGTGTCGATATAGAAGTTGGTATCGAGCCGCATAAGGGGATCAGGTGCCCCAGATGCTGGAACCACTCCGGGGGTGCTGGCAGTGGTGAAAATGCTGACCTATGCCCCAGATGCAATGGGGTAATTTTGGCTGGGGACTAGGTTATATGGCTAAATTGTTAAATAAGCAACGTTTATTGTGGTCGCTGTTGCCGCTTTCTGCCATGGCATTGGATTTACTGTCGAAGGACTGGATTCTTAAAATACTGGAACCAGGAGAAAGTATCACCATAATTGATGGATTTTTCTATCTAAAGTGTAGTTTTAATTCTGGGGCTATTTTTGGAATAATGCAGAATGCCAGTATGTGGTTGCGGGCATCGCTGTTTATCGGTGCCGGACTTGCCGCACTGAGCTACTTTGGGTGGGAATTTTATAAATCTGGCATCACAAAAGCACAGCGTTGCGCCATCGGACTAATCCTGGGGGGTGCACTGGGCAATGGATTGGATCGCCTTTTCCGTGGCCACGTAGTAGATTTCTTGGATTTCTGGTTTGGTTCATGGGAATACTGGATTTTCAACCTAGCAGACAGTTTTATCGTGTGCGGAGCGATATTGTATGGAATCGCGCTCTTGTTGGATTATAGAAAATCGAAGATTGCAGATAATGCTTAGAAACAAAGTCAAGAGTTGGCTTTTGCCGATTGCAACCCATCTTTGATTTTGTATGCTCGGGTTACTAAAGTGGCAAAATCATTTGGTAGCAAGGCCTGTTGGCCATCCGAAAGTGCGCTTGCAGGCTGGCAGTGGGTTTCAACAAGGATTCCATCGGCTCCCGCCGCTACTCCAGCCAGGGCACAGGGAATTACCAAGTCGCTCCTACCAGTCGCGTGGCTGGGATCGGCGATGATAGGTAGGTGGCTAATAGCCTTTACTGCTGGAATGACGCTTACATCGAATGTGTACCTTGCATGATTCGACCATGTGCGAATGCCCCTTTCACAGAGAATCAAGCGTGAGTTGCCCTCAGAAAGGATATATTCAGCCGCTGACAACCATTCTTCCAAGGTTGCCCCCTGCCCTCTTTTGAGCATAATTGGTTTGTCGCTGTTTCCTGCTCGGCGAAGTAGGGCAAAATTCTGCATATTCCGGGCACCAATCTGTATCAAGTCGGCCACTCTTTCAACGTCAGCAAAGGACTCTAAATCTGTTGCTTCGGTGACAATTCCTAAGTCAAATTCCTTTTTGACTGCCCTTAACAGAGCAAGCCCTTCAGGCCCTAAACCCTGAAAACTATATGGGCTTGTCCTTGGTTTGTATGCTCCTGCCCGAAACAGTCTAACACCTGCTTCGGCAATATACCTGGCAACTGCGAACACTTGTTCCTTTGACTCAACTCCGCAAGGCCCCCCAGCTATGGCCAATTCTGACCCACCAAACATTACTCCATGTACATCGACTATAGACCTGGAGGCAGTGCCATCCAAACCTGCCAATCGGAAGTGAGAGTTTTCATTTGAATCGTTGCTGAGAGAGGCCATCAAACATTTCTCCACTGTGGGTTTCAATTCCAGGTTGCGAACATGCTACCTACACTGCCTATTTTAATAGCAGAATTCTTCATAAATCGGAATGTCCTATTAGCTTCTGTATGAAATTTAATTTGGAGCAATTTGACGTTAAACGAATCATGGGTGAATTACTGTTGGTAGAAATAGTCATCAATTTCAGTAAATGGCAAATTTAGTTCCAGTCGATAATATGTATTTATATCGTGTAATAATTCATCAATGGACTGGCTATCTAAAGCATTAAGCCATGCCTTAAGTTCATTAATAGTGATAATTTCTTCAATCGCTTGTTGATAACGCTCGCGAATAATTTTCATCCCACCAGACTTTTGCTTAATGTATTTATCTAACTGAGCAACAATAGAAAATTTGTCTTTAAGAGTTTTAATCACAAAAGTAATTGGAAAATGCATTACCTTGTCAATATCGAGTAAATATTTATCATAACTGCCTATCACTTCTGTCACTTGAAAAAAACGTCCCAGAGGTCTCATAACAAAATCAATGCCACCGTCATTGGCATTTGTCCTTCCAGTTTTATATAAGGTCAGATACTGTTTTTGTAATTTTTCAGGTGAGTAACCAAAGAAAATTTTTGTGGTCTTGTAATGATTTTTCAAAATAGAAAATGAAATTATTTCAAAAATTCTGGCTTCAGATTGTTCATTAAGAAGCTCGCTAATCTTTGCACGTTTTTTCTTTACAGATTTCATCTTAATAAGTTCTTTAATATCAGTCAATAATTGGTTGTCTTTTGATACAAGCAGTCGAATGTATTCTTCTATGATTCGTAAGGCAATTTTTGAAACATCAAAATTATCAACGTACAAATATTCGATATGAATGGCATATTTCCCTTCATTGATTATTATTAGATCATTCCCTGTCTCGGGCACTATTTTATTTCTAAATTCCCCGTTTACTCTTGAATTTAATGCATGGTTTTGTAATTTTTCACCACCATAAAGTTTACGAAAAAAAGCAAATAATTTAGTGTAATCATAACCGACAAATTGTTTATATTTGTTCGGTTTTTGGAAAAAATCATTTGAATAAAAGTGTAATATTGAATAGATAGCATAAATATTTGCGAGACTTCTGCGCGCTTTTGTATTGCCAAATATTGCTCCTGTCTTAAGATCAAGGTAGCGCAATAATGGGCTATTATTGAAAAAAGAATCAACATTAAAGTCTATATCTGCTTGTTGAAAAGCCTCAACAATAATTCTTCTAATAAAATCTTTCAATTTGAAACGCCCTCCACGGCAAAGCTTAGTGCTGTTTGTGATGAATGTTTGTAGTGGTCTTGCTTGGACTTGTTTTTTGTTTTGCGGGACTTATCTTGATAAAGCACTTCTCCATTATATTCAATAGCAAGCCCGGAGCGTCGAAGACCTATTTTGTAGTAATCAGGGTTAATGTCAATTCCAATCGCCTTTCTCCCTAATCGATTTGCAACAGCCGAAGTTGTGAATGAACCACTGAAAGGGTCTAATACTATTTCCCCAGTATTGCTAGAAACCAGAATTATTCTTTCCAATAGAGATTCAGGCTTCTGACTTGGATGGTTTTCATATTCCTTCATTTTGTAGCGTACACGATTGAATTTCCAAACATTTCCTGGAACTTTCGTTGTACTATATGGCTGAGGAGGGGACTTCCTATAATCAATTAGATTACGCTTTGCCCCAGTTTTTGCCTCAATCATAACATCCTTGTAGTTAAATGTATAATTAACATTCTCATTGTGGGTAATCATTAATATTGGCTCATAAAGAGAACCAAATTTTGCCTTGGATTGAACACCCGATGAATCATAAACCCAAACTATTCGATTGATTACATAATAATTTTCGTCAACATATCTATCTAAGGCGGGCATAAATTGGGTTGAGGACATGAAATACATCGTTCCACCATGTTTTAAGACCCGCATACATTCGTCAATCCATTTTCTACTCCACAATAGGTAGTCATCAATGTTTGAATATGTGTCCTTCGTGATGCCAAAGTCTTTTCCTAATCCATAAGGTGGGTCGGCAAAAATCAAATCAATTGAATTGGACTTAATTTTTTTAAGCACAGAAAGGGAATCCCCCAATATTACACATGAAGTATGATTGCATTGCTTTTCAAGACCGTCCATGTTGGAAAAAATATTTTGAAACATACAAACCTGCCTGATTAGTGTTTGATGAATGGGTATCGTTGACTAAGCTACTTTTCTTTGAGCCTTGGAAACATTGCTAACTCATATGCTTGGGATCGACGTAGCCGTAAATTGTCCACATCGTGAAAGCATACCTAATATTACAGGTTTTTCACTGGTTCTGCTACTTGCCACTTTTTTTCATTCTGCTTTGGATGTTGGCTCCTAAATCTGGTAGTCTAATGCTGGTATGATACATGTCAGGGAGGTTATCGCTATGAAAATTGCCCCGTGCTTTGTGGTTTCCGTTCTGCTATTTACGCTCGCCTGCCGAAACCCAGAGTATAAGGCGCACCAACGATCCACTCCTACATTGACAGTAAACGTCAGCATTAAAACAGTGGCTGGTGCATCTGGTCTTGAAAGAGAGCTTGCGGCGGCTCTGAGGGCAAGGCTGGCAACATTGGTGACTGTTGTGCCTGAAGATGTTGAGCCACCAAACGATGCTTTGGTTCTCAATGTCGAGATAGATGGCATCAGCCAAGCGCAAGTTTCTCCCCTGGCGGTAGGGGCAGTGGCGGGTACGGCAGTTGGAGTCATGGCCGCATCCAGTAGCAGAAGTAATGTTGGTAGCGGGGGTTTATTTTCCTTGCTCGAAGGGCTTGTATGGGGACTGAATATTGCGTCCGAAGTACATGCTGGCCAGCAAAGAAAAGCTATGATGCTGGGCTACGTCCCCCCCAAAATCAAGGGGTTAATCACGATGGGCGGTGCTGGGCAACCTAGATCGGTATATATTGAGCGGATCAGCAGTAAGGCTATTATCAATGAGATGCAACCTTTGCGGGAGAGCGAACGCTATGACCAGTCTTACTTAAATGATGAGTTGGCTCGCGCATTTGCCAGTGCTGTTTCTATAAAACTGCAACGCAAGTTCGGCTGGCCAGCCAAGAATACAGCATCCTGGTATGCACCAGTGTGATAGCTTAAACACTCCACCATCGTTGTGTGTTTAATACTAAGTTGCGTTCAAAGGACTTTGAACGCAAAACGCCATAATGAACCTGACGTAGCAACCAAACAAACAGCGATTTGAAAGGACAAAATGGAAGAAAAGTCAGCGTGACTGCCTCGTGTATCCGAGCATAGCGAAGGATACCGAGAGAGTTTTTGCAAACACGAGCAAAGCCCGTATTTCCAAAAACTTGCGAGTGCCGCTGTCGCGTCCCCCTCATACCAAGGTGCGATCTGTTGATCGCAACTTGGTATAAGACACCTTTTATTAGGCCGTCCCCCCTACAACCAGTGCTGGACAAAGTATAGTCGGTAGGGCATCTGAAACTGGGACACCTTGGCCGTCCTTGCCACAGGTTCCTATGTCGAAGTGTTCCAGATCGTTGCCAATTCTGGTCAACTGTTTGAGCACTTCTGGCCCACACCCGGATAGGGTGGCATTTTTTATCTGGTAGGCGATTTTGCCATTTTCTACCCAATATCCTTCTGTCACTTGAAATACAAAGTTGCCGGTGACAGTATCCACCTGCCCTCCCCCCATGTGCTTCACTAGAAGCCCTTTGTCAAGGCTCTGCAATATATCCTCGGGGTTTTCTTTTCCGGGGGCAAGGAAGGTATTTCGCATCCTCGGAATTGGGATGTGGCGGTAGCTGTCGCGTCTGCCGTTGCCTGTGGGTTCAGTTTCCATTTGCTTAGCAGTCTTGCGGGATTGGAGGTAGTTCTTGAGAATGCCATTTTCGATCAATACAATCCGTTGCGATGGCAAGCCCTCATCATCAATTGACTGTGAGCCTCGCTTGCTTGGCAAGGTGCCATCGTCGATAATCGTAACTCCCTGTGCCGCAACTTGCTCTCCTAACATGCCAGCAAAAGCACTCATGCCTGTTAGGGCTAAGTCGGCCTCGAGTCCGTGGCCACAGGCTTCGTGGATCATTGTCCCACCTGCGCTACTTGAAAGCACGACTGGGAATGTACCAGCGGGAGCAGGTTTTGCATCCAGAGCCAAAACTGCCAGGCGCACCGCCTCTTTTGCAGTGCGCTCCACTGCTTCATCTGAAAAAAGCTCAAATCCACGCGATTCGCCCAGCACTTGGTACCCCGTTTCTATCTGGTCGCCCTCGGCGGCTGTTACGCTAATTCTCAAAACGCTTTGGACACGATAGTCTGATGTCAAGCGGGCACGCAATGACTCCCCTACCCTTTCCACATGTGCATTCCAAACACACTGCGTACTATCTCCATACCCCACGGATACCTGACGGAGTGCCCCTTCGCGCAAAGTTTTTCCATGATCGCGTGCTAAAGCCTCTGCAGTCCTCACAACAGACACCTTTTCTCCGATAGGAACTTCGGCAGGGTCTTTTTCAATAGGACAAGGTGATGGGTAGTTTACAATTTCTAATGCCGAGCAGTGAATGGCCTCACCATTACCTGGGGAGGCAAGTTCTGTAGCAACGTCTACCAGCTCGGTCACACTGGGTGCTATCAAATCAGCAAAGCGAGTTGTTTCGCCATCCATCAACCGGATGCTGACTCCAAATGTCTCTGTGGCCAATACATCTTCCATTCGACCATCATCCATACCCAATCGACAGGCTCTGCGTTGTTCTATAAAAACTTCGCCATAGTCTCCGCCTTTGGTAAGCAGGGTATTTAGGACTGTTTGGAGTTGTTCGGCGGTATAGGGACATGTCATGGTATTGCTCCTGATTGTTTGGCGCACCGATTTCCATTTTGCCAGAATATCTTTTTCGGCGCATTCAAGTTGTTCATCGAGACAACGACCATCGGCAATAATGAGTAAATCACAATGTAATACCTTTTCTGCGATTGTGGACTGAGAATTTATCCTTGATATTATGGCGGGTCTATCTAGCCCATCCCGTTGTCTGACTCTTTCTATTCTTTGCTCTTCTGGTGCATCCACAACCCATAGAGCATCAAATGAATGTCCCTTCCCGATCTCAATCCAGAGAGCCGCTTCCAGCACTACCCCCTTTGTGGATGTAGGTAGTTCTGCAACCTTCTTTTGTATTTCTCTCTCAATCAGTGGGTGCATTATGGCTTCCAGTTTTCTGCGGAGTAAGGGATTGGAAAATACTTTGGAGGCAAGTGAGGAGCGATCTAAATTGCCACTGCAATCTAATATTTCTGCCCCAAAGGCTCTCGTAATCTCATCCAGACCACTTGTTCCTAGCCCAACTACTTCCCTTGAGATTTGATCTGCGTCTATGACTACCCAGCCACGTTCTTGCAAGATTACTCCAACAGTGCTTTTTCCGGAAGCAATGCCTCCAGTGAGGCCGATGACTGGAAAGGGTGTTGATAAATAATCATACATTCAATTATGTTAAACTTATTTCGTTTGAAAAAGGGAGAGTGCATGTCATTCAAAGATGATTTTAAGGGCTTTATCACTAGGGGAAACGTTGTCGACCTGGCAATCGCAGTGGTTGTGGGTGGTGCGTTTGGAAAGATCGTTACTGCATTAGTTCAGGGAATCATCATGCCGGCGATCAGTCTCATGCTACCCAACACTGAGTGGCATGAATGGACACTCGGCCCTTTCCAAGTAGGTATGTTACTTGGCTCCATCGTTGATTTTTTATTAATTTCTCTTGCTATTTTCCTAGTGCTCGTAAAGGGCTTTAGTGCCATAAATAATTTGAGGAATCGGCCAGAAGAGGTTCCAACTACAAAGGCTTGCCCATATTGCCTTGAGACGATACAGCTTGGTGCCAAAAAATGTAGGTTTTGCGCCAGTAGCCTGGAATAAGACGATTTGTTTCTCAATTCTAAGGATGTCAAAAAATGGCCTAGACTATTCCCATGAGAAATGGAGAAAAAACTTTTCGTTGAATGAACTTGCTTCAGTTGTATCCACAATAAAGTATATGATTTTTGTTTGACTACTCTTGTTTGTGTAGCTAGCTTCTGGGTCAAATTTGGGCACCAGATTTTGCAACATTTCTCTCTCGTAATTTCCCCACTTATTCACTGTTTTTACTTCAAACCATCCTTCATGTTGAGCCTTTAGCCTAACTTTTACCGTTCTTCCGCTTGGCACTGTTGCCTGGAAGGCACTCCATCCAGCTAAATTTTTTATTTGGTCGCTCACAATGCAATCTCCTTCTGGCAACGCAACTGTAGGAGGCATAGCCTTTCTGGAAGTGATTCGCGTCATTGCATCGACGCTGGATGTGTATGACCATGAAGCCGGATCTAAATAACCTGGAGGCAATGGGGCATTTACTGTAGGCAGTGATGTAGCCTCAATCACTTGTAGTTGTCCCTGCAGGCCAACAAAAGCAAAGATGGGGGAGAGAATGGCGAGCACTGTGACCTCCTGTAGAAGAAAAAAATTTGGGGTTGTTTCAAAACTTACAAATCATCTGATAAATTATGGCACCGGTAGCAGACTTTGACACTTCGTACTCTGTCCTAACATTATCTTCTGGCTCCTGCGCGTGTAAATCTAGGTTAATGTGATCGAATTTCATGCCGTACTCGTTCAAATGCTGGAGGGTAAATTCAAAAAGTGTTTTGTTATCAGTTTTTAAGTGTATTTCACCGTCGTTCACCAAAATATTTCTATATTTATCTAGAAAATCACAATGGGTTAAACGCCTTTTGGCATTGCCCTTTCTCGGCCAAGGGTCTGAAAAATTCAGATAGATGCGGTTGAGTTCACTGGAAGAAAAATATTCCAGCAGGTTTTCTGCCTCTCCTCGAATTAGTTTCACGTTTGGCCTGGGGCTGGCTATCAATCTTTGCAATGCCCTTAGAGCTACTGAATCATATTTTTCTAACCCAATAAAATTTACCTCCGGAAAACTATGAGACATTTCGCAAATAAATTTCCCTTTCCCCATGCCAATTTCCAGGTAAATGGGATGGCTGTTCCCGAAAAAATTTGCCCAACCCCCCCGGTGCTGTCTTGGCTCAAGAATAATCAACTCTGGGTGCAGTTCCAGCATTTCTCTTGCGTTTGTTATATTGCGGAGTCGCATGTGTTATTCTTCTCCATGAGAGTATAACATTTCAGCCACAAAACTGAACTGCTATGCCCAATTATGGGGACTTTTTTATGCCATTCGACATTATCAACGGCGATATTACAAAAATGAATGTATCTGCTATTGTCAACGCGGCAAATACAAACTTGCTGATGGGAGGTGGTGTTTGTGGTGCGATTTTTATGGCGGCTGGGGCAGACGAGCTACAAGTCGCCTGCAATGCTCTTTCCCCAATTAATACTGGAGATGCAGTTATTACAAGTGGGTTTCGCCTGAACGCAAAGTATATCATCCACACTGCGGGGCCTATTTACCATGATGGAAACCGAGGCGAAGAAACCCTACTTAGGTCTTGCTATATCAACTCCTTAGACTTGGCTCTCAAAAATAATTGCAGGAGCATAGCATTTCCACTGATCTCAAGCGGCATTTATGGATACCCCAAAGAAGAGGCGTTATCTGTAGCCGAAAGGGCAATCAATGAGTGGCTGGAGCGTAATGAAATGGATGTTTCGCTGGTATTGTTCGGTTGACTCCATAGATAGTTTTAGCTTGATAGTCGGGTTGGTATGGATGTCTCAGTGGATTGCAACTGCTTACTTGATTGAACCATCAACTCCAATTCTTTCAGGATTTCAGTTGGATGCCCTAGGATATTTAGCTTTTGACGAAAAACAGAGCAGTTAGGTATCCCTTTCGTAAATAGTCCGCTGAATTTTTTCATTTTATGAAGTGTCTCTTTTTCATCGCACATGCTCATAACTATTTCAAAAAAGCGGATAGTGAGATTAATTTTTTCTACATGGGAAATGTTTGTAACTTTTGTTAATATTTGTTTGAATATAAAAGGGTTATACATTGCTCCTCTTCCAATCATCACCCCGCTACAACCTGTTTCTGCCACCATTCTGGTAGCGTCATCTGGTAATATAACGTCTCCGTTGCCAATTATCGGGTAACTCATTCCTAGCTCGACTGCTTTGGCAATAAAACTCCAGTCTGCCTTGCCTGAGTATTGCTGTGCCCTTGTCCTTGGATGTATGGTGACTGCGGAGATGCCATTGTTTTCATACATCTTCAAAAATTCCAGGTAGTCGCCGCGACTCTTTTGGGTTTCGTCCCAGCCAATCCGCATTTTAACTGTGACAGGTACAGTAACTGCACTAATAACAGATTTTATACAGTTTTCTGCTTTTAGGATGTCTCTCAACATGGCAGAACCAGCCAGGCCACTTGTAATATTTGAGGCCGGGCATCCCATATTAATATCAACGATATTTGCACCTGATTGAGTAGCAATTTTGGCCGCCTCTGCCATAGCCTCTGGCCGCGAGCCCACAATCTGAACTGCAAAAGGAAATCCCCCATCACCAGCCAACATTTTTTCTGCTTTGTGGGCTTTCCTAATAAGTGCTTCGCAGGAAACCATCTCGGAAACTGTAAGGCCCAGGCCACCCACTTCCCTTATGAATATCCTAAAAGCCTGATCTGTGATTTCATGTAGCGGTGCCAGAGCCAACGCTGGCTTTACGACTAGCGAGCCAATTGCAAACTCTGACTGTGAAAAATCCATGGCATCGGTTCTTCAGAAAATATTAGATTAGTGCTTCTGCCTCTTTCAGTTGTACGCTCACCAGTCGGCTAATACCTTTTTCTTCCATAGTTACCCCATACAATGTATCAGCGGCTATCATAGTTGGTTTTTGGTGAGTAATAACTATAAATTGTGTGTTGCCCTTCATGCTGTTTACCAGATCTGCGAAGCGGGCTACATTGGCTTCATCCAGAGGCGCATCCACTTCATCGAGGACACAAAATGGGCTAGGCTTGAAATGAAAAATGGCGAATAACAAGGATATTGCCGTCAACGCTTTTTCGCCTCCAGACAGAAGGCTTAAAACTTTGGCCGTTTTTCCGGGAGGCTGAGCAGTGATTTCGATTCCACACTCCAGAATATCTTTTGGGTCTTGGAGGCTCAGGTGTGCGCTACCGCCTCCGAACACCTGCCTAAATACTTCCTGGAACTTTATGTTAATGAAGTCAAATGCCTCGCGGAATCTCTCTTCGCTAGTGGAATTATAGTCCTTAATGGCTGTTTCCAGGTCTGTTATAGATTCCAAAACATCTGCCCGTTGTTCGTTTTTATAATTTAGTTCGTTTTCTACTTCTTCAAGTTCCTCAATGGCAAATGGATTGACGCTCCCCAAATCCTGCCTACGATTTTCTAGTTCGCTTAAACGGGTTTCATGAACCAACCCGCCCTGCTCCCAAGCCTCTTTTTCCTCTGCAGTAATTGAATTTAGGAAGTCTGGAAGAGAAAGCTCTAATGCCAACTCAATTTCTTTTGCGATAGTATCTCGATTGCCTCTAATTTCGGCATCCTTTACTTTGGCATCTGTATATAGTTCCCATGCGTTTTTCAGGGCTTCTTGCAGCTCTCTATCCCCAATTTCCAGTAAGCGTAAATTTTCTTCTGAAACGGTAATTTTCTTCTGGAAATCGGCCAAGGCCTTGGATGACTTGTCTCTTTCAACCAAAAATCCTTGGATAGCTCGCTCTATTTCCGCCATTCGATTAATTGATGATTCCTTTCGCCCTTCGGCCTGCTGGAGTTCATCGCAAAGACGTTTTTTTTCTGCTTCGGAATTGAATGCCGCTCGTTTTTTGTGTTGTAGTTGCTGATCTACCGAATCTCTTTCAGACCAAGCTATGGCTTTTTTTGCATGGGATTCTACCTGAAATTCCCGCCGCTCCTCAAGGCAGTGTTGAGCCTCGGACAGCTTTTGCTCGGTGCAAAGAATTTCTTTGTTTATAGCGTCTTCGTCACTGCTAGGTTGCCCCTTGTCTATTTCATTGATCTGTTCGGACAGCTTCGCCTTTTCCAGCTCAAATGTTTCCCACTGAACATCTGCACGCTGTTGCGCAGTTTCTATTTCTTTTATCTGAGATTGGACAGACTTCTGTTGCCCCGCCAAATCTTCCAGCAAGCGTTTGGCAGACGATCGGTCATCCTCCATTTCTCTGAGGCGTTCCTGAGCCTCTCCCGCATTATGAGTAAGCGTCTTTTTTAGTGCTTCACAGGCTTCTAGCTTGTCTAAAAGAACCTCTCGCTCGGCTTTGGAACCATCAAGTTCTGCTTTGATCTTTATGGGAGATGCAACTGGGGGCTCTATGCCAACCAGAATTGGTCCAAAGGGAAGCTTGATGAATGAGGGCGAGATAAACGCCATGTCCGGGTGGGCATCAACCAATCCCTTGAACTTTTCATCAGAGCACCTGAATACACGCACTAGTAAACCTGCCAACACTTTTGGGGTCTTTTTTTTCCAGCGTATAGACTCGAAGAGTGACACTGTATGCGGTGGTTGCACAACGCTTGTTTTATCGGAGTCGGTAGAAACCATCAGTTGCCCTGGTAATTGTTTTAATGTTTGGCTATCTATTTTCCAGGAAACAGTCTGTATCCAGCTACCAAGCACCCGCTCTAGGTCGGGACGAGCCTCGTCATCAATTTCGAGAGAGTCTACTAATGAAGTTGGAGTAATGCCTCTTTCACCCAGCCATTTGATGGATTCTTCAAAGTCTGAGGCACTCTGGGCAGTTTTGAGGGCATCTGACAGTTGGCGAATTTGCAATTCTGTAGCATTTAGGTTGCCTTCTGTTTCGCGCCATTCTCGCTCACAGGCCGCCAATGATTCATTGGCATCGCTACGCACTCCTGCTTGCACAGTGGTAGCCTCTTCGATTTCAGAAAATCTTTCCTCTGCACCCTCTAATTCCCTGGCAATGCGCCTTGATTTTTCCCTTAGGCCATCCAGCGCGGGTGCCCTACTGACTTCTTCGTCGTTTAGAGTCACCAAACGCCCTTCAAGCCTAGCGATTTCTCCAATAATAACTTGGCGGTCTCTCTGCTTTTGTGCCGCCGTTAGTATTGCCTCATCCCGCTTGCCCCTGAGATCTTTTAGGTCAGATTCGACTGACCGCAGTGCCCCCACTGCCAGAGCAACTCTCTCTTCTGCATTTTTATATTGAACTTCCTGCTCCTCCAGAGCTTGTTGTGCTTTTGTTAGTTTTTTTGCCAGCTCGTCCAGCTCTGACGTCCAGTCTCCCGTTTGGGAATTTAGGTCTATAAGTCGTTGTTTTGTTTGTTTTATGTCAAGCTCTGCGCTGTCATGCTTGTCTTTTTCAAAACCGCTACTTTGAGTCAATAGGCCGCGCTCCCTGTCAATTTCATCTATTTTCTTAATCTGTTTGGCATGGCCATCCCTCAATTTGGTGAGAGCCAAATTTTGCCCCTCAACCTCGGATGCCTTTTCTGCCACCTGAGAAGTCAATTCAACTGTCCTTGATTCAAGGTCATCCAAATTTAGATCTACTTGTTCTCTTGCAACTACAAAATCAAGTGCTTTACCGGTCAGCAGTATTCGCTTTGTATCTCTTATTTTATTGTCTAACTCTTTTGCCCGCCTTGTTTTGGCGGCCTGTCGCCTTAGCGAATCCTGTTGTTTGCCCTTTTCAAAAAGAATGTCATCCAGCCTTTGGAGATTCGCCCTCGTTTCCTCCAACCTCCGCTCGGTTTCTGCCCTTCTGACTTTGTATTTAGTTATGCCGGCGGCTTCTTCCAGCAGTTGTCTGCGGTCTTTGGGCTTTGTGGAGAGTATTTGATCTATCTGCCCTTGTTGGATAAAAGAGTAGGCACGGGTCCCCATCCCTGTATCCATTAGTAAATCCTGGATGTCTTTCAACCTACAATCATGGCCGTTAATTTTGTACTCGCTCCCTGAATCACGAAACAGACGGCGCGAAACAGTTATCTCGTTTGCCACATCAGGTCGAGAATGGTCAGGCATCTCAAGTACCAATTTGACTTCAGCCATCGCTGTGGGTCTTCTTTCGCTGGTTCCGGCAAATACTACGTCTGCCATCTCAGTGCCCCGCATGAGGCTAACCCGCTGTTCGCCCAAAACCCAGGCTAAAGCATCAGAAATATTTGATTTTCCGCATCCATTTGGGCCTACAACCGCCGTTAGCCCCCCTGGGAAGATCAACTTCTGGGTATCGGCAAAGGACTTAAATCCATTGATCTCTAGGGAAATGAGGCGCATGTGTAATCTAACAGTATATAGCTTGGCATTTGCAGTGTGAAGCCCCTTTACACAAAAATATCGGGAACATTTATTCTATATACTCCACTTCAAAGTGGAAGGGCTCAATTGTTGGGAAAAAAAATCCTTTAGCTCAATTCCTTTGGAGTTGAGCTAATAAGAGTTACAATACTACTTTGCTACTGCATTTGGAGATGACTTGTCTGACAATCTGAAAAACAAAAAACATTGGAACGAGCTACCCTCCCGTAAGGCTTTGCCATTGTATAGCTCTACAGAGGTTTTTCGATGAAGCTGTTTTCTCTCAAGCCGTCCATTGGAAGTGTCGTCTGGATAGAACCAAACAAACTCGTTGCGGGAGGCAAAGTCATTACAACCACTGGCCTCCCTTCAGAAGACCAGTTGGCTCAGGCTCTGACTCATCTACCGGCAATGCCTACGAAGTGGATTATTGATGACAACATAGCCCCTTCTATGGTTGTAAAGGACATTGTAGAAATTCCAAAGGGGACCGAGGCACGGGAATCGTTTTTTAAGTGGAAATTTTCTCAGGCTCTCGCTATCGAAGGTAATTTTGCAGTACAAGGGTTATCTTTGGGAGAACAGGGATGGCTTTTATCCGGCATTCCCTTTGACCTTCAGGAAACATGGATTAATTTAGCCGCAAAAATGGGTCGTCCTCTTCATTTGCTGATTCCTCGATGGCTTTGGCTTTACAACAGGGTTGCGCCCACAAGGGAAAAACCAGGGATGGTGCTTTCTTTGTTAAAGACGGTAGACGACAAATACACAGGGAGCATTGCCACTTGGAACCGTACGCTGTCTCTACTTCGTCAGTGGCCAGATGCCACAGAGATACCAAATTGGATATCAGATCGTATCGAACCCACTCTGGCATATCTCAATAGAGATAACAGAACTCCAGCAGAAATATTGATCTGGGGGCCGATGGATTGGCCAGTTGGAACCATCCCCCACAAAGTATTTCAGTCAGAAATTCCCAACCAAGAGGCTATCTGATGGGCATTCCGACAATCAAGCTAAACTTAGCCCCACCTCCAACGCTGTGGCGACTACATCACAGCATTATCGCATGGATAGTTTTTGCAATTGGCACTGTAGGGTTAAGCATCTCAATTATTGCTACTCTAAAGGCTTATAGAGAAGCCGACATAGCAGGACAAAGGACAGTTGCAATTACGGAACAGGCCAGGACAGCTCAACGGCAACAAACTTTGATAATGAATGAACTCAGGGAAATCAAAGTTGAACAGGAAATGCCGCGATGGAGACTAGCAGAGCGCATTTTGATGGAACGTGCCCTTCCGTGGTCAAGAATCACTGCCGAGCTAGAGCGTAGCCTTGTACAGGATGTGCGGATAAAAAGCATTCAGCGCACACGTGGCAATGACCAAACCGTGCAACTAAAGCTGAGAGGCGAATCAAGAAATACGGATGCCGAGACTGATTTTATTGAGTCGTTAAAGGAAAATTTTGCATTTGCCCAAGTCATTCTCGAAAAAGAATCTGAATTAACAAATTCTCGCGGAGCTATTGAATTTGATTATTCTCTCCTCCTAAATACAGAACCACCAGAGTACGAGCTTCTGCCAAAATATGGTCCGGAACCAAATTCTACTCGTAGATCGGCCAGAGGCTCTGCCACAGCTGAATCAAGTCCAGTAACACAGGCGCAACCACAGGAAAACGTTTCACCACCAACAACACAGACTCCACCAGCAACAACTACTGGCACAACACAGCAACAACGTAGTGCACAACGCCGCACAATTCCAGGAAGTGGAGCGTCAAGATGAACGCCAATATGAGGTCTAGCTCACACCGCCTCTGGCTTGGCATTGGGCTTGCCGTATTGTCAGTATTAATTGCGTTTTTTCTTCTACCGGATGCCTCCGGTAGAGCAACTAAAGAGAGGAAGTCTGCCCAAGATGCCCAAGCAAACTTAGAACGCCAACTATTAGAATTGTCTGATTATCAAGACATATTAGATAGACTTCAAGCTGGACGAAACCGCATCGCAGACCTAGAAAGACACATGCCAAAAGGCAATATCGATGACCTTCAGCACAGCCTTCGGCTCACACTGTATAAAATTGCAAATGAGTCGGGTATTAAGTTACCAAATATTAAATATGGGCTTCCAAATAAGGATGGTTCAAAAAACACAGGGATAGAAAGCATTGATGTGGAGTTTACAGCTTTAGGCGTATATCAAAACCTAAAGGTCTTCATGCTTGCACTAGAAGGTAGTGGTCAGCCTTTTGGAGTTTCATCGGTCAAACTCGATGAAAGCCCTGAAGGCGGAAGATTATCTGTTACTCTGCGAGCTTTCAGGCACAGTACAAATCCTGATTCGCAACTCCCAATCGAGGAGGCAACATAATGAAAACAGAACAAAATAACGGGAGTACCTCCAAAATATGGTTGCAGGAATTAAAGACAAATAAAAAAACTCAGGGCGCAATGGTGATGTTTTTTCTCGTGGTTAGCTATCTTGGATATGAGTTGTTTGCACCAAACGCAAGTAGCCCCGCAAAAAAACGACCAAACAATACGCAACGGAGCTATTCTAGCCAACCCTTGGAAGATGCTCAAATAACGGCTATCCAAAGATTGCCGAATCTGTCGCGGCTTGACAAGGCTGGCGAACTCCCTAGCGAAGACCGTATGTATCGAGACCTTTTTCGGTTTGATGCCCCGCCTCCGCCACCTCCCCCACCAAAACCTGTAGTAGTGCCTCCGCCAAAACCGCCACCTACGCCAGAAGAAATTGCCGCGGCAGAGCGTAAGGCCGCTATGGACAGAGAAGTCCGTGGACAACCTTCGGCTTTCCAAATGATTGCAGTAGTGCAAGGGTTTACAGGCCCCTTAAAGGGTGCTTTCAAGAAAGATAAAGAAGATGAAATCCATTTTTTCATTATTGGCGATGAGGCAACACCGAGTTGGGTTCTCGCGGCACTCAACGAAGATGAAGCTAGTTTTCAAAACACCAAATTCGAGGAACTGAAATATAGCATAAAGGTGCAAACCACTAGACCAGGTCAGTCCTCAAATCAGCGCCAAGCTTCAAACTTGTTTTAATTCGTAATACCAACAAAAGGTTTTACTATGCTACTTAAACTACAAAAGCCACTGTTTCCAATCACAGCTCTCGTTGCAATCCTTGTTGCTTCGACAGGATGCACCTTGCACAGAGCCAATAAGGCCTTTGATGAGGGTAAATATGAAGAAGCCGCAAGAGCTTATTCAAGAGTAATCCAGCAAAGCCCCAGCAACACTAAAGCCAAAATGGGCTACCGGCGTTCAGCGACGCTAGCATCGGAAATGCACCTTCTTAATGCAAAAGATGCTGAGCGGGAGGGCAACCTAGATGCTGTTCAGGAAGAAGTATTAATGGCTCTCAAGTTTGACCCAACTAATTCATTTGCTCTAGAATGGCTTGCGGCCATTGAAGAGGCAAAAGCTGAACTACTTGAGAATCCAGATGAAGACTTGAAGTCAATTAGAGACAGGGTTGAAAGTGAATCAGTGATTAGGCTTGCAACCACTGAACCCATTTTGAAACAGTTCCGAATCAATAACCAACCAATAAAAGATGTTTTTGGGGTCCTAGAAAAACATTTTGGAATTTCTTTCATTTTTCATGGCGGTTTTGATTCTCAATCTGGAGGTCAAGGGGTAACTTTCAAAATGGAAGATGCCCCACTCGAGCGAATATTAGATACTCTGGCACTCCAAAACGATTTATTTTACAGATACATTGACACCAAGACCGTAATGGTATTCAAAGGTGGTTCTAATGCCGCACAAAGGGCAGAATTAGAAAACCAGCAATTTAAACCAATATACCTAGATAATGCCAAACCACAGGATATTAACGCCACTCTACGAGCACTGATTGGTGCTGGGACAGCACAAAGGATTCAGCTAACACCGGATAACAGGCTAAACGCTATCATCGTTAAAGGACGCCCAAGCGACATCAAATTCATCACTTACCTAGTACAACGCCTCGATAAAGCCAAAGCCGAGGTTATGGTATATATTGAATTACTTGAAGTTACTGAAAATAGCATGGAACAATATGGCTTGATGCCCATAATGCAGATAGGTGGCGATGGCATTTATAAAATTGGGGCTACTATTGACAACTCCGGCGGACCAAACATCAACAAAGGCGGTATCAGAATTAGCAAGAATGATATCAGATACTTGTTCCCTAACATCCAACTCGATGCCTTAAAAACCAGTGGTGAAGCCAAAATGACTGCCACCCAAACCATGCGCATACTCTCTGATGCCTCTGCCGATTTTAACTTTGGCGACAAAGTATCTAGGCTTACAGGTGTAGGAGGCTATGGCAACCAGTCAAATACAAATCAAATACCCAATCAATACAACCCCTACGGCAATATGCCCATGAATAACTACTCTGACACGGAGGTTGGCGTTAAGGCCACCATCGTCCCAAGAGTCCACCATAATGGGGAAATAACTTTAGATATTAAAGCGGAAGTTTCCAACTTAAAACCAGGAAACGACCCTGATAGACCGGATATTGGGCAACGCAGGCTCACAACCGAAGTCAGGGCACAAAATGGCGAAACAATCATATTCGGTGGCCTGTTAAGGGAAGATGAGGTTAAAAGCAAGAGAGGAGTTTGGGGCATCCATGATATTCCCCTCCTTGGCAAGATGCTTGGAAACAACAAAAAAGAGTCGTCTAGAACAAATGTATTGCTAACTATTCGACCTGTGATCGTTAGGAGACCAGATTTGCGCGAAGCAGACTTCCGCGCTTTTGACCCTGATTTTACCGCGCTATTGGAAGAAATGGAGGCAGAAGAAAAGCTAAAACGCCAGGCAGAAGCAAGAGAAAAAGTAAGATTGGAAGCTGAAGCTCTGGCCGCGGCAGAAGCAAAAAAACAAGCAGAAGCTGAAGCATTAGCAGAAGCCCAACGCAAGCAAGCAGAGCCAACATCTGGCACGCCACCTGATTCCAAAGATACCAAACCGGAACCAGTGCCAAACGCTGTGCGTCCCACACCAGTAGTACCAGAAAAAACAGAAATCGCCGATGAAGTACCGCCTCCAAGGCAACCTGCCTCTTCAGAATTAGTTTTCTTTCTGATGCCAATCACAAGCCAACTATCAGTTGGAGACAGGCACCAAATTAATATGATGGTAAGCGGTGGCAAAGGTGTCACCTCCGGTGAGCTTGCTTTCAGGATCGACCCAAAACTAAAAATTCATAGTATTTCCGGCTCAGATTTCCTCTCGATGGATGGTGGAACTCTCACATTTGAGCCACAACAAGACGGCCTAGTCATGGTTAAATTCAAAAAAGAGACAGCAAAGACCGATAGTGGCATACTGCTCCGAATTGACCTAGAAGCTATTGATAAAGGAAATGCCGCTATATATGTCGATGGGTATAAGTGCTTTGTGGGCGAAAATCCCATATCTGCCCAGATCAATAACGCAATGGTAGAAATCGATTGACATGAATAAATGCTTTAGAATAAGACCCAAGCGTGGCTTTACACTTCTTGAGCTTCTTGTCACCGTCATGGTTTTATCGATTCTTTCGGCTGTAGCAATACCAGTGCTAAAAAATACCCAGCGTAGGAATAAGGAGATTGAATTATATCAAATCCTTCGACAGATGAG
Source organism: Holophagaceae bacterium (assembly GCA_009783055.1). Lineage (GTDB taxonomy): Bacteria > Acidobacteriota > Holophagae > Holophagales > Holophagaceae > WRHW01. The sequence continues at coordinate 62,698 of WRHW01000003.1, forward strand.
AGAAGCCATCGATAATTACAAAAGAGCAGTTGATACAGGTGTTATCAACCCTCCCCCGGCTGAAACCTTTGGATACCCTGAATCACTAGATATACTTGTTGACGGCGCACCGAGTCGCTCTGGTGCTGGTGTGGTGCGTTTTCTACGCAAAATTCCGACAGACCCCATCACTGGAAAAGCCGAATGGAAACTGAGATCGATCAACGATGATGCAAACACAAATACTTGGGGAGGAGGAAGCGTTTTCGATATCCATAGTGCCGCTACAGGCTCAGGGCTAAATGGCGTTCCCTATAAAGAATGGTAGTCGCAACAGCAATTCATGGCAGTAATAAATACACTTAATAGCAAGCATAAATGCCAAAGTTTACCCTTGACCTCCCCTAGTAGTTACGGTAGTCTCATATTTCTTGGATTTGTCTTCGGGCAGTCCGTCATTATTTGCGGATATGGCGGAATTGGTAGACGCGCTAGTTTCAGGTACTAGTGATCGCACGGTCGTGGGGGTTCGAGTCCCTTTATCCGCACCATGTATTCAGTTGAAATATTGCTGTTGAACCCTCTTCAGAACCCTAAGGGGTTTTGAAACATCACGAGCGCTAAGCCCCTTTGTCAGGACTTGAGCGGAATGAGAGAGCATGATTACCGACTGATGACAATGTTAAGTGGAAAAGCTATAAACATGGTTTTGCAATTACCGCTATTGTTTTTTTTAATTTTGAGGGTATAATTGAGGTGTCCAGCCTTTTCTGGACTACGACCCCTAAGTGGCACGGGGCTACGAGGGCGGTGACGGGAAACTCCCCGAAAAGGAGCCAACATGGCCCTGAATGCTGAACAAAAAAAAGTCATTATTGATGACTACAGAACTCACGAATCGGATACAGGTTCTCCTGAAGTCCAAGTCGCAATACTCACAAAGCGTATAAACGACCTTACTGAGCACTTCAAAACCCACACAAAGGATTTTCATAGTCGTCGTGGTTTGTTAATAATGGTCGGCCAGCGCAGACGATTGTTAGACTACCTAAAGAAAAAAGACCGTAGCCGATATGCAACCCTGATCGAGCGTTTAGGACTGCGTCGGTAAAACGCCCCAAACAATAAAGGTTCCATAGCACCTAGTGGGATAGCATCCTCTCTGTGCCGTATGTTTTCTTCCAAATGGAAAATCTCCCAGTACCTGAGCACCCAGACCCCTATCAAGTAACATCTAGCGAGCTTCTGTTTGATAGCCCGTGGATAAGGCTTAGAGAAGACAAGTATGTACATCGAAACGGCCACAGAGGGAATTATGCAATTTGTGGGTTCAGGCAAACGGCATGCGGCGTCCTTGCTCTAGATGAACATGACCGCGTAGTTTTGGTTGGGCAGTGGAGACATCCACTTAAAAGGTACTCCTGGGAAATAGTCGAAGGCGGTGGAGGCGAAAATGAAACGCCATTTCAAGCTATCCAACGTGAGTTAGCCGAAGAAGCCGGATTACAAGCGTCCTATTGGGAGCCATTGCTATATAGCAATCTGAGCAACTCAAGCACAGACGAGGAGGCATTTCTTTTTATAGCGAGAGACCTCTACCCTGTTTCTGGTGGACAACACCCGGATGTCGAAGAAGAGCTGACAGTTATACGTGAGCCATTTTCTAAATGCCTCCAGCATGTTTTTAGTGGCCTGATTACTGATGGATTGAGTGTAATTGCATTGCTGGCAGAACAGGGAAGACGGACAGGTACTGCCCAACGAATGGAGCCTGGCCTTCAAGAAAGATTTTTTCAAACTCCCAAGGATCATCCAAGTGATGGAAGGACACAATGGGATTTTATGGCAACTAACAAATAGCACACAAGTTTGAAAAACCACCAGCCACCTACAGGCCTATAATAGTTATACTGTTAGCCTAGATTGTTTTGTTTGCTACCATCATCTAATAAATTCGGAAAAAATGATTCTCTCCATTCATCCTGATAACCCTCAAACGCGCCATTTAGAGCGTGTGGCCGAGATATTGCAGAAAGATGGAGTTATCGCATACCCCACAGACACCCTTTTTGGTTTGGGATGTATAGCCAGCCGGAAGAAGGCACACGAAAAGATACTCTCAATTAAAGGGCGTGACGGGAAACGTCCGATGAGTGTTCTTTGCTCTGATTTAGAGATGCTTTGCAGATATACAAGACACTTAGAAACACCTACCTACCGAATTCTGAAACAGCTATTTCCTGGCCCATATACAGCAGTTCTACCGGCAAGCAGAGAGGTGCCACGCCATCTGCAAAACAAGCAGACTGTTGGCTTACGAATCCCAAACCATGCTTTTTGCTCTGCCATCACGAAACTACTTGGGGAACCTATTATAACAACCAGTTGCCAACGCACGGGTGAGCTACCTATGCAAACTGCATGGGAGATAGATGATGAACTGGGGCACATTCTGGATATTGTGGTTGATTGTGGTAGCACTGAAGGCGTGGCAAGCACCATACTTGATTTTACGACTGAAACTATTTCGGTAGTTCGCGAAGGAGCTGGTATATGGCCAATTTAGATTTGCATCTGCAACTTATCGCCCAGTATTTTTTGTAATTACTCAGCCATGTTCAACCTAAAACTGGAACTGGTATCATAGGGTTTGGAGGCACTCATGTTTCGCACTTGGCTGGCAGTTATATTTTTGAACCTAGCACTTCAGGCTACAACGCCACAGACAATGAGGCTTGATTACTACCATACTGGCAACGCCTCTTCTGAAGTTTTCAGTGTAGACCGAGTGGTCATAGAACCCCTGCCTTGGCCCGGAAATCCTGATAGACCTATTGACGACTCAAACTTGGGCAAATATCGTTTTTTGCTATTGGACAAAAGTAGCGGACAAATTGTCTTTTCGCGAGGGTTCTGCTCCATTTATGGCGAATGGGAACTCACTGCCGAAGCTACAATGATGAATCGTACTTTCAGTGAATCCCTCCGCTTTCCTCGCCCAGAAAAACCAGTAACAGTTGTCTTGCAGAAACGCGGTGTCGCAAATTCTTTTGTAGATATTTGGCGAATTGAGATCGACCCAAATGGTATATACGTACAAACCGCAAAACCAAAAAGCCCCGGGGCATTGATTGAGCTACAGAATAATGGTGATCCATCCCACAAAGTAGACCTTCTGATAATTGGCGATGGCTACACAGCAACAGAGCGCGAAAAATTTGTAAGCGATGCAAAAAAAATGATGAACGCACTTTTTAGCAAAGAACCCTATAAAAACCATCGAAAAGATTTCAATGTATGGGGGCTTTGCCCTCCTAGCTATGAATCTGGAATCAGTCGGCCATCGACGGGTCAATACAAGCGATCTCCTCTAGACTGTACTTATGACGCATTTGGAAGTGAGCGATACATACTTACTTTTGACAACAAGACATTCAGGGATTATGCCAGTTTTGCCCCATACGACTGCGTCCAGATATTGATAAACAGCAACACATACGGTGGTGGGGGCATATTCGGTCTGTATGGCACAACTAGCGTAGATAACGAATTTGCCCCATATATATTTGTTCATGAATTTGGCCACCATTTTGCTGGATTAGCGGATGAATACTATACATCCGATGTTGCATACCAGTCTTCGCCAGATAGGCCAGAGCCTTGGGAACTAAATGTCACTGCAAACCCACAAAAACCAAAATGGGAGGCAAAATTGACAAGGGGAGTACCTCTTCCAACCCCTTGGAAAAAAACCGAGTTTGAAGCAATGAGTAAGGATTATCAAGAAAAGCGAAAAGAAATACGAGACCAAAACCTCCCGGAATCTGTCATGGAAGCTCTGTTTCGGGCTAACGCTACCAGAGAAACACCACTGCTCGGCAAAGACAAATATTCACGAAAAATTGGTGCTTTTGAGGGTGCTAATTATGAGGCCACAGGATACTATCGTTCACAAACAGACTGCATCATGTTCAGCCGCAACTCTGTGCCTTTTTGTGTTGCATGTCAGGATGCCATTAGAAATATAATTCTGTTTCACACCACGAAACAATAATTGATGGAAAAAGCCATGTCTACAATGATTTATCGTTTCGCACTATTTGCAATAATTTCAGCATTCACATGTCTACTCGCCCAGCCGAGGACATTACGGGTGGACTACTACCACACCGGAACAGCCCATAAGGAATACTTTAGCATTGATAGGATAGTGCTAGAGCCACTACCTTGGCCAGGGAATCTCGAAAAAACATTAGACAACACAAACCTAGGAGATTATTTCTTTGAAGTCATAGACAAAAAAACCAGCAAACCACTCTATTCCCGCGGATTTTGTTCCATTTTTGGCGAGTGGGCAACTACAGGTGATGCTCTTTCAGAAACGCGTACATTTTCCGAATCTCTACGTTTCCCATTACCATCAGAGACAGTACAAATTGTTCTAAAAAAACGAAATGAACAAAACATATTCTCAAATATTTGGTCATTTGAGGTAGACCCAACAGATATTTTTATAGATAGAGCCATTACGACAGCGGTTTCTCCCCTAATTACTTTCCAAAATAATGGAAATAGTGCGCATAAGGTCGATCTACTCATCCTAGGAGATGGCTATACGCTGGCCGAAAGAGAAAAATTTCAAAAAGATGCAAATCGATTGCTGGAAAAGGTCTTCGATGTAGAACCGCTAAAATCAAACAAAGATCATTTCAACGTGTGGGGCCTCTGCCCAGCATCTGAAGAGTCTGGAATAGCAAGACCATCCGGCCGCCAACAACGCAGAAGTGCATTAGGTTTCAGTTTCGATGCTTTCGGAACAAGCAGATATGTGCTGAGTTACGACAATCGAGCAATTGTCGAAACAGCTTCGCACGCACCATGGGAATTTTTAATTGTATTAGCAAACAATAGTGAATATGGCGGTGGTGGCATTTTTGGGCTATACGCAGTAAGCACTGTAGACCATCCATCCTCTCCATCAGTCTTGGTGCATGAGTTTGCCCACCACTTTACAGGAATCGCTGATGAATATTACCTAGGTGGAGTTGCCTATTTGCCATCTTCGCCGATTGTTGAACCATGGGAGCCAAATATTACCATAGACCCACAGAACCCAAAGTGGAAAGCTCTTATTGCCCCGGAAACGCCCCTACCAACCCCATGGAAAAAAGAAGAATTCGAATCAGCCGGAAGAAACAGGCTATCTAGGCAACAGTTAAGAAGTCTCATTGAACCTGATACAAACATTATCGGAGCCTTTGAAGGTGCTAACTATGCCAGGAAGGGTTGGTATCGATCTGAAGTGGAATGTATTATGTTTGATTCCACTGGCAATAGCCAAGTAGGCTTTTGTGCCGCATGCAAAAAAGCCATCGAAGATCATATAAAGAATTATATTTGACAGAGCAGAAATCTAATCGACTTGCAGGAAGAACTAATGTATGACATTCTCTCAAACGACGCTAATTGCTTTATAGATAACGAAGAAGTATTGGCATCTCTCAGCTATGGAAAAGCAGTGGCATCAGACCCTACCTCCATTGCAGACATACTAGAAAAAGCTAAGACATATAAAGGGCTGAGCCATCGTTCAGCCGCCGCACTGCTGGAAGTTACTGACAAAAACACTCTAGAAGAAATTTTTTCATTAGCCAAACAGATCAAAGAACAAATCTATGGGCGCAGGATAGTATTGTTTGCTCCACTATATCTATCAGACTATTGCATCAACAGCTGTACCTATTGTGGATACAGCAAAAACAACTATAACCCCATTCGCCGAAGACTAACTATTGATCAGCTCAAAGAAGAAGTAGAAATCTTAGAAAAACTTGGCCATAAAAGGCTTGCATTAGAAGTAGGTGAAGATCCAATAAACTGCCCATTAGATTACGTCATTGATTGTATCAACGCAATTTATAGTCTTAAATTCGACAACGGAGCAATCAGGCGTGTAAATGTAAATATCGCCGCAACAACAAAGGAAAGCTATACTCGGATAAAAGAGGCGAATATTGGAACTTACATACTATTTCAAGAAACATATCACAAGCCCACATATCTCTTAAATCACCCAAAAGGCCCAAAACATAATTATGAATGGCATACAGAGGCACATGACAGAGCCATGGAGTCAGGAATTGAGGACGTGGGTTTCGGCGTACTTTACGGTCTATTTGATTGGAAATATGACACAATCGCACTGCTCATGCACGCAGAACATTTAGAGGCTTCAAAAGGCATAGGTCCACACACCATATCAGTACCACGCCTACGGTCTGCAGAAGGAATGCGTCAAGAAAATTTTCCGCACCTTGTATCAGACGACCATTTCAAACTGTTAGTTGCTGTACTCAGGATTGCAGTGCCCTACACAGGTATGATTTTAACTACCAGGGAATCCCCGGATTTTCGCAACGAGTTGCTGGCAGTGGGTATTTCTCAAGTCAGTGCAGGCTCATGCACCGGGGTTGGAGGATACGCCGATTCAAAAAAACAGTCCAGTGGGCAAAAACGCTTAACTTCCCTAAGCCAATTTGAGCCTGCCGACCACCGCTCCCCCTCCGAAGTAATAAAAAGCTTGCTTTCAGGTGGCTATGTACCTAGCTTTTGTACCGCTTGCTATCGGGAAGGGCGCACGGGAGATCGCTTTATGGATCTAGCAAAAACAGGAAATATTGCCGATATATGTCAAGCAAATGCAGTGCTAACACTTAAAGAATACATAGAAGATTTCGGCGATACAGAGCTTAGAGAGCTTGGCGAGTCAATAATACAGTCAGAAATATACTCCATGTCCAACAAAAATATCCAAAAGGAAACAATTAATAAAATTTCTCAGACAGCTAAAGGAACACGCGATTTGAGGTTTTAATTCGAGGGATTATTCCACATTGATACCCCAATAGTAACTAAATGTTTACTTATCAAATCTTGACTAGCTGTTCAAAATAGATGTAACCTACATCGAGCGGTACCCCTCATCAAAATGATTGAATACTGCGAGGTATCAGTTTTGAGCAAAGGTAGCAATAAAAAGGGCTTTTTGGCCCAACGAATAAGAGAGCATGTTGAGGTCCTCGCCCTCATCAATAAATTATATTATTTGTTCATTATTTTATTTTGGATTCTCCTCGGGATTGTTTCTTTTTCTCTGAGGCAAAGCTCAAGGCTTATAGATGTAGCAAGTTTGGCTAGTGCTAACGCTGGGCTTCTATCACAAGCTCTGCTGACTTCCCATGTATACTCACCACCAAACACATCTGGCAAAAAAAATGTTTTTGACAAATCTTTCATAAACCATTTAACCCCCCAACAGAGTAACCTGGCTACCCTCTCGTTGCAAAAAGTAGGCTTTCGGGTCATTACAGATTTTCCAAGCAACAATTTTCCATCCAGCACTGAAGAAAGAGAGTTGCTTAGAAATCCCTATTCATCAGGTGGCTTGCTAAAAATAAATCAAAAGGATTCGCCTGCCTCCGCTGAACACTTGACCTCAGTAGTCACAACTAGCACCTGCATAAAATGCCATTCTGGTGATCCAAAATTTATCATGGGCAAAACCCAGATGGGCATTGTGACTATCTTAGAAATAGAAGATATTATTGCTGATTATAGGGAACGTCGTCGTGGCGATATTGTAGCGGATGTTTTTATCTTTTCATTTTTGACTTTGATTAGTATTTTTGTAATGCACTTATTGTTTCTTTTTCAAACTAGGTCAAAGATGGACACATCCAAGATAATAGAAAGAGAAAAAATGGCATCGCTTGGGTTGATGGTAGCAGGCTTCTCCCATGAGCTAGGAACCCCAATAGGAGTTGCAGTCAGCGCAAATTCGCAGATTTTTGAACTCGCAAGTAACTTTGAAACACTTTTACGACAGGATGAGGTTTCGGAAGATGAAATTTCAAAACCGCTATCCCTTCTGAAAGAGTCTTCCCAGCTAGTGTCTTCTCATCTCGACCGCGCTTACAAAATGATAAAGCAATTCAAGAGTACTGCGGTCAATCTGTCGACTAACGATAATTCTATAATCATTTTTAAAGATATATTTGAAGATATTGTAGTAGATATGAGACACTTGCACAAAAATTCTAATATCACAATTGATATTTCTTATCCTCCCGAATTGTGTACGTTTGGTTCTATCAGTGCCCTCAAACAAGTTTTATATAATTTGTACAGCAATGCAATTAAGTATGGATTTTCTGAGGGAACCTCCCCGGGATTGATCACAATTGATTGCTTTCTGGAGGAAGGTGAGATAAAAATTTATTTTATTGATAATGGGCGGGGCATGGACGAAGAGACCGCCCGCCACATCTTTGAACCATTTTTTACTACCAACAGGTCAAAAGGTGGAATGGGGCTTGGAATGTTCATCGTTTATGAACTGATCACAATAAATCTCTCTGGTACAGTCCGGTGTACAAGCATTTTAGGCCAAGGCACCCAGTTCGAGATAACAATCCCATATACTCCTCCTCCACTGGAGTTAAATGAATAGTTATACACATTTATTAGTTTTAGGAATTTTACAATGAAAATCCGGCGAAATCTTTCAGGAGAAAACAATGATGGTTTGCCACAGGAAAACCGGACTTGGAAAATTCTAGTTGTAGACGACGAACCCGGCATATTGGTGGCAACAAAAAATAATTTAATCAATTTTGAATATTTGGGACATGGGCTGGAATTTGTTGAAGCTGGCTCTGCAGAAGAGGCTAGAAAAAAAATTATCGAACACCCAGACGTTGCGGTAGCAATTATCGATGTCATCATGGAGTCTGATGATGCAGGGCTAAAATTAGTTGAATATATACGCAAAGACCTTGACAATGACGAAATTAGGCTCATCATCCGAACCGGACAACCTGGCGCAAATCCCGAAAAATCAATAATTGATAAATATGACATCAATGACTATAGAGAAAAAATGGAATTATCTGCCCAAAAATTGTCTGCCACACTGAGATTTTCATTAAAAGACTACAACCAGATAATGACAATTGAGGCGAATAAAAATGTACTAAAACACATTCTAAATGTGACTCCACATTTGTATGAATTGAAAGTAGATTATTTAGAAGATTATTTTGCATGGATGCTAAACCAATTGGTATATGTTTGCCAGATTGCGCACACAGGAATGATTTCAACGATAGATGGGTTATTAGCAACCACTGAAGGGAAGGAAGCCAAAATTCAAGCCAGTATAGGGGATTTTAAGCATATTTCTTTTAGTCAGGAAAGACGTTCAGAGATTATAGAAATATGCAAGAAGATTACCCTTGAAGGTTGCAAACCATTAGGCTTGCGTTCAGGATCGCTTGTCATACCGCTAATAAGCGCAAATAAGCCTCTTGGATTTGTCTATCTTGAATCCACTGACGGGATCAACAAGAATGGGCTAGAATTTACACAAATCCTAGCAAACCAATGCGTTGCCGGCCTAGATAATTACATGCTTTTTTCCAGATTGGAAAAATCTTACGATAACTCCATTGATATGCTTGCTCTTGTTGCTGAGTATAAAGACATGGCTGTTGGTGGGCACATCCTCAGAACCCAAGAGTTGACAAAGCGCCTTTCACTTGCTCTTGGGCTTGGGCATGCTCTTTCGGAATCATATGCCAAGGCCAGTCGCTTGCATGACATAGGCAAGGTTGGCATCCCAGATGCTATACTGTCCAAGCCATCACAACTTACTCCGGAAGAATTCAAGATCATCGCAACTCATTCAATCATTGGCGACCAGATATTAAGGAATCAACCTGCATTAGAAATTGCGCGGTCTGTTGCACGCTCACACCATGAGAGATGGGACGGCAAGGGCTACCCCGACGGGCTTCTTGGGTCTGACATTCCCCTAGAAGCTCGTATCGCCGCGATAGTAGATGTTTTTGATGCACTGGCCAGTCCTCGCCCTTATAAAAAATCATGGCCACTGGAAGATGTAATTGCAGAAATAGAAGGCTGTTCCGGAACTCAATTTGATCCAAAAATTGTAAATATTTTTTCAAAGATATATCGCAGTGGCGATTTGGATGATTTAGCCCAAAAATATGAGATGCTTAACAAATGAGACGGTTTCAAAACCTTAGGCCATAAAACAACCAAATTGACCAAAAGCATTAAACCCTAGCATTTCAGTAATTATAGTGATTTTGAACATCACATCCATGCCCAAAAAACCGCTCCGTACTCAACACGAACTCAAAACATGTTTTTGGAAACTCTTGAATATTTTTCCCATATGATGAAAAACATCCTCCATTTCCTCCAGTAGCCTTATGGCGCATAGGTTTCATGCCTCCATGCATCCTCCATCCATCTTCCATTAGGTGGTAACTACCTCAAGTGTTAGCCCAGCGGACAAATCCTATTCATTTCGCCGATTATGCCCTATCAAATCCACTCAATGCCAAACTCGCTACAAACGTCTTTGGCAAAATGGTGATCCCAAGCTCTTTTCCAGACAACAGAACCCTCTGGAATGTCAATAGCACACAATTTTTCGCGTAGCTTTTGTTCAATTGAAATACAGCGGTTTCCAAGTGTTTCAGTAACAATTTCCACAAAAGCCCGACGCGCCCTACCTTCAGAGTCTAGAAATTCCAAATATCCAGAGGATTCTGGAGGTGGGGCAGAATGCTTTATTTGCATCCAAATATCAAATGAAACCTTGGCCCTAGGGTTTGACTTCAGAGGTTCTGTTACTTTGTCCCATAATGGGAAATCGAACTCTATAGGCTCTCCTGCCCTGCTAATGGTATTGAAAAACGACATGGCTTTTTCCACATCTTTTTTCAAGTGCGACAATGCAACAAAGGCTCTGGGGCGTGGTCTCTTGGCTCTACGAGCGAAAAATACCCCCATCGCATCAACTAGTATTTTTGGTGGAATGCCCTGCTCTGCCCATGCCTTAGCTTGGCGAAAATCTTCTGGAGAAAGGAAAGCGGTTCGACCAAAGCAGTGGTAAGCCCACTCTGCTTCTATCCAATTCCACTCCTCGGAGCTATATTCCATCAGACATTGTGGCGAGTCATCCCTGCGCCACCCTCCATGCTAGTCATTTTGGGACAAATCCTTTGAAAGGTCAAAATGAAAAAATCTCTCACAATGCCTATATCACTTTAACAGGCAAAAGAGGCTCTCACAATACCGCTGATGGCAAACAATCTGGAAACTGTGCTGGCAGAGAAAATCGAAACACTGCTCTCACGGGGAACGGCAAACACCCGGATGCGCGACTTCTATAGTAGTTCAACTTTTTATAGTTCAGTACAAATTTCAGCAAGTTTGCAACCGACTTTTGGCCACAAAAGAAGGAGCGGCGATAGCCGCCTCAACCAACACTGACCACTGGCCATTTGTGTCATGGGACATATACGGTAAACACAAATCGCGTCTGTTGTGCCACCATCGCCAACGGTGGCACCTTCCCTATAGATTTCTTTAATGGCGTTTCTCAAACTGCTATTCGAGACCGTTGAAAGCAGTCTTTCCCGTTGATTGCTACCCTGTGTGCCCCCGAATGCCCCGAAGCCTTTGCCTCCCCCCATATTACACCCTCCTTTTTTTATGTGTACGCGCAAAGTCGCTTTCTATTACACAGAAAATTTTTCTACAAACAATAATATAATTAGAGTTATTGGTGCTTAGGTTGCGCCTGTGGGAAAATTTCTTGGCTATTTCTAGACCAATAGCCTCTGATACAACCCCATCAACTCAGCCACAATCTCCGGCTCCGTCACATCCTTGCCAAACCCGTACAGCTTCACCACTGCACGGTCTAGAGCACGATGCGCTTTCAGCAACTCCTTCGGCATAATTAGCGGGTCGTAGAGGTCAGCGAGGGAACTTCTGGGGTACAATGCCCGTGCATCAAGCACTGCTTGGGCCAGTTTTTCGATCTCTTCCTGTTGCTTATCCCTTGCTTCTGGCCAAGGGAAATTGTTGTAGACAATGTCTTTTGAGTAGCGGTAATCGCTTTTCAACCGCCCTCCTACTGCTCGCATCCATGCCATGTGGGCACTGGATGTGAGTATGCCGAAGTGGTAGAGGGTAGCACTGGGGATGATCTGAGTAGCATCGCTGGCTATTGTATTTGGCGACATAAAGCCGATGGGAATGTAGCTTCTTTTCTCTGATGAAACCCTGGGAACGAGTATGTAATCAGTTTGAGGCTGGGCTATTTGGCAAAATAACGAAGGAGAATCTGCGAATTTGCGAGTCGCGTCAGCAACGCTGTTGGCTCGAAAATCTCTGACACTCTCGATGCGTCTCATTACCGTTGGGCATCTCTTTATTTCATTTGGATTTGCACCTAGTAACCACAGACACCAACGGGATTTGTTGTTGATAAATTCATCTGCCCCAATATACGGACGCACCCACTTCTCTGCCAATGGCTCATCTTTCAATAGTTCGGTTTTTTCTTCATCATTCAGAGCTAACCCGCCACCATCCCTAGGCATACTGCCAAAGTGCATGGGAAATACATCGCATAATGGCTTGGAACAGGGCTTGACAAAAACAGTCTGCGCTTCAATCAGATAGGGGTTTATTTGCTTAACTTCTTTTTTTTCATTACCCTCAAAAATATACTTACTATGAGTAAGACAAAATGAGAAACCTACTATTATGCAGTGTACCGCCGCTTTGCCTTTGGCTTCGTTGCTCCACTTGAAGGTGCGATATGCAAAGTTGATTGTGATGCCAGCATTGATCAATGGCTCCCAGAGCGTGATGGCTTGTTGGCCTTGGCAAATCGAATTTGTGGAGACGAAGGCTGTTTTTACACCCGTGCCATTCATGTAATCGGTTGCTCTTTTGTACCATGCAGACACGTAGTCTAATTCTCCAATTCCTTTTATTTTTCCGAAGGTGTCTGTAATATCTGCTTTTTGTTCACGCGACATCATCATGCCACCCACAAACGGCGGATTGCCAAGAATGTAACTCAGTTCATCTTTTGGGACTAATTCTTCCCAATCAATCCGATGGGCATTGGCACACTGTATCTCTGCACCCTTTTCAAGCGGGATTCTGGCAAAGTGCTTTCCAAACTCTTCTGATGCTTCCATGTTGCACAGGTGATCCATCAGCCACATGCCTGTTTTGGCTATCTGGCATGGCCATGAGAGTATCTCAATCCCATAAAACTGGTCTACGTTTACCTTGAAGTGTGTCTCTATGTTCAATAGCTGGTGGGCGTTGCCTTTTGTGAGCCTGAACTCTTCTCTGACAACTTCAAGTTCGAGCTCTCGCAGTTCTCTATAGGCAATGATAAGAAAGTTGCCACAGCCGCAGGCGGGGTCAAGAAATTTGAGGTTTGCTAGTTTGTTGTGGAACTCTGAGAGGGCTTTTAGGTTAGCCTTTTTCTTTACCTTCTTGAATTCTTCCTTCAGTCCATCCATGAACAGGGGGTCTATGAGTTTTTTGATGTTTTCTTCTGTGGTGTAGTGTGCTCCAATCTCACGTCTGTGGTCTGTGTCCATTACCCCTTGGAACATGGAACCAAATATTGCAGGGTTGATCTTTGACCAATCAAATTCAAGACATTCCAGTAATGTCAGGCGCATTTTTTTGTCGAATGCGGCGTGCTTTATCTGCTTTTCAAAGAGACCGCCGTTGATGTGCCTGAAATTGGAGGGGTCTATCTGATCTGAGAGATAGGGGTTCCTCATACGCTCGTCTTCAGGTTCGTTTAAGTCCTGAAATAGTTGTGACAGCCTTGCGTCTAGATCTGTGCCGTTTTCGCTGGATGCGAGGATGTAGTTGTAAAAGGTGTTCTGGGGGAATATGCCAGTGTCATCGGCAAACAAACAGAATAAGAGCCTTGCGAGATAGACTTCTAGCTCATGCGCTGGATAGCGGTGCCCCTGCAGGGCTTCAAAGAGCTTGTTCATCTTTGCTGTTGCTTTGAGGTCAACTGCGCCTTTGTCGCTGTGTATTGGCTCAGGCACTTCGCCTATAAGGACGGCAAAGTGCTTTATGTGTTTGTGTAGTTTGTTGGTCTTGAAGTATTTCTCTTGTTTTGTTGAGTTGTCATAGATGTATATGTGCTCGAAGTCAGACACCATCCAGAGGTTGGGGGGCGTTTCTCCGTCTGGTAGACATTCCATGTAATGATTTAGTTGCTCAAAGGCTCTGTCGAGCCTTTTGCCTCTGGATTTCATTTCTATTGCTATTTTGTCTTTCCAGTAAAAGTCTATGTAGTTTGTTCGCCCGTCTGGAGTCGTTACTGGTTTTTCAAATTCGCCTACGTTGCTTGTATGTCCAAAGATTCGCAGAAATGCCCTGATAAAATCCTGCCCTTGGGATTTCTCACTTTTGGCGTTTTCCCAGTCTTTGGCGAAACTTATCGCCCATTCGCCTATTGAGGCCCAATTTGGTTTGTTTGGGTTAGCCATGCTTTATTCTACTCGCTGTTGTAGCTTTGGTGAGCTGATGGGAAACTACTTAAGTATCCACTCGGCGATTGTTGTGATGACTTCGGGTGCAACGCGTTGTCCGGGCAAAAAGTACTCTTCACCTGTGCTTTTACCTTCCACATACATAAATAAATGGTTTAGTTTTGGAAAACTCTTAAAGGTTGCTTCTGGGTAGTTTTTCTTCCAAACTTCAAAATCCTCCATCGTTACCTGAGCATCAGCTTCGCCTTGGAGGACTAGGGTAGGTCGCTTGCCCTGTCTCAGTGATATTGCCGAGTCATAGCCCCGCAGGTCAAGCCAGAAAGTGGCAGGCCAACCCAGCAACTCGTTGTCGGGAGTATCCGACTTTAGGTCAAGGGATTTTACCTTTGCCATTTTTGCCTGTATTTTCTCTAGTTCATCTCCGGTAATGCCACGAGATAGTTGTTCCAAAAGGATGTCGTCTAGTGGTCGCCCCCCACCTGCGAGTGATACAAAGCCAGCGACTTTTGATGCCCTTTCGGCTATGCGTCCCAGAGCTATGCCACCTTTGGAATGCCCAATTACGAAAATTTTTTCTGAGTCGATTTCTGCAAGCTGTGTGGCGTTTTCTACAGCCAAAACTGCATCGTCAATCGTAATGTTGTTGAGCGTTACGGGCATTCCATCTCTTTTTTCGGTAGCCATTTTTTGTGCATGGACTAGCGTTCTCTTATCATATCGAAGAACTGCGATCCCTTTTTCTGCTAGACCCCATGCAATATCCCTGAAGGGTTTGGCGGCTCCAATATTTTCTCCAAAACTCTCATCACGGTCATTTTGACCACTCCCATGTACGAGAATAGCAACTGGGAATGGGGCATTTCCGCTTGGTAGAGTAAGTGTTCCTGGCAATACCCATGGGTCTTCACCAACTGTGATTTCCCTCTCTGTCAGCCCCTTTGGTAAAACAGGCTCAGCTAAAAGCCTTGCCTCTCCAATACGCTTTAGTTCAAAGGGAGCCGCCCCTGCGCCTTGGGTAAAGTTGCCTCTGATGAAATTGCCCTGAATGCGTCCCTTAAATATGGGGTTGCCGGGGGCACCTAGCAGTTTGAAAGATATTTCAGGAAGGGCAAGTGTTATATCTCCAAGTTGAGCATTGTATAATCCCTGTGCTGGCATGGAAATATATCCCTTAATGTCAGTATTTTCTTCTTGGATTAAGTTTATCTGTATGGCAATCTGCATCCCAGGAATGCGGATTAGGCCATCCCAGTAGCCAGGGACTACTATTGGCTGATCTGATGTATCTTCTTGGATGGCATCTTCATCAGGGCTGTTTTCTGGTTCCTTTTGGGTGGGTTTTACATCCCCCAAACGCTTGAGGTCGAAGGGAAAGGTGAATTGGTTTTGGATAAAATTGCCTTTAATATTTCCATCTTCAATCTTTCCACTAAAGGATACCTGTGGTGGGAGATTCACATTAAAGGATATTTCCGCTGATGTGATGACTAGGTCTTGCGCTGGTTTGTCCCTTATTCCCTGGGCAGGTATCGTAAAATACCCCAGTAGCTTGCCATCGTTTTCCTGGGCTATTGTCAACTCTATTCCCAGTTCCATTCCTGGTACATGTACAGCACCCTCCCAATAGCCAGTTACTGGTTTTTCCTGTATGGCTACTACTATGTCGCCAGTTCGTGCCAACTCAAAGTTGAAGGTATAGCCAGATCGGGACAAAGTTCCTTTAATCGTATTGCCCTCCACGCGCCCCCTGATCGTGGGATTGCCCTGGATTCCAGCTATCTGGCAGGATATATCGGGATGGCTATATATGATATTTTCAAGTTTTTGGCCGATGATATTTTGGGATGGCGCAGTGATAGTACCTTGTAATCCGTTGTTGCCATCCTGAACCAAATTGACTTCTATGGCTGAAGATACTCCCATGACTCTGACCATGCCCTCCCACTTGCCAGCAACAGGATTGGGCTGGGCAGTTTCAACGGGCACTGCCAATGCAATATGAGCTATCAGGAGTAATGGGGCGAATAACATGAAAATCTCCAGAATGAAAATAAATCAAAGTGCAATTAACCTTTTGCTTTTAGCACCGCAAGCACACGCTCCATCTCGTTGTTTACGATCATGTAGCCTTCGTCAAAGCCCATGCCAGGTTTTGCAAGTAGGCGCTCAGCACGAGCGGCTATGGCCACATGTAGGCATGCCTTTGCGCTAAGGTCAGTCTCGTTGCAGGTTCCGCCTTGATAGGCTTCCATTCCGTTCTTGCGACAGTACAGCACGCTCTCGACAGTGTTGTGTATGCTACCTAAGTCAGGGGTCTTAATTTGAACCATGTGGCAGGACTTAGCATCAGTGAAAAGAATCACGTCTTCTTTTGTGTTACACCATTCATCTGCCACGATTTTTACCGTGCTACCAATTCTATTAAGTTCTTTTGTGATTGCCGCTAAGGCATCGACCTGCCTCTCACGATGACCTACGTCTACAGGGCCTTCGATGTAAAGTTCAAATCCATTTGCAGGAGTTTCTAGGGACTTTAGGTAGGAGGCTACTTTAGTAGCAGAATTGTCAAAAATAAGCCCAATTGTGCCATAAACGTCGATGTGAAGGCAGGGCTTATAGATACTGTCTACTCTTAATGAAGTAATTCGTTTAGCTAGCCAGCCAACATATTCTGACAACAATTCACCGTTTCGCCCCAGTTTGCTGTCAACGTGATTTATGAGCGCATGAGGAAGTACGTCAGCCTTTTTTAGTATCATTTTATCAACGTTGTTGTATCTGTCATCTCCAGATTGGGCGAAAATCGGCACCCGCTCTGGGATCAACGGAATTTGGTAATCTTCCGCCACCACCTCTGCCATGAGTTTGTTTTCAGCCTTTGCAATAGCGTCAAGAAGAGCCTGCGATATGCCGTATCTTATTGCTGTATGTAGTGGCTTACCTTCAATCAGAAGTGAATCAAATTTTTCTGCCAGCTTGCGAAAAGAATCCAGTTCCAGACCCTCAAGCAAGGGGCGCAGGTGCTTTTCCATGAAAGGAATGTAGCGGTCCGCCAAGAAGAGCGGATCGCGTCCCCCAGCCCCAGAATACTGAACTGCGGCGCAGTCACCCTGAGCCACCTGACCATTTTCAAGAATCAGCAGAACAGAAACGCATTCTCCTGCTTGGCGTATTTGCTCAAAACCATCTGTGAGCACTTTCCCTTTGTAGATAAATCCATCCATTGATGCGCCATTCTTTATGGCGGTTTGATCGTCAAAAAAGAATCCTGTAGTTCCTTTTGTGAACAAAACTTTTTGAATTTTCATCTTGGTCTCCCTACAAGCCGGCCCTTGCCGACAGAATAAATATCGTCTATCAACATCTGATAGTTGGGTTCGCGTTTCTCAGTGTCAGCCCGTTGTTTGATGCGAGCCTGATGGACTTCCACCACCTCAGCCAGCATTGGTACTTTTGCTTTTTCGAGTATCCTTACAGCACCTTCATTGTCCCTTACAGGCATCAGCTTCCCTGCATTGTGGATGCTTGGAGCAAATGGCACATCCAAAACACCTGCTTGAAATGCCCTAACAGTGCCAATGGCGATATCTCCGTCACCCAATTCAAACACTTTTGCGAGGAGGTGTTTGACTTCCTTTTTTATCAATTCCTTTTCTTCGATGACCCGCTTGATCTCTAGCATGGATTGATCCTGAAGGAGGGATACCATTTGGCGAGTAGCTTTTAGTCCCATCAAATTTGCATCCTTTGTTGGAATACCGGATGCCTCATGTGGAGTCTTGACAATCACTTTTGTGGCCTTTGAAAGCGCGGCTACCGCGCTACCAAGTGCAATGACGCTAAATGCCTTGCTTTCGTCTTCGGGGAACCCACCCATCCACTGATGCAAAACAGTTGTCAACTGATAGCCACTATATCCTGCAGAATTAAACGCCTCGTCAGCCAATTCTCTCAAAGAAGCTACGGCGGCCACGTCTTGAATCATGTTGCCAAGTTGGCCGTACCCAAGCGTCAGGCACTTAACGCCCTGCTCGAGTGCCAAAAGACCCTCTATGATCGCTACAGTATGTGAAATAAATGGCGGAACCAGCGAACCAGTGAGTGGGCCAAATGGCTCGCGATTAATTCGCACACCATTTTCTTCATACTTGCCCACCAACCTATCTGTATACTGCCAATGTCGCAGAGTAGCTTCTAGGCTAATTTTCTTAGCGTAAGGGATGTTGTATGAAATCCCACCGCCCTCGTAAGAGGTAAAGCCCGCGGCGAGAGTTATCTCCGTCAGCAACCTAGCATCCGGCGTGCCGTGGCGCACCTGAATTGGCTTCTCAATGGCATTGGCAAGGATGCGACAGGATTTAAGCCCGTGGTTTACGGCTGGGAATCCATTCAAAAGGCTTCGTCCTGCTTCCAGTGACCGCTGTATTCCATTTTGAGCTTCTGCATATTGGTTTTGCCTTGTATAGGCATCAATTGTGGTAGGCAATAAGTCGGCCTCAACAGATAGAGCCTGAAGCAAGTCAATGTGTTCGTTTAGCAACGCTACACCAGCCCTTGGTTGTATAAGGGTTTTCCTACCTTTGTTGGCCTCTGCAAGGGCTGAGGAAAATCGTTTTTCTTCAGGAATCGACTTTTGAAACTCAATGGCCTCATAAAAATCAACGTCTGCTCCTGTTGGCCAAGTTGCCAAGACTTCCTTTTGCTCGGTGCTGAACTCGCTGTCATCCAAGCGTTTGTTTTTGAGAGTGCTCATGGACGTACTCCTGTTTTGAACTTACTTATAGGGAATTAGGTGTTCCGCCTTGTTCTACTAGCAATAAATTTTCAATGGCGCATCGCGCCGCTTGTTTAGGATAGCTACTTGCAACTGCTCCCAAGAGAGGGAGAATATAATTGTAATCCCTCAGATATGTATAGTTTCTGGGGTTCAGTGAAATTATTTCAGAAGGCCGGTTGTTTTCTATCACAATTGGGACAAAATCGCTCATTGCGCTTAAAAAGCCACCTGAGCCGACTATCTTAGAAATCTGTCTCAAGTCTTTGCCCTGTTGGACAAAGGCCTCGCCTTCAGCGGTAAACACCCTGCGCCAAGTTCCGGCGTGTCTCTGCATTGCGTGGTGAATACATGCAGATGCCAGGCATCTATCAAAGTGGATTTCCTCTGGGTCAATGGGCAGATATTCTGGCACACTTTCCAACTTGCCAATGAAAGCAGAAAAGGAACTGCGTTGGTTTTCATCCATTATTTCAGACAGCGTGTCGCCAATGCTATCCACAGCAGTTGAGGCAGAGACGCGCATTCCAAGATCACCCTCAACAGTGCGTTTGATTATGGGTTCTGCAAGGCCGCGCATTATCACTCTTGCCTCTGCATCTAGTTTGCCTCCAGCAGAATATACGTCTGTAGTTGCTCCCCCCATATCTAGTAACATAAAATCGCCAAAGTCTGGTAATTCATTGTGGATAGCCTCTACCAGCAACAGCACCGCAAGAGGAGTGGGCATTGGCTCGGAGCCTATTTCATTTTGAATCGCATCTAGCCCCTTGCCAAAAACGATAGTGCGTAAAAACACATTTCTGATTTTCTCCCTTGCCCCTTCTGGTTCCATCTGGTCTATTTTTGGCAGTAGGTTTGGTGCAGGATGGACATCAAAGCCAGCCTCGGAAAGCCTATGGCAAATTACATCCTTTAATGCCACATTGCCTGCAAAGACAATGGTGGGCAACTTGTCACAGTTGACCATCGAAGGTAGGTGGCACAATAACTCAGCATTGTGTAACAGATATGATTCGTTTCCGCCGTCAGTGCCGCCCGCAAGGAGTATGATGTCAGGCTTTTTTTTCAGAAGTTCTGCTAAGTGTTCCCCAGTAAGTTTGTAGGCATGAACAGAAACCACCTTACCGCCCGCAGATAGCGCGGCAGATTTTGCGGCCATGAGTGTTAGGTCAGGCACTACTCCTATTGCAGATATAGCCAGCCCACCTTTGGCTGAGGATGTAAAAAATATCTGCTCGGCGGTTTTTTTAGGGTCGAGTTTTTTCTTTATCCAATCAAAGCCAATTTTTAAGTCGGCAATGGTAGTGGGGCATACGGCCCTATCCAAATATTCCAGTTTTTCACCATTCAGCCTAAACATCGCCCCTTTGGTGTATGTAGAACCGATGTCTATGGAGAGGAGAATCACGGTTTTCCTTTGCAACACCTAATCCATTCTATTTGCGTCTTCCGGCCACATCATCTTTGAGTATCTGAGACACATTGTTGATGTCGGCATCGGGGGAGAAAACGCGGTCGAACCCCATTTTTTTGAATGTCTCTTCGGTCTCTGAAAAAGCTTTTTTGCCGATCACCAAATTGCCACCGACATATAAAATGATGTCTTCCAGGCCACGCTCAATGCAACGCCCCCTCAGACCCTCACAGTCCAGCTCACCTTGGCCGTATAGGGAGGAGACGCATATTGCATCGGCCTTGGTTTCAATTGCGGCATCAATAAATTCATCTTGCGAGACCATGACCCCAAGGTTGACCACCTCGATGTCATTTTGGCTAAATATTTTTTCTAAAATCTGGTTGCCCACTGCATGGCAGTCTGCCCCAATAACTCCGAGTACGATTTTTACAGGTTGCATGTTGTAACTCCATATATCCATTTATATTTTACGCTCACATTCGTTCTCTTTATCCATTAATTTATATCAAATTGCACGCAACTAGGAGCAACTTGGCATAACGACAGCCTAGTTCCAAGCTACCCGCAAACAACTATTTCATGGTTGATAGGGCAGGCCTTTGCGAGCATCGCACTCACACCGCAATATTTTTCGAGGCTCAAATTGACTGCCCTTTCCAACTTGCTCAAGGGTAAATCCTTGCCACTAAATTCATACCTGATATGTATTGATTTGAAAACTTTTGGGTGTTCTTCTGTGAGGTCTGCGCTGATATGTATCTTAAGACCCTCAATTTCGACTTGCATTTTTTTGAGAATAGAAACAACGTCCATAGCCGTACAGCCCCCCAGCCCGGTTAAGAGCAAGGTCTTTGGTTTTGGCCCTTGGTCAGTGCCTCCCATGTCAACGGGCAAATCAAGCATGAGGTCATGTCCATCTTGTGCCGACTTAAATGACATGCCAGATGACCATATCACTGTTGATTCCATAATGCCTCCAATACCCACAATTATAGCAGGATCGCCACTCTCATAGTTTTGAGGCAACTTGGTATAGAATGTTAATTGAGACTCTTGCAAAACTACCGGTTTTGCAAGACACCGAAGGTGGTAAGTTGCGCCCGAAGTGTAACCGAATCCAGCGGAATTTTTGGTATCTCAACACTTGCCTACTCTTCGCTGGAGACGGTACAACGGAGGGAGCAGGTGTATCGCTGGGTTTTGCAATTACCTTAGTTGGCACTTTAGATATTGAGAACAGGGGATGGCAGATGAATGTACTGGTTAGAAATGCTCTTTTTGCCGTTATAGGCATCTTGGTGTATTTGTCGCCATTGGTGACAAGACTTCAGGCAGGAGTACAGAGAGATGATCAACTTTCCAATTCAGAAATAAAAAACATCATAATTATGATTCCTGATGGAACAAGCCTTGCGGGTTTGACACTTGCGCGATGGTATGGTGCATGCGACGCTGAAACAGGAATAATTGATACAAAAAAGGCACTTGCCCTCGATGAGTTAGTCAGCGGTCTTGTGCGAACCTATTGGTCAAACGGCCAAATCATCGGAGCTATTACTGATTCCGCTCCTGCGGCGGCGGCATTTGCCTGTGGCATTAAGACAAAAGCAGGTTATATAGGCATGACAGCGGATTCGGTTCCCGTGGCAAACCTTTTGGAAGCCTCAAGGCTTATTGGTAAGTCCACAGGCATTGTGGCAACCTGCAATGTACAACATGCGACCCCAGCAAATTTTTCGGCACATATTAATAACCGAGGTAGATATGACATCATTGGCGAGCAACAGGCCAACACTGGTATCGACGTTGTGCTGGGTGGTGGTTTCAAGTTTTTAGAAGAACCTTACCGAAAGGATGGAAAAAACATCCTAGAAGAAATCAAGGCACTGGGCTACAAATACATCACTACCAGCGCAGAAATGAAATCCGCTTCAAGTGGGAAACTCTGGGGTATGTTTGCGCCAGACTCCATGGCATACGAGATTGACCGAGTAGAACTTGCACCCTCGGAGCCATCCCTAGCCGAGATGACGGCTAAGGCTATAGACTTGCTATCAGAAAACGAAAAAGGATTTTTCTTGATGGTTGAAGGGTCTAAACCCGACTGGATGGCACATGCCAACGAGCCTGTGGGGCTTATTTCAGAGATACTCGCCTTTGACTCTGCAGTTGCTGTCGCGCTAGATTATGCTAAAGCCAGCCAAAACACTATGCTTTTGATAATGAGTGACCATGGTACTGGCGGAATCAGCATCGGAAACACCGGCACCAGAGGCAGTTACGCTAATGATCCAGTCGAAAAATTTATTGCACCACTCAAACGTGCCAAACTCTCTGGCACTGGCATCGTATCAAAATTTAATGCAGACCGCACGAATATTGTGGATGTGATGAAACAATTTTTTGGTATCGAAGACCTCACTGAGGCAGAAATTGATAAAATCTCGAATGCTCCAGTTGAGAGTATGCAAAACACTGTTGGCCCGATCATTTCTAAACGCGCCAATATTGGATGGACTACCACAGGGCACACAGGCGAAGATGTCATTCTATTTTCATACCTGCCCAAAAATGGGCGCGTCAATGGAGTAATCGACAATACAGACATAGCAATGATGTGCGCAAAGGCCTGGGGTATCGATCTCGGAGCAGTAACGCGTGATTTATTTAACCCTGCCGAGGTGGCCTTTAAGGAAGTTGGCGCAAGGGTTGAGATTGATAACTCGTTACCAACAGGTGCAAAGATGACAGTTTCAAAGGGTGCAGACGTATTGGTAATATTCGAAAACAAAAATTATGTATTGCTAAACAACGAAAAAGTTGTGGTCGATAGCATTGCAATCCACCAAGATGGTGTTTTTTATGTTAGCAAGCGTGTAATAGGTTTGTTATAGCTATTCCTATGAGCAAAGAGCAAATTTTCTTCTACCATCAAGTGTTATAATCTCCAATGTCGTATGGAGACTACTATGGATGTTCGCAATTTCTTTTGGCCAATCGTTTCGGTAGCTCTTCTGGCGCAGGCACCACCGTTGACACTAAACCAGACTTCGGCAGGGCACTTTGCTAGGTTGGCTCTTAAATGTGTGGGGCAGGAATTTCCCTACAAGCCCGACCATGTACTGGGGAATCCAGATGACCTAAAATTGCCCAGAGTTTTTCATCCGGCATTTTATGGTTGCTTCGACTGGCATTCCTCTGTTCATGGGCACTGGATGCTGGCAAGACTGCTAAGAGAGTTTCCTGAAATGTCAGAGGCTTCCCAAATTAGGGCTGTATTAGACAAACATCTTTCTCCTGATCTATTACGAATAGAACTTAACTACCTTGATTCAAGGGAAAACAGGGCGTTTGAGCGTCCTTATGGTTGGGCTTGGTTGCTAAAGCTATCAGCAGAGTTAGAAACATCAGACTATCCAGGGGCAAACAAATGGGCAGAAGCTGTGAGGCCACTAGCAAAGGAAATCTGTCGCCGCTTTATGGATTTCTTACCTAGACTTACCTATCCAAACCGCACGGGCGTTCATTCAAATACAGCCTATTCTATGTCTCTAGCTTTAGACTATGCAAGGGCGACCAAGGATACGGAGTTTGAAGCACTATTGTTGATAAGGGCTAAAGCATATTATTACAACGATAAATCTGCCCCGCTAAATTATGAGCCGGGAGGTGAAGACTTCATCAGCCCAGCACTAGAAGAAGTAGCCCTGATGGCAAAGGTGCTTGACGAAGACACATTTCAAAAGTGGCTAAAAGGCTTTTTGCCTAATTTGAATCGCCTACCGATAGTTCCAGCCACGGTTTCAGACCGCTCTGATCCCCGTATTGCGCACCTAGATGGGCTTAACATGAGCCGCGCCAGAAACCTATATACCCTGATGAGCCATTTGAGTGCTAAGGATAGCAAGAGGTCAAACCTGTTGGGTTTGGCAGATGCACATGCCAACGCAAGTCTACCCCATGTATCCAGTGGAAACTATGAAGGCGAACACTGGCTTGCAACCTTTGCTGTCCACATGCTTGAGGCAAGAACTAGGAGATAGAAAGTTTAATAGTTCTATTGCTTCGCAACTAATCTTTGGTATCTTGTCATCAACTCCGCCACAATTTCAGGTTCAGTTATACCCTTGGCAAACCCATAGAGCTTCACCACCGCACGGTCGAGGGCTTGGTGTGCCCTGAGGAGTTCGCGTGGCATGGTCAGCGGGTCGTAGAGGTCTGCGAAGGAACTTTTGGGGAACAAAGCCCTTGCATCCAAAATGTCCTGCGCTAGTTTTTCAATGTCCGCTTTCTGTTTGTCTGTGACATTAGGCCAAGGAAAGTTGTTGTAAACAATCGTATTGGAATAGCTATATCCTATTCCTAAACGTCCACAAACCGCCCTCATCCATGCCATGTGGACAGCAGAGACTAGGATTCCAAAACCATACAGTCCCATATTGCATACTACAAACAGCTTGTCACCTGGGATGTTGTCTGCCGACAGAAACCCTATTGGGACATACTGTCGGCGTTCTGAGGATACTTTTGGCACTACAACATAGTGTTTGCCTGTTATCTTGCGGATTTCATCGAACAGCATAGGCGTTTTCGCCTTCGCTTGTGTGGCTAACTTTTTGCTATTTAGCCGCATTTGGCGAACACGCTCAACACGTTCAAGAACTAGAGGCATTTGTTTGAGCTCGTTGGGTGGGCAGTTTACTAACCAAAGGCAATAGCGTTCGATGTCATTAATAAAATCATCGCCCATGTAATAGCGACGGACATATTTTTTCGCATTGGGTTCAACCTTAACGAGTGCATTACGCTCTTTTTTGCTCATTATCAAATTGCCGCCCTCAGTAGGCTTGCCACCGGCCATCATCTCCGGCACAGCACAAATAGGCTTTTTGCGATTCTCTATGAAGACGTTTAGCGCATCTACCAGATACGGGTTGATATTCATCGCCGATGCTTTTGCAGAAACATCATCATAAATAACCTTCTCTATGCCTTCCACAGTGCTAAATCCAATAATCACGCAATGCACCGCCGCCTTGCCTTTGGCTTCATTACTCCATTTGAATGTCCTGTAGGCAAAATCAATGTGAATACCAAACATGTCAAAGAGGGGTTTCCAGACTGTGGCTACTTGTTCACCTTGAGTGATTGAATTGGTAGAAACAAAGGCAACTCGGATTTGTGTCCCCTGGATGTATTGGGATGCTTTGTAATACCAAGCGACCACATAGTCTATCTTTCCAACGTTTTTGATAGGCTTGCCCTTTTCATCAAGGCAGGTCAGGAGAACATCTTCTTTTTGTTCCTGGCTTTGGTAGGAATAACCGATGAAAGGTGGATTGCCTAAGATATAACTCAGTTCGCTTTTGGGGACTAATTCTTCCCAATCAATCCGGTGGGCGTTGGCGTAAACTATGGTGGCACCCTGTTTGAGGGGCAGACGATACTCATAGCGTTCAAATATTTCGGTTGCCTCCAGGTTCATCAGGTGATCCATCAGCCACATACCTGTCCTGGCTATTTGACATGGCCATTCCTCTATCTCTATTCCATAAAACTGGTCTACGTTGACTTTGAGATTACCCGTTATGCCTGTTCCATGTAGGTATCCATGCTTGTCACCCAGCATTGTTTTGACTACTTCCAGTTCTAGCCTCCTGAGTTCACGGTAGGCAACGATAAGAAAGTTGCCACATCCACAGGCTGGGTCAAGGAATTTGAGGCTTGCTAGTTTGTTTTGAAATGTTGCAAGGGCTTTGCTTTTCTTTGTTTTGGCTTGTTTCTTTATGGAATCAAACTCTTTTCTTAGTTCGTCCATAAACAATGGGTTGATGAGCTTGAGTATGTTTTCTTCTGATGTGTAATGGGCACCAATCTCCCGCCTCTGGTCTTTGTCCATTACACCTTGGAACATTGAGCCGAAGACGGCAGGGCTAATTTGTCCCCAGTCGAAGTTAAGGCAATCGAGCAATTCATCTCGCATTCTGCGATTAAAAGTGGCTGGATCAAGGTTCCTTTCAAATAAGCTACCATTAATGTATCTGAAGTGAGAACCGTCAATTTTGGCACTCAAGCGGGGGTTAGACTCCAAGTAGGGATTTGGCGGCCTACGGTTGTCCTCCGCTTTGTTGAGGTC